>NZ_JBGFGP010000117.1:0-29847 GCF_041224545.1 Sedimentitalea sp. XS_ASV28 | reverse complement strand
CGGACGGTATCGGCCGGGTGACGAGTTGCTGGCATTCCTCGAAGCGCTCTGAATTATGCTGACACGCCGCGCCGGTCTTCCAATACCGCAACAGGTTGCAAAGATCGGCGCGGCATAATCCGAACATCGGCATTATGGCCCTTATGCCGATGTCGGCATAATTGCCATTGGACAGGGCATCGGTCGCGGCTGGACCGCTTCAAGGTCGGCAGCACCAAGGCGGACTATGCCCGCGAGGAGCTGATTGCCGAAATCGGCAGCTGCTTCCTTGGCGCGCGCATTGGCGTCGAGCCGACCATCGACGAGGCGGCGTCTTACCTCGAGGGCTGGCTTGGGGTGTTGAAAGAGGACAAGCGGGCGATCTTCAAGGCGGCGAGCGCCGCGCAGAAGGCCGCGGACTTTGTTCTCGAGGGGGCGGCTGCCGGAGGGGCTGCACGCGCCGCCTGAGCCAATCGGCAAGACTTCGCAAGGGGCCCGCAATTGCGGGCCCCATCTGTTTGAAGTCCATACATATGTATGACTCTATGGACGCCACTACAGGCACGCGGCCTGGCCCCAGGAAAAATTTGCCGCGCCGAGACATCTGTCTCGCCGCGGCGGCCTGTGGCCGAGGTCAGTCGCCCTGCATCAGGGCGCCGCGCATATGTCAGCCGAATTCCGACTGCGTTTTGCGGAGAGGTCGATGCGCAATCCAACACGCATGTTTTCCATGAATATGCCCGTCGACGTGCATCGCGCCCTGAAGCGCGAGGCCTTCGAGCGGGAAACGACAATGGGCGAGATCGTCCTCGCGGCGCTTGTGCAATGGGGTATCGGCCCGAAGACCGACGAGAAAGGAGCAGACCGTGAAGACGATCGTCATCGCGAATAACAAGGGCGGCGTCGGGAAGACCACCGTGGCGAGCCAGATTGCTTTTTACCTCGGTCGCGCGGGCTATTCGGTGATCGCCGTTGATCTGGACGGGCAACGCAACCTCACCAGCGCCCTGAGCGGCACGCGGATCGTCGGAAACGCATTGCAGATGCTGGAGAGCGGCGAAGCGCCGAGCCTTTCCGTCGATCCTGGCGAGGTCGTCCTGATCGAAGGGGACCGCGACGTACCTGTCAGCTCGGACGATACGGTGCTGCAAAGCACCGTGGCGGCGCTGGACGGCTTGGACGGCGCGGATTTCTGCATCGTGGACACGCCGCCGACATTCTCGGCACTGGTCTACGGTGCGCTTCTGACGGCGGATTTCATGTTGTCGCCCATCGAGCTGAAACGGTTTTCACTCGATGGTGTCGAGGGCGTACTGAAAGCCTTCGTGCAGGTGCAGGAGATTAACGAGGGCATCCAGTTCCTGGGCCTGCTGCCGTCGCGATTTGACGCGGTGAAGAAGACCGAGCGCGAGACGCTGCTGGCCGTTGCGGAGTCCTATTCCAACCTTCTGGTGCCGCATGCCATCCGGAACCGCGTCGGGTACGAGGCGGCCGAAGCGGAAGGAATTCCGGTGTTCGAGGTGCCGACCGCCAGCGGCAAGGAGGCTGCCGCCGAGTTCGGCGCCTTCTTCGACTGGTTCATCGAGGCTATCGAGAAGGAGGATTGAGCCATGGCCCAGAAGAAATTTGGCAGCACGATGCAGACGCTGGACCGGCTCAAGAAGAGCGGCGATCTCGCGGCCCTGACGCGGAAGAACAAATCGGCGCAGGCCGGGCAGCGTGAGATCCTGCTCGATGACATCGTGCCGGACCCCGAGCAGCCCCGTCGGCATTTCGACAAGGATCAGCTGGCCTCGCTGGCGGAGAGCATCCGGACCCAAGGGGTGCTTCAAGCGATCATGGTGCAACCTGCCGACGATGCCGGGAAGCACATGCTGATCATGGGCGAGCGGCGCTTCCAAGCCGCGAAGCTGGCGGGGCTGATCAGGATTCCGGCTGTCGTGCGCGAGATGACGGACGCGCTGCGCATGGCGCAGCTGACCGAGAACGTGCAGCGGGCCGACTTATCGACCCTGGAGGTCGCGGACGCGGTCGCTGCGATGCGGGCAGCGGGCGAGTCGCGCAGCGCGATTGCCGAGGCGCTTGGCTGGAACGAAGGCGAGGTGTCGCGCTTCGCCGCCCTGGCCAGGATGCCTGATGCGTTGCGAGATGCAGCCGCCCGGAACGCCCCGATCCGCGCCCTGTCGGACTTGAACACGCTCTGGAAGAAGGACGAAGCCGCCGTTCGGCAGTTTCTCAGTGAGACTGAGACGGGGGATATTTCTCGCGTGACCGTCGAGCGTCTGCGGGGAGAGATCGAAGCCAAACCGGCCGCGCACGACGTGAGTGGCGCCGCACCGCTTGCACCCGAAAGATCTCAAGCGGAAGATCCGAGAGATACCTCTCACGCAAGCGCCGAGAGGATGGATGTGAGAGGGCAGGTGAGCGAGCCGGGTGAAGCGCCTGCGGCAGCTACTCAGACCCTGTCCCGACCGCGCGTCGCCAGCGCTTCGCCCGCTCTTCTGGTCCGTCATGCAGGACAGCTTGGCCAGGCGCTTCTCGACCAGCCCGCGTCGAACACCAAGTCTGTGCTCATCCGCTTCGAGGAGGGGGGGCGGCTAGAGGAGGTGCCGCTGGCCGAGGTCGAACTGGTGGAACTGCTGCGAAACTGAGGAGGAAGAGACATGGTGAAGATCGCACTTTGGAACGCAATGCTGCTGCTCCGCACGCCGGTTCAAGCGGCGCTCACGGTGCTGATGGTGCTGCATTTGGTCGCCGCGGTGGCCGGGGCGGTGATGATGTTCACCGGCTACGGCGTTGATGCCGTCGATCAGGTCCCATTCGTTTATCGGATCATCGCGCCGGTTTTGATGGCGGGCGTGTTCGTCGTCCTGAGTGCGTTGTCGTTCTATCTCGATAGCCTCGTCTTCCGCGTCACCCCGCGCAATCGACTGCTCTTCCTCTGGGGCTAGCCCTCGGAACGTGGGCCTGACGGATCGAAACGCACCGCCTTCGGACGCTGCGTTTTTCTTTGCGACCAGCGTCGGGTCCATGGTCTTTCGATGTGGTCTGGAACCACATCTCGCGCCCGCGGCGGCATCTTGCCCAGCCTTGACGAAGAACGCGGAAAACGTGGTCCCGGACCACGTTTGGGGCTAGGGTTGTGACTAATGCCGGACCACGTTTGGGGCTAGGGTTGTGACTAATGCAGGATAGGCTAAGCGCCAGCAAGTAATGCACCTTTGAGTTAGAATGCCGACAAAGAAGAAAGCCGCGATGACCTATCTGCCGCCCGATCGCCATGCGCAGCTGGCGGCCTTGGCGGCATCAGAAGGGCAAACAGTGTCGGTCTTTTTAGGGCGCCTGATCGGTCTGGCGCTGGATGAGGACGAGGCTGCACCGCCGCCAAGCCGTCCGACTTCCCGCGCGCGGCGAGAGGGCAAGGTTACGGTGCGACTGGCTGCCGATGTGCGGCAGGATCTGGAGGAAGAGGCGCGGTCCCAAGGCGTCACGGCATCGACCTGGGCTGCTGCGTTGCTGTCGGCCCGGATGCGCAATGCACCGCAGATGGTGGCGGGCGAGAGACGGGGCGTTCGCGCTGCCTATCGCCAGCTTCGCGGCCTGGCCGTCAACGCCAACCAGATTGCCTATGCCTTGAACCGAGGTGTGTTGACGGGCGCAGGCGCAGATCTGACCAAGGCAGAAGTCGAGGGCTTGCGCCAGGACGTCGCCAAGTTGCGCATGGCGCTCAGTGTGTATGCAGAAGGCCGCTTCCAGTTCCAGTCCGGGGAAGATGATCCGTCATGAGTGATTTCAAATCGGAGCTGGGGTTCCAGGACTGCTGGGAATCAGAGGCCAACAGGAAACTGAACAAGCCTGCTGGGGGATCCGTCGAAAGCGGGGGCAGAAAGCGCAAGGCTGGGGCCTTGGATGCGGATCATTCCTCTTCTCTTTCACAGACGATTTCGGCGGCAGACAAGGCGCGGCTGGCCCGTGTCGTCAAGGGTGTGCCGGAGGTCATGGTGAAGGTGTCCAAGCCCGCCAAGAATGACAAGTCCGGCAATCCGATCAAGGTCAACCGAGCGTCTGAAGCGGTCAGGGCCTCAGAGCATCTCGCCTACATCAGCCGAAACGGAAAGATCGAGGTCGAGAATGATCGCGGGGAGGCCTTCAACGGGCGGACGCAGGTTGGTGCGATCTATCGCGAGTGGCTAGGGAAACACGACGAGGATCGACGCGAAGGCTCTGCCACGGACCGGACGAGGATCACGACCAGCATCGTGTTTTCGATGCCCGGCACGGTGAATGCTGAAGCAGTGAAAGACGCGGTTCGGGCGTTGGCGCGGCAGGAATTCCAGGGACGGCACGACTACGCGATGGCCCTGCACACGGACACGCATCACCCCCATGTGCACTTGACGCTGCGCACCGTTGGCGAAGACGGTCAGAAGCTGAGCTTGCGGAAAGCCGATCTGCAACGCCTGCGGGACACTTTTGCCGAGAAGCTCCGGACCCGGGGGATAGAGGCGGAATCCACCCCGCGCCATGCCCGAGGCGTGACGCGCCGGGGAGAGTTCACGCCTGTCTACAAGATCAGGCAACGGGGCGGTAAGCCCTTGGCTGACGCCCGAAAGATGCGCCAGGTTCGGCGCGATCTCGAAGACAACGGCGGGCGCTTGCCGCAGAAGGCATGGGATGACGCGTTGATCGCGCGGCGCAACAGGGTGATGGCGACCTATGACCAGGCCGCGACGATCTTGGCCGGATCAACCGACCCGAGGGACCGTGACCTTGCGCGGGAAACCAAACGGTTTGCGGCGCGACTGACTGAGACGACGACGCAACGCGCCGAGATCGCCCGGTCTCTGGTGGGGCAGGGTGCTGCGCGTTCCGCGCCCCACGAGCGCGGAAATTCGGTCGAAAGCCCCGTTCGTGAACAAACCCTGACGAAGCGCGCGCCAGACAAGGGCGACCGTGAACGATAAAAATTTGTAGCTACTTGCATCGCTGAGTTGGCGTGCTCAGGCTGCGGGTGTGACCACTGGAGGGGTGCCAGCGCCATGACTAAACTCTTCATAATTGGTAATGGGTTCGACATCCATCACGGGATCAAATCCAGATACACGGACTTCGGAAGCTGGATAGAGGTCGTCGATCGCGAGGTACATAGCGCGGTTGAGGAGTTTCTCCCGACTTGGGTCGACGCCGAAGGCAATGAGCAGAATGCTTGGTCGGATCTAGAGAACAATTTAGAGTATTTCGACACCGATCAGCTTCTAGACTACGGGTTGAACTTTCTGCCGAGCTACGGAGCAGATGACTGGAGTGATTCAGGCCACCATGACTTTGAATACGAACTCGACAGGGTGATCCGCGCCCTGTCTGTCGGTCTTCATCGTAATTTCGTGCGTTGGCTGAACACACTTGAAATGCCGTCCCAAAAACTCTTCCCTGTCCGCTCCATCGATCCGAGAGCTAAGTTCCTCAACTTCAACTACACGCCTACGGTCCAAGTACTCTACGGCGCGGCTAATGTTTTGCACATTCACGGCTCTCTGGCCGATACGACTGCTGATATTGTGCTTGGGCACGGCTGGACGCCGGGGAATGAAGACCGGTGGGAAGCTCGTATCGACGAGGATACGGATACGCGCGTGGCTGGTGGCTACCGACTAATAGATGAATATTTTCGCGAAACCTTCAAGCCAACAGCAGAGATTATCCAGCGCAACCGGGCATTCTTCACGGGGCTCAATGATGTGACTGAGGTTTATGTTCTAGGACATGGTCTTGCCCAAGTTGACGCTCCTTATTTTGCGGAAATTTTGGAACATTTGTCAGATGATGTAGACTGGATCATCTCCTATTACGGTGGTGATCGCGAGCGCGAGAAGATCGAAGCTGCCGCTATCGAGATCGGAGTGCCGACTGAGAGGGCACGCTTCGCTCTCCTTCTTGATCTCTAGTTTTGCTTGCCTCAAGGCTCTATCTAGAGCGACCGCCCTTGGCCTGTTCCGTCATCTGACGTTCCGGAACAGGTCTTACATCCTTGGTAGAGGTTCCACGCATTTGAGCCTCTTGCTCCTTAGTCACGTTAGCGAGTTTCTGGACAGGGATCTGTCTTCCGGCCTTCATGCCTTGGGATAGAAGCTTGGCGGCATGGTCACGGGCGGTCTCTCGGTCTTTCTCTGAGACACCTTCAGCCCGAAGCCGCGCGTCCATGTGGGCCAGAACGCTGGCCGGACCTTTGGCGGCATGGTCGCCCGGTTCGTAGCGCTTGATCCGGTCTTCGAGCCGATCTGATTTGGTGTTCTGTTCGCGCTGCTTGTCGGCCATCGGTGTTTCCTCAGTGGTTGCTTTCGCCGCAGATTTCCCCTGTGCCGCATGTTGCGGCTGTGCTTCGCGCTCAATGTTCTTGGCGTCCCAGAGGCGACGGTGTCCCTGCCGTTCGACTTCCTCGCCGGTCTGCTGATCCTTGGTTTTGTAGGTCACGGGCTCAACGCCGGGAGAGAAGAAGGTCGCGCGGTCACCGACCTTCAGGTCATGCTTTTCGAGCGCGGCAGGGAGGGTGACGCTCCAGATATGCTCTTCCTTGCCCGCTTTGGTGGTCAGGCCGACGAAGGGCACGGGGTCAGCCCCTTCGCGGTTGTGATAGGGGGCGGTGCCGATGTCGGTGATCTTGCCGGAGATGCCGTCGGAATAGCTTTGGCGTGGCGCGGCCTGCTGGCCTTCGCGGTCGACGGTTTTGGGATTGGCGGAAATGGGGGCACGGTCTGTCCGTTCGATGGCACGTTCTCCGATCATCTGGGACCGGCGGTTGGCCTCCTCCTGATCCATTTCTGTAGGGCGGTAGCCCTGAACCTTCAGGCCTTGGGCGGTGCCCTCAATCCACATTTCGCGCCGGAACTCCTCCGGCCCTCTCGCCTTCAGGCTCTGCCATCCGCGATGCGCGGCCAGCTCGATCATGTCCATTGCGGTCCCGCGATCCGCATTCCGGGTGCTGAGCTGGTCGCCTTTGTCGATGATCGCAGGCCTGGCATCATCATAGGAACGGTAGAGGTCCTGCTGGCCCCGTGCCTTCGTGACAAGAAACCTGTCGTGGTAACTAACGGGCAGGTCAAAGCGATCCTGATCCGGTTTGACCTTTTGTCTCTCGCTTGGCGAGATCGAGCACTGGTCTTTGTGCTGCTTTTCCGGGCTGACCTTCTCCGCGACCCGATCATGATAGCCGATCCAGAATTCCATGTTTGTCTGCGACATGCGGGAAGGGGCCGTGCCATCGCGGTTGAGATCGGTGAGATCCTTGCGGACGCTGTCGAGCGTGGGCACGGACTTCTGGATGTCCCTCCCGATGGTGACCGTGTGGGCGACGGTGCGCGCGCCTTTATCCGTGGCCTCGATCACGCGCGGGTGCTGGCTGGCATCGGCATCCGCGAAGGCACGCCCTGCGGCGGCGGCCGAGGTGAAGCGCTCTTCCTTGTCGATATGCGCATAGGAGAGCGTGAAGCTCGTGCTCTTGTCCGTCTCAGGCATTCCGTTTCCTTTCGGCTTTGGCGGGGGCGACGTCACAGCCGAGGGCGGCGAGGATGTCCGCCGCGCCCTTGCGTGTTCCGACCTGTCCGGCCTTGTTCAGCTCCTTGATTTTCGCCTGTGCCTTCTGCCCGCTCAGTGCCAGCCGGTCGAAGGAGATGCCGTCGGGGTTGGCGATCTCTTCGTCGGTCATCGGCACTTCGGCAGGTTCGCCATTGGCGACGTTCGCGGCTTGGAAGGCTTTCAGACCGGCCAGCTTGTCGAAGTTGGTCTGCAGGGTGGAGACGCTCTCGCGCAGCATCGCGTTCTCGTCTCTCAGGGAAGCCACAGCTTCAGCCAAGGCGTTGCGGTCGATCTTGGGAACCACGGGCGGCGGCACCTTGGAGCGTTCGAGAAGCGCCGCTTCGGCATAGAACCTGATCTTCTTCGCCCGGATCGGTGGGTGTCCGGCGACGAAAACCAGGGCCTCGCTCTGGTCCATTTGCAGCAGCTCCTGCGGCAGCATGAGGGAGCGTTTCTGCTCGCTGTGGCTGACGGTCGTGCCCTTGCGGTTGGCGAGGTATTTGGACTTGGACTCGCTGCGGGCCTCTACGCCATGCGTGCCGAGCCGTTCCGACAGGTTGCGCGCCTCTTTCACCCCCTTCGGGGTGAAGACGATGCTGACGCCGGAGTTGTCCATGTAGGCATCGGCGCCGTCCTGGCCGTAGATGTCGGCCAGCTGGGCCGGGGTCTGGACGATGGTCAGGACCTTCATGCCGTAACCTGCAAAATAGCCGATGCCGCGCTTGAAGGCCGGAAGCTCCCCGACCGAGGCGAACTCGTCCATGCAGAGCAGGATTTTGTGTTTCAGCGCCGGATTGTGCTCGGGCAGCTCCTGCATGTTCGCATCGACGCAGGACTGGAAGATGAGGTTCATCAGCGGCCCGAGGCGACCGAGGTTGTTGGGGGTAATGCCGACATAGATCGTCATCCGTTTGCGGCGCAGATCGGCGAAGGCGAAATCCGAGGCGGCGGTCGCGCGGTCGAGCATCGGGTTGGCGAAGACGCCAAGATTGGCGGTGATGGTGGATTTCACGCTCTCGAAGGTGTTTTCGCTTTTTGAGAGGAAGTCGTTGAGGGTCGAGACGGTCTGAAGCGACAGCGGACGCCCGGAGGCCTTCCTGACTTCGATCCGCTTCCGGAAGGTCTGGACGAAGTCCGGGGTCAGGGTGAGCTGGCGATAGATTTCCCCCAAGGTGAAGGGCCGTTCCGGCGTTTCGGCCAGATAGCCGCCGACGCCGACAAAGGCCGTCTGTGCCGCCCGGTCGAAGAACGGGTCTTTCGAGGCCACCGGAATGAACAGATCGGCCAGCCGCTGAAGATCCTCGATCTGGTAATCGGTGCCGCGCCGAACCGTCGAAAGCGGGTTCCAGCGATGCGTACGACCGTCCGGGTCTAGGGGATCGAACAGGAACACCTCTTGGCCGCCTGCCTTGCGGAAGCCTGCGGTCAGGGTCCAGTTTTCCTTCTTGATGTCCAGGACCACGGCAGAGTCCGGCCAGTTGAGGAGGTTCGGGATCACCACGCCGACGCCCTTGCCGGAGCGGGTCGGGGCATAGAGCAGGACGTGTTCGTCGCCGCCATACACCAGCAGGTTCTTGTGCGTCAGATGCCCTGCCTTCTGGATCTTGACCGCGCCGCCTTGCTCGACTGCGCGGCCCCATTTGTCGATCCGCTTGCCATAGTGACGGGAGGGCAGAGAGCCGGTGAAGCCCGCGATGAGGCCTGCCTTCGATCTCATGCCCGCCTGCCGGATGTCGCGGGCGCGTGCGAACTCGGCGCGGCCATGCACGTCCGGCTTCGGCTGCGCCTTAAGGATGGCGGCAGCGATGACGATGGTCGGCAGCAGCCCGGCATAGCCGGAGAGCTTGATCCATTTGACCGTCTCGGGATCGGTGTATCCGGCCAGCGCAGCCTGCGGCCAGAGCAACAGGTCGCGGGGCAGGTGGAGCGGAACCTTCAGCCCCCACTGCATGACATAGGCGGCGGTGATGAGCCCCCCGGCCACGGCGAACACGACCGCGGCCGAGATGGCGGCAGCCCGCGCGGGTGTGCCAAGGCGATGCCAGTTCTGGACGATCATGTGGCACCCCCCAGCTTTCTGTGGGGATCGAAATAGACCTCGGTTACCCTGCGCCCGGCGGCGGTCTTTTTGATCTGCACCACTACGTCGACCATCTGGGTGAGCATGTCCTTGATCTCTTCGCGCTTGAGGTCGCGCCCGGCTTCGCTTTCCTTCACCAGAAGGGCCAGCTGCTCGAAGGCCAGCGCGGCGGAGTCGGCGTGTATTGTGGTGATCGACCCGCCATGCCCGGTATTGACGTTGCGCAGGTAGTAGAAGGCCGAAGCGTCGCGAAGCTCCTGCAGGAAGATGCGGTCGGGCCGCATCCGGAGCGCGCTTTCCAGCAGGTCACGGGCCGTGACTTTGGCCTCGCCCTGACCGCCCTTGGAATAGATCATCCGCACCACGTTGGGCTGGGGAAGCTCCAGCTCGACGGTGTCCTCGATGGTTATCAGTCGCTCGCTGGTCGGGATCAGCGGGATCAGCGCCTTCGAGAAGGTCGTCTTGCCCGAGCCGGTGGAGCCTGAGACGAGGATGTTCTTCTTCGCCAGCACAGCGGCCTTCAGGAACGTCTTCCAGTCGCCGTTGCGGTGATGGTCAAGGAGGGCTTCATCCTCGCCAGACAAGGCGGAGGGGGCGTTGGTGACGCCCTCGAACATGCCCTGACCCAAAAGCTCGTCGAGCGTGAAGGTCCGCTGCGCTGGTTTGCGGATGGTGATGCTGACCGTGCCCGCCGGGACGGCAGGCGGCAGCACAATCTGGATGCGCTCGCCCCGCGGCAGGGAGCCGGAGAGGAGCGGCGTCGTCTCGTTGAGCTTTTGCCGGGAGAAGGTGCCCACGGTCGCGACGAGGCCGGTCAGGAAGGCATAGGTCAGATCGGGCAGTTCGACCCGCTCCCATGTCCCGTGGGCATATTCGACGAAGACCTCGCCGGGGCGGTTGATGCAGATTTCCAGAACGTCGTGGCGCTCTAAGAAGGGTGACAGCGGGGCCATGTGAGAGGCCAGCGCCGGGGGCACGGGCCTCTCTTGCGGCAGGATGGGCCTCTCCATCATTTCAGCCGGTAGACGCCGGAGAAATCGAGATCGCGGGCCACCATGACCGAGACCTCTTCGCCTTGGTTTTTCCGCAGGATCACGGGCACGTCGATGGTGTTTTCTAGCTCCGTCTGGGCGAGGCTGCGCGCCGCCGCGCGGGAGTTCTCGTAAGAGGCATCTTCGCCATCGCCGGAGGTGGTGGCGACGATCAGGGCATCGTCGATGATCGACAGCATCATCGTGCCGCCGAAGCGGGTCCAGAACTGGGTGTCGATGTCGCCATCGAAGCCGGTACGACCAAGGGCATCGGCACCGGGAGAACCGAGGTTCACGATCACGCCGTTTGGGGTTTCGGCACGGGTCCAGATGACGAAGAGGCGCTTGCGGCCCCGCTGCATCCCGCCCTTGTACTCGCCAATGACACGGGTGCCGCGATCCAGCAGGATCACCGCGCCCGTGGTCGAATAGACATCGTCGGTCACGGTGCAGCGGACCATGCCAGGGGCCGTCGAGTCCATCGCCGTATCGAGTGAACAGGGGATCGTCGTGCCCTGCGTCACGGTCAGGTTCGGATGGGCGAGGACGGTGGCTTTTTCCGATTGCCGGTCGCTGGTGACAAGTTCAGCCGCCAGTCCCGTCAGCTTGCCGCCCGCGCCCTCGGCCGAGCCGCCAAAGAGATTGGCCCCGGCATCGGTGCCTGCCTGGGCCGCCGATCCGGCAAGGCCCGTCAGATTGCCCTGATAGGCCATGACAGGCGCGCGCTTCGAGGACTCGTAAAGCTGTTCGGCCTCGCTCGGCTCCGCCGGGGTCAGTTGTTCTTCGCGGCGCACGCGCTCGATCGGGCCAACCGGGGTTTCGGGGGCGGGGTCGGCCACCTCTGGCTGGTCCTGTTGCTCCTGGTCTTGGGGCAGTTCCGCAGGCTCGAAGTTCTGCCCAGGCCGGATCGTGGTCTGTTGGCGCTCGGTTTCTTCGGGCGGTGTAGGCTCTTCGTCGGAAGGCCATTGGAGGAAGGCCATCGTGCCAAGAAAGACCAGGCCAGCGGCCACGAGGAATTTCTTGTTCTTCTCGTTCAGACCGGCGGATTTGGCGCTGGTGATCGAGGAGATGCCGCGCTCGCCCTCGATGCCGTTCTCAACGGGTTCGGGCGCACCGTCCTGCGGTGCTTGCTCTTCAGTCGTCATGATTACTGTCCGATGATTTCGCGCTGCACGGAGCGGCTGCTGGTGCCGGTGCCGGTGTAGCCACCAGACGAAGATCCCAGCCCCATGTTGTAGAGTGCGGTGACCTGGTTCCCGAGGCGCAGGCGCATTTCGGGGGCCACATCATGCACAATGATCTGGTTTTTGCGGACGGTGGTGTTCGCCATGCGCTCGGTGCCGGTGCTGTCCACCACAAAGACTGAGGGCATCCGGTTCATCCGCGAGAAGGACAGAACCGTCATTTCCCCGTTGTCGTAGGCCTGCGAGGGCTGGAGGTCATGCGATCCGGCGACCAGATAGCGCCAGTTCTTCGAGCCAGAAGTTGCCACGGATTCGGCCAGCCGTGCCTTGGCGGCCTCTTCCTGCGCCCGTGCTTTCTGGTCAGCAGCTTCTGCGCGGCGGCGGTTGGCCTCGTCGGTCGGGTAGGCGAACCTGATCTGGAAATAGACATCCTTGGAGTTGTTGGTGATCGCGCCGTCCCGGACGATCAGCTCGAAGGAATAAGTCCGGGTGGTGCCATCCTCGCGCATGGTCGCGATCTGGAGGTTGGTCGGTGGGTTGGTCTCGCGTGGCTTGAGATAGAGGATGTTGCCGCGCGGCACGATCTCCCAGGCGACGGTGTCACCGCTGCCCACGTCGATGATTTCCTCGGTCTGGGCAAAGACAACCTGCACGGAAGTCCGCAGGGTGCCGACGACACGGACCACGTCCCATTCGTTGTAGCTGACGGACCGAACGCGGCTGTCGGAGCGCGAAGGGTTCGGGATGTCGAGCGCCAAGGCAGGCGCAGCGGCGCTGAGCGCCAGACAGGTGATGAGGGCTGTACGCAGGATCATTCCGTCACCTCCGGGTCGGCCCGATAGGTGCTGACGATGAAGCCAAGAGGATTGATCGTGCGATCCTCGGCGCTGATCTCCGCATCGGCGTCGAAGTCGAAGCCGATGGTCGAGACCCAGAGGCTTTGCGCCGTCAGGTTTTCGCGTTCGTTGGTCTCGGTCTTGTAGAACCGGACTTGTGCCAGCCCGTCATTCAGGAAGGAGATCGAGCGGATCTTGATCTCGGCTTTGGTGTCGGTGCCATAGGCGTATTGCGGGCTCTTGGGGTTGGAGCCGTTGTAATAGGTCGAGAAGCGGGCCTGTTCCTCTGGCGAAGACATCAGCGTCACCTCGTGGAAGATCGCTTCCCGCTCGGCATAGGTGTAGCCCTCGCGTTCACGGACATAGCGGGCGAGGAAATAGCGGGTGACGGCCTCGTCATAGGTGGTTTGGCCGTCGCTGAGACGGGTCATGACCTCGGGCACGCCGCTCGCCTGATCGACCCGGATGACGAAGGGCACCACTTCCTTGAGCGGAGCCATGAAGCCAACAGCGGCCAAGCTGGTCAGCGCTATGACGCTGGCGGCCCAGGCGATGATCCAGGCTGTCCGCTTGGAGCGTTCGGCGGCGAGGCGGCTGTCATAATCGAAGCTGCGGGCCTCCTTCAGATAGGCGGCGAGGTCCTTGTCCTGCGATACCGTCATGCGTCGTCTCCCTCCCGCGTGTACGCGATTTGGGGCGTGACGCCGATTTCCTTCTGCTTATCGAGGACGGCGGCCTGATAATCCCATTTGGTCGGGTTCAGAGGGCGGACGACCGAGCCTTTCACATCCGGCAGCGGCGTGGTCGTGGCGCAGGCCGAAATGCTGAGGACGGCCATCAGGAGGACAAGTTTCTTCATCGCGTAACCTTGGAGTCTAATCGTGGACGAGGTGGATTTGTCCGCCTCAGCTCTGTCGTGTCGCGGAGCCGCCGGACGGGGGCGTGCTGCCTCCCTGTCGGGGTGCCGCATTTCCCAGAAGCTTCCGCTCCACGAAGCGCTGTACGGCGCCGGTCGAAGTACCGGCGCCGGCGCTCAACGCCGCCGCGATGGAGGGAAGCAGGAAGAAGAAGATCGTGCCGCAGGCCATTGCGACTAGGAATGCAGAGACTGCCGCCGCGCCGTCCTCGATGCTGAAGCTCGAATAGACGTCGCCGATGAAGGAGGTGACCACCAGCATGAGGACGATGACCAGAAGCTTCAGCAGGGCGAAGTTCAGGGTCTGACCCAGCCAGGCAAAGAACCAGCCGCGCGTGACATCGAAGAGGGCAAAGGCGACGAAGAGCGGGCCGATGGCCGCCATGAGCGCCAACCCGAAATGAACGAGGAGGCTGATCACGAAGGCGATTGCGGCAAAGGGCACGGCGGCGATGATCACGACGATCGACAGGACATAGCCATAGATCGAGCCCGCGATGCCCGAGCCGTACTGGTCCTGCACCTCGGCACTGATCCGGCCCGCCATCGCCATCACGGGATCGGAGGGCAGGTCGGTCGAGCCGCCGGTCAGCGTTTCCACGAAATCAGGGATGCCGTTGAGGATCGTGTCCCCGACCCAGGACGAGTAATCGCCGGCGCTAGACACGAGGGTCCAGATGATCGCCAGCTTCACGCCGCGCAGGGTGAAATCCATCAGCGGTTCGTGGATGGAGCCACGGATGATCGCCCAGCCATAGAGAAACAGGTAGATCGTCAGGGCCGCCGTCAGCGGTGCAGTCAGCTCGGAAGAGATGGTGCTGCTGATGTCGTTCATCTTTTCGGTGAGACTGTCAGCAAAATTGTCGTAGAGCGCTTGCAGCATGGTGGCGGTCCTTCCGTGTCCCGGTTCAGTCGAACGACGGGTCCCCGAATGTTTTCTGGAAACCTTCGCGATCCTGGTCTCGCTTGGCCTGCTGCTCTGCCAAATCAGCATTGACGCAATTCGCGTCCTCAGATGCCCGATCAGAGACTTCGCAGGTTGCCAGCACCTCAGCGCGTTCTTCCGGGTTGGACGAATAGTAGTCGACTGTCCGGTTCTCCTCCTCCTTGCAGCCCATGAGCAGGACGGTGGCGGTCAAGGCCGCGAGAATGGGTGTCTGGGGTGTCATAGTGATCTCCTTCAAAATGCGTCAGGGCCATAAAGGCGTTCGAAAGCAGCCTCTTCCCTCATGCGGCGTTGTACCGCGATTTCGGTCTGGCGCTGTTCTTCCACCTTGGCTTGGGCCTGCTGGAGCATGGCGAGGCCCTGAATGCGGTTGGTGTCGTTCTGGAGCATGGCCTGTTCCACCGCGATCCGGGCGTTCAGGGCGTCCACCTCCTTCTGGGTGGAGACGGAGCCGATCTTGCTGCGCAGTTGTTCCAGCCCCGCCAGCCGGTCATCGGAGAGCGACACGATCCGATCCCCGACAGCGGTGTCGCGGGCCGACTGGTTGCGGATGCGATCCAGTTCGCTCTGGTAGAAATCATCGGCGTCGATGTTGGCCCCATCCAGCGAGGAGAAGTCGGCTGCATCCTGCGCCTTGCCTGCCAGATCACCGAGGTCATTGAGATCAATGTCGAAGTCGCTGGCGATCTGCATTGCATCCGGCCCGAGAAGTTCGCGGACATCGGGCGAGTTCAGGGCGCTGACGATGGAATCCATGTCCGTCAGGCCGTTGATCGAAGCATAGAGCGCCTTGGCCTGTTCCAGCTCTTCGACCATCTGGGCGATTTCCTTGACGAACTCGGCCTTGGCGTTGGCGATGGCTGCCGTATCGACCACGGGCACGCCCTGAGCGTGGGCCGTGGCGGAGAGGGACAGGGCCAGCACAGCGGCTGACATGAGAAGCCTTGTCATCAGAGGTCCTTCCTTTTCTGGAACAGGCGCGGGAGCCAGTCTTTCGGGGCAGGGTGGTCCTGCATCAGCGCGTGCATGATGGCGTTGGTGGCGGTGCGGCCTGACAGGACGGTCAGCACGTCATCGAGGCCGGACAGGTCGAGGTCGCAGACCACCGAGTTCTGCGCCTGCTTGATCAGGAAATGGCCGAGGGGCAGCTCGTCGCGGACAATCTGGAATTCACGTTCGGACAGGCCAAACTCGTCTACCAGGTCCTTGCGGCTGGCGCGGTCGGAACCGAAGAAGATCTGGCTGGCACATTGCTCGATGATCGTTCGGGCAATGGGGCTGTTTACCACGTCGGAGGCCGACTGCGTCCCGGCCACGATGATGCCGTTCTGCTTGCGGATAACCTTGAGCTTGTTCTTCACGAAGTCCGAGAAGTAGGGGTCCGACAGGGCCTTCCAGAACTCGTCGATAAAGATCGCGATGCGCTGGCCGGTGATCAGGTTTTCGACCCGGCGCATGAGGTACATCATGATCGGGTTGCGGATTTCCGGGTCATCGAGGAAGGCCGTGATGTCGAAGCCCACGAGATCGGCATCGAAGGCGATGGTGTCTTCAGGATTGTCGAAGACCCAGCCGAGCCGTTCGTTGCTCAGCCAGCGATCCAGACGGTTGCCGATGTCTTCCGCACCGCCACCAAACCCCAGCAACTCGCGCAGGGCGGAGACGGTGCGGCCAGTGCGCGGCAGGTTGGACAGGCCCGTGACGGCCATCTCGATCCGCCGGATGTCCTCGGCGGAGAAGGTTGCGCGCTCACCGCCCAGCATGGATTTGACCAGCTCGACCATGAAAGCTTGGCCGTCGGCATCAAGCTCGATCGCCATGAACGGCGCGCAGCCGGTCGGGCGACCGGACTGGAAATCGAGATAGGAGCCGCCCGAGGCGCGGACGAAGATCTCGGCCCCGTAGTCCTTGTCGAAGAGGACGCGCTTCACCCCGAACTTTTCCAGCTGCGACAGCAGGAAGGTCTGCACCACCGTCTTGCCGGAGCCGGAGGGGCCGCAGATGAAGGTGTGACCGAGATCGCCGACATGGAAATTGAAGTAGAAGGGGCTCCCCGCGCTGGTCTGAAGCTTGCTGACCGCATCGCCCCATTCGTTGCCGTGCCGGTGGCCGGTCGGGTAATTGTGCAGCGGCGACATGGCCGTGTAGTTGCGGCTGGTCACCATCGCGACCCGCGCCCGGTGCGCGTGGTTGCCGGGAAGCTGCGCCCAGAATTGCGGCTCAAGCCCCATGTCTTCGCGGGCGACGACAGCCCCGGATTCCGACAAGAGGTTATGCGCATCGGCCGCGCGGGCTTTCAGCTCCTTGGCGTCATCGCTCAGGACGGCCAGGGACAGATTATGCTCGCCCATCACGAACTCGCCCGACATCAGGTCGTCGCGGGCGTCGCGCAGCCCGTCAGCCTGGGACACGGCGGGGTCATTCGCGTTGCGCAGCCTCCCTTCCTTGAGGGTCATCTGGCGCATGGCCTCGTTCTTCGCGGTGCAGCGGAAGGACTGGGTCAGGACGAAGCGGAAGGGGGCCGTCAGCAGGCTGTCGAACATGTTCGGGCGCGTACGGGCGTGATATTCCTTGATGCCGAACATCGCGCCATAGGTGCTGGCGGCGGCATGGCGGATTTCCAGCGCCTCCCGCCCGAAGATCACCCGGTCAGTGTAGATCGCATTGCCGATGGTCCCGTGAACCAGCGGGACCGGCTCATACCGACCAGAGATCAGTTGCTTCAGAACACTGGCAGGCTCGGAGATCAGAAGGTCTCGGTGGTCCTGGATGATCGAGAGCTTTCGTGGCCGAAAGCGGCTGAGGCTGCGGGTCAGCTGCGTGGTCTTGTCGTCGAGATCGTCCAGAAGATCCTGGTCCACCTCGATCTGGCTGGTGCGGGCACGACGGACGCCCTTTGCCAGCCGACCACCGGGCAGGCTGCGGGGCTGCATGTAGACGGTCAGATACAGATCGTTCCGGAACAGGCGCTTGGCCTCGATCCGGCTGCGATAGCTTTCGTCGATCCAGCGGGCGAGGTCGGTGACGAAGGTGCCAGCCGGATAGTCGTCATCGGTGGCCCGGACCACATGGACATAGGCCATGACGGTGTCGTCGGCGATGTTGCGCAGCGCGTGGCTGAGCTGGTTGTGCAGCGTGTTGATGAGCTGGGTATCCGCCGTGCGAAAGGAGACGCCCTCAAGCTTCAGCATCTGGAAGGCACCCCGGTTGCGGGTGATGATCGTGTGCGCGTCCGAATGGCGGATGAAGGGTAAGTAGCGGTCTGCCGTGTTCTCCGTCTTGATCTTGTCGAGCAGGCCCATCAGTCGATCTCCTCGATCTTGTAGAGGCGGCGGAGACGCAGGGGGGATGTCGATGATCCCCCCCAGAGGCTCCGGTTCCGGCACCGGGCATTTGTGTCCAGCCAGCGAAACAGGATTTGGAACGCGTTCTGATCGCGCTCGACGATCAGGCGAGAGACGCCGAGCAAGGGGAGCGCAATGGGCAGGTAGAAGATCGAGTCCGCGGCGATCATCGCCAGCCCGCCGATGCCGCAGCACATGGCGAAGGCTTCGACAGGGATGCCGAAGATCATCGCCGGGCGCGTGAGGGCGAGGAACAGCACGTCCTCGTTCATCTTCACCTTTTCCATTGCAGTGTTCATTCTGGGCCCTCCCTGCCGGTCAGCCGGTGATCATGCTCAGCACCTCGGAGGAGGCGTAGATCAGGACGACACCGCCCACGGCCCAGGCGGCACGGCGCAGGTCGACGAAGTTGAAGAGCCAGCCCGCGCCGATGAACATGAGCGCGATCAGGGCAATGGGCTGCTTGGCGCTTTCGAACTCGTCGAGGATGTTGTTCAGGAAGTCGGTGAAACCTGCTGCGGCGGCGGGCTGCGCCGCTGCGGTCAGGACCGCAGCCAGGAACATCGGGGCGCCGATGCTCCGGTGGCGGGTCAGAAAGGTCTTCATGGTTGCGTCCTTCTATTGGAAAACCAAGGCGTTCGATCCGGTGGCCGCGCCGAACACGTCCCATCGTTTCGCGCTGTCCTTGTCGTCGCTCAGGGAGGATGACCGCTTGTCGTACGAGGGGGCGGTCACGGACCCCTCTCCCAGCACGCGGGCCACATAGCCGTTGTGGAAACCACGCGTGAAAGAGCCGGTGTTGTAGGAGGAAAGTGCCTGGTGCAGGGCCTGTGTCTGGTCCGCTCCGGCATCGCGTGCCCGGTCATAGCCGTCGCGCAGCACGGTTTCCGCCGCCGTCAGATTGCGGCAGGCATCGAACACGGTGGCAGGCGTCAGTCCGAGCCAGGACAAGTTGGCGCTGTTGATCTGCCCTAGGCCCATGTCGATGGACTTTCCTTCTGCGATCAGGCGGGCGGCGATCTGTGCGGCCTCATTGGCGGAGCGCGGCGCATAGGATGCCCGATCCGGGCCGTTCACGCCGATGGCGAACGGGTCGAAGCCACTCTCGGCGGAGACGAGCTTTTCCATGATGGAGGGGGCGACACCGGGCGCGCAGTTTTCAGCGACGGCCCGGAACGCGGTGGCATTCATGGGCTCAGTCAGCGCGAGGCGCGGCGAGCCGACGGTGAATGCGGAGAGGATCGAGAGGGAGAGGAGGGAACCGCAGAGCGGTCTGAGGATCAGCCAGCGCAGAGCGCCGAGGCGATCACTCGGTGTCTTCGTCTTGTCCAGATTTCGGGGCAGGCACCCAAACGCCTTCGGCATCAGGGAAGATGCGCATGTGGAAGCTGACCAGCGCGTCGGAAGACTTGAAGACGCGGGCTTCGCCAGTCTTCGAGGAAATGACCGGGCTGGCCGCGCCGTTCGTCTGAACAGCCCAGAGCTCCCAGTTCCATCCTTTTGGGGTGTGAATCGGGCGGTAGTCGAGCTTGCCACCCTTCTCGAGGAAGTTTTGCACTGCATCAGTCGTAATCACGCGTGGGTTCCACATTGGCTGACACCTGTCGTTGGGAATTTCTGGACAGATGCTGCGTATCCTTGAATCACGACTTTTTTCAACGTTAAAGCCCAAATTTGAAAAAAGCGCCAAACGACATAAATCCGCCTATAGATTATCAAAGCGCTAGTATGCCATCTAGCGTATTTGACAAATAGCGCTTCCTCTGGAAGTTTGGCGCTATCCTTGCCTCCCTCGGCTATAGGATGATCACCCAGCTGTGACCATCCCGAGAGCGGAGCGCCGGCGGGGACATGCCGAGTTAAGTTCCGAGGGGCCAGAAGCTTTGTTATATCTTGGACACGCGATGAAGCGTGGTGCCGCGACCGCCCTGACCTGTACGGGCCTACTCCTGGCGGCACCTCCCGCTGCGCAAGCCTACCAAGTAGACTGCGCGATCCTCATCTGTCTGGCGGGAGGCTGGCCCGGAAGCACCGAGTGCAACGAGGCGCGATCTGTCTTCATCAGCAGGATCACGCCCTGGCCGGTGGAGCCGCCCTTGCAGATCTGGAATTGCCCCTTGGGTGTGGGCTACCGCCCACCTGAAGATGAGAGGGCTTTGCCGCTCCTCTATCAGGCGTTCGGCAGGCCTGGACCTTCGGTTCCGCCGCCATTCTCGGCTGTTTCCGAGGGTGTGGTCCCCCCGAGGTCGGGGCGGGACGAGATGCAGTCGCTGATCGCGGATTATGCCGATGAAAACGGCGTGGCTGATGTCGACATCAGCGGGGCCGAGTATGACTTCGTCCGCTCCATCCGCGTCTACAACGTCGAGTATGCCCGGCAGCGAGAAAGCGGTGATGGCGACTGTCGGCGAAGCGAAAAGATCCGCGTCGGCACCTATGGGGTGCAGGGCGACTTCAGCTGGTCCAGCGGTTCGGTGACCTCACTACCGGACGCATTCGAAGGTCTCGCCGGTTGGGGCGAAAGCTGTCCGAGCCTCTACCGGAGGGCCGTCTTCATCGATTGGACCGACTATCAGGGAAACTATGGCTACGAGCAGGTGAATTACTGATCACCGCAGGTGCTGGCATCGCCGATGCTGGGTACGCCAAGGGCGCAAAAATGAGGCAACGAAGGCCATGACGGAGAGGAACACTAAGGACTTAAGAATTTAAAACCCCCGCGAAGGCGGCAACCTTCCACGGGGGCTGAGGGACTCAGGGCCGGCAAGCCCGTAATCATCCGTAATCATGGTTTAGCCTATCAGCTTCCCCACCTTGCAGACAAGTCAAAACGCATTTGTGCGACCCGTAGACGTTTGCCTGCCGCCGCCTCGCTTCAGACGAACGAGGAACGAATAGATGCATGTACCCCGAGCTTTACCTGTCCGACGGTTCGAGGCCGTCAAACCAACACTTCCGCGGGGCATGGAGCGCGACGGCTTCGTCGCTCTTGTCGATGCGGTTGCGTTCAGCCTTGGCATCGGTGCTGCGGCGATGATGACTTTCCGCACGATGATCGCGGCGACCAAGCCGAGTGCGTTCAAGCGCGGCACAGAGGAGCCCTGCTGCTACCTCAGCCAGAGCGAGATCGCGCACAAGCGTGGCGTCACGGCCTGTCGTATCCGGCAACACGAGGCGGCGCTAGTCCGCTTGGGGCTCATTGAGAAGCGGACAATGGCCAATGGTGCGCGGTCCGGCTTTTCCGGTTGCGGCGTCTTCTTTGGTGCCGCGATCGCACGCGTCGACGAGTTCCTGTCACTGCGCGATGAGCTCGAGGCAGATCGCAGGGCTCATGCCCGTCTGCGAGGGCAACGCAGTTCGCACAAGCGGCACCTGAAAGGCATCCTGTGCGAGCTGATCGAGTGTCAGGGCATGTCAGCCGAGGTCGAGCGCATCCAGCAGAAGTTTGCAGGGTGGCCGTCAGGCCAGGCGCTTCATCGGATGTCGCTCGAAGATCTTCAGAACCACGAGGCTGACGCCGAAGCGCTGACGATTTCCGCGTCTCAATTGCTGCGTGAAACGCATGATCGACCGCTCGAAAACGAGCGCTCTCATATACAAGATACAACTCAAGATTCTAACGAAGTACCTTGTAACGACCATGTCGATATGCGGAGCGTGGGCAAGTCCACGCGATCCACCGTTTCTGGGCCGCAGCCTGGCGGCAGCGTCCGTTGCCTAGAATGGCAGGATGGGGTTGCCAGCGAGGCGCACAAGTCCAAATTCATTCAGAACCTGGGCTGTGACCATCTGTATGGCCTTTGTTCCGAAGAGATGAAGATGTGGCTCGACATCGAGAGACAAAGGCGCGGCAGGCTGGATTTCCATTCCTTCGTGATCGCCGCGCAGAAGCGCCTGCCTGAGTTGGGGATCCATCCATCTGCATGGGAGGAAGCCGTGGATGCTCTGGAAGAGGATACGGCGATGCTTTGTGTTCTGATTACCGATGCAAAGGTTGCTGATCCTGAGGTCACCATTCTTTCCGCAGGGGGCTATCTCCGGGGCATGGTGCGGGCGCAGCGGACCGGTTCTTTGAACATCATGGGAAGCCTGATCGGGCTGAACGAACGGAACAGGAGGCGCCATTGAAACCGGTCATCTTATCCGCCGCCATGATGGCGGCGCTCGCAGAGCCTGGGGCGGCGCAAGAGCTTTGTATAGAGCCGATCAAGCCGGAGTCCGCGTATCTTCTCGATGCTGGGTTTTCCGGGTCCGAGGTCCGGGCGGAGTTTCGGCGCTACTTCAGCGAGGTCGAGGATTATCTGAACTGTCTGAACGAAACGTCGGGCCGGATCAGGGATGATGCGCGAGCCGCGGCTTCCGACTACCAACAAGTGCTGGAGACGACAGAGCCGGGCAAAGCTGGTCAGGGCGATGAAGGGTTTCGTCCGCAAAGTGTCGCCATGAAGGATACCGGCGAACTCTTCTTGGATTATCGACCAAACGCTGGCGGCACCGGCTATGCCGGCGCCGCCAGGAAATCTTCCGCAGGGAGGTGATAGAGGAAGATTTCTATGGTGAAATCTTGCGCTAGGTCAAAATCCGATAGTGAAGTTTATGTTACATAACGCGTCGCATTACATTCTCTTTCGGCTTCAGAAATGGTAAGCCCCAGCCTCATTGATCGTCAAAACCAGAAGAGTACTGTTGCGGCAAGCGCGATGGCGGAGAGGACTGTCTTCGCACATCTGTCGTAGCGTGTGGCCACGCGACGCCAATCCTTCAAACGGCCGAACATGATCTCGATCACTGCCCGGCAGTGCATTGCGCAGCAATGTCACGAGAGGGGCGGTTGCGCCGTTTGTATTTCCGCTTGTCGTAGCGGATGGCCTTACTGCGTGACTTTCTTCCTGGGATGCAAGGGCGTATCCCCTTGTCTTTCAAGGTTTCCCTGAACCAGTCCGCATCATAGCCCCGATCTGCCAGCAGACAATCGGCCTTTGGCAGACGACCCAGAAGAGCTGCCGCGCCGGTATAGTCGCTGACCTGACCCGCCGTCATGAAGAACCGCAGCGGGCGCCCTTTGGCGTCGGCAACGGCGTGCAGCTTAGTGTTCATCCCGCCTTTGGTGCGCTTGATCTGGCGTTCAGGCCCCCTCTTTGACGACCAGCCGCGAGATGCCGTAGCGCTGAAGGCATCGATGCAGCGCAGATCGCGTCAGGTTGGGGATGGACGGCTGCGAGGTGTAAAGACATCATCCAGCGACAGTAGCGTGTGCCGCCGAAACGCCACAACCATTTCCTCCTCAGCCTCGGACAGAACGATGGAACCTGGCTCCTTTGGCCCGGTTTTGAGAACCTCGACCGTCTGCCGTTTACGCCACTTCGCAACCGTCTTGGGATTGATCCCGATCTCCCGGCTCAACGTCGCGATCGAAGCTTGCGATCGCTGTATTGCTGCTCTGAGGGCGTACGTGGTCGTGGCGCTTCCGTGACGAACTTGTCTCATAATGCTTCCCTTCCATTCCTTCGAAAGGACTGCACCATCAAACCGTGGGATCAAACAACTGCGGTCACGGCGACTGCGGGCATCACAATACCGGCGTCATTGCCGCGCTACCGCCTCACCGCAAGTTCATACCGCAATACCCATATCCAATGCCTTCGACCTGGCTCCGCAGATGTTGGACATCGCTCATTCCTTCGCCGCCAGGAGGATCCGGGGCACATACCGCCCGGTTCCCGGCTGATACTAATCCCGCAACTCGCCGCCGTTTATCCGAACAGAGATGGCAGCAGCAGTGTCAGCGGCGGCACAAAGGCCACCAGCATCAGCACGAAGACCATCACCAGAATCATCGGCCAGATAGACACGGTGATCTTCTCGATGGACACGTCGGAAATGGCCGACCCGATGAACAGCGAATAGCCGAAGGGCGGCGTCGCCATACCGATGGCCAGATTGATGACTACCATGGCGCCAAACTGGATAGGGTCGATGCCGATCTTGTCCGCGATCGTCGTCAGAATGGCGCCGAGGATGATCATCGCCGCGATATTGTCCATCAGCGCTCCGATGATCAGCAGCATCAGGTTGATGAGTAGAAGGATCACGATCCAGTTGTCCGAGATCGACAGCATCGCATTGGCGATCGTGGCGGGCAGCTGCTCAAACGCGACCAGCCAACCAAAGGCAGAGGCCGTAGCGATGATGAAGCAGACAATCGTCGTGGTCCGGATCGACCTGTGCAGGATCGTGCCCAGATCGGCCAGCTTCAACTCGCGATGCACAAAAAAGCCGACGATCAGCGCATAGACCACGCCAATCGCCGAAGCCTCCGTCGGGGTGAAAACACCACCGTAGATCCCCCCCAGAATGACAAATGGTGCCAGCAAAGACCATTTGGCGTCCCACAGGGCGCGCCTAATCTCTCGCCCCGTTGCCCGGTTAGCCTCGCGCAAGATACCATTGCGCCGGGCGTGGACATAGCTGACGCCAATCAGCCCAATGGCGATAAGCAGGCCCGGGATTATCCCGGCCAGGAAAAGCTTGGTGATCGAGTCCTCCGACACCACGCCCCAGATGATCATGGGAATGGACGGCGGGATCATCTGCCCGATTGGGCCAGAGGCGGTGGCCAGCGCGGCGGAGAACCGGCGCTGCCAGCCGCGCCGCTCCATCTCGGGAATCATGATCCCGCCGATGGCAGCGGTGGTCGCGGGGGCGGAGCCGGAAATCGCGGCAAAGAAGGTGGCGGAGACAACGGTGACCATGCCTAGCCCGCCGGTGATATGGCGCACCAGAACGTCGCCCACGTTCACAAGACGGCGCGACAACCCGCCGCGCATCATCAGCTCTCCCATCAGGATGAACCCGGGGATGGCCAGCAGCGTAAAGACCTGCGTTCCGGCGACCAACCGCTGGGCAAAGACGATCAGCGGATAATCGGCCACCAGCAGACCAAAGATCGCAGCCAGCCCCAGTACCACCGCAACGGGGGCACCCAGCAGCATACCGCCAGCGAAGGTGACCAGCAGGGTCCAGGCAGTAGCGCTCATAATACGACCTCAGATGTATGGTCCAGCGGAAGAAGGACCCTCAGCAGAGCATGCACGGCCCCGACGAACCCGAATACCGGCACCGAGAGATAGACTAACCAAACCGGAAGTTGCAGCGCCGGGGAGACCTGCCCCGCCGTGTCGGAGACGTAGAGACAGCCACTCCAGAAGGTAAAGACGCAGAAGGTCAGGATCGCCATGGCGATCAGCCTTTCGATCGCACCCCGAATCGCTTCCGGAAATATCCGCAGTAGTGCATCGACACAGACATGCGCTTTGTCGCGGATCGCCGACGCCGCCTCCAGCAGGATGACCCAGCAGAACAGGGTGATGGCAAGCTCTTCCGTCCAGGAAAAGGCCGATCCCAGCACGTATCGGGAAAAGACCTGAACCACCAGAGCCCCGATCAGCACTGCGGTCATTCCCATGACAAGCAGCCGTGTCATCCTGCTCAGCCAGACCGAAATTTCATCAAAAACGCGTATCATGCCATATCCTGCCGTGCGACCAGCACCCGGGACCAAGCTGCGGACCGGGTACGGATCAGGTTTCCCTTTATTCGGACGTTGCGGACATGGCCCCATCGAAGACTTCCGGGCTGATCTCGCTGCGGAATTCCTCGTAGACCGGCTGAACCAGCTTGCGGAAAGGTTTCACATCCTCGATGTCATTCACAGTCATGCCGCGTTCTTCGAGGATCTTCACCGTCTCCGCCGCGTTCTTCTGGGTTGCAACCCGCTCTTCCGCGATCGCCGCCAAAGCAGCCTCGCGCACGGCAGCGCGCTGCTCCTCGCTGAGCTTGTCATAGAACCTTTTGGACATCAGAACGCCGATGGCCGAGTAGGTATGCCGGGTCAGCGACAGGTATTTCGTCACCTCGTCATAGCCATTGGATTCAATGACCGCCAGCGGCAGTTCCAGCCCGTCGACCGTGCCCTGCTGGGTGGCCGCATAGGCCTCCGCGCCGGAAATCGGTACTGGATTGCTGCCGATGGATTTGAACAGACCGATGAAAACCGGGTTCTGCATCACGCGGAACTTGATGCCTTGGGCATCGTCGGGGGTCGCCACTGGGCGGGCATTGTTGATCATGTGGCGAAACCCGCCTTCGGCAAAGCCAAGCCCGACAATGCCCTTATCCTCCAGCGAGGAGAGCAGTAGCTCTCCCACCTGCCCGTCGAGAACCCTGTGCGCCATTGCCTCATCCTTGAACAGGAACGGCAGGTCAAGAACCTGGAAATCCGGTTCGATCGTGGCGATCATCGCATTGGTCACCAGTGCGGCGTCGATGGTCCCGAACCTCATGCCCTCCAGCGCCAGCTTTTCATCGCCGATCTGCGCATTGGGGAAGAACTGGAGTTCAAAGGTATCCGGCATCAACTCGTTCAGCTTCTCCTGCCAGAGATGCGCGGTGATCGCATATGGATCCTTTGGATTGTCTGCCGTGTTCCAGGTGACTTTCATCTTGACGTCTGCCGCAATCGATGCGGACGCGACGGCCAGAGCAAAGAGTGTCACCAGGACAGTTTTACCGATAAGGTTCATTAGTTTCCTCCCATGTATCAGGACTGATGTCAAAGCCGTAAAGAATGGCTGCATTTCGAGCCATGATCCGGTCATAGGCCTCTGCCGTTGGGCAAGCCTCGCGCAGCAGCCGCGTCAGGGTCACAGGTTCCGGCGCTTTGCGGTCATGGTAGGGATGCGGCCAGTCGCTACCCCAGATCAAACGGTCCGGCATGGCCTCGATCAGACGCTGCGTGATCTCGATCACCGCCTGGTGCTGCGCAGCACCATCATCGGCCATCAGCCTGTAGGGCGCCGACAGCTTGACCCAAGTATCGGGGCGCTCGGTCACGGACAGCAGGATCTCCAGACCCTCGGTCCGGGCATCAACCCCTGTGGAAAGTCCACCGAAATGGTCGAGCACCACCGGCACCGGCAGCCCGTCCAGCAAGTCGCGTACCGCCGCCAGATCGGTCCAGTGTAGAAATATCTCGATATGCCAGCCCAGACCGGCAATCCGCTGCGCCAGATCGCGCAGCGTCAAGATCCTGCCGACCCTACCCACAAGGTTGATCCGCAGCGCCCGCGCGCCCGCTGCGTCCAACCGAGCCAGCGCCGCGTCTTCGATCTCATCCGGCACCGCGACAACCGCCCGAAGCGTCTCCGGTGATCGGGCGACCGTGTCGAGCGTGGCGCGATTGTCATAGCCATAGACACTGGGCTGGACGACGATGCCGCGACGTGTGCCCAAGACCGCCTGCACGGCGCCATAACTTTCGAAGGATGCCTCCCCCGGAGTGTAGATACGGTCCGGAGACATAGGATAGGTCCCGGCCGGTCCGAAGACATGGAAATGACAGTCGCAGGCTTGCGACATACCAGTGTCAGTTTCGGGCGCAGTACCGTTCATTTTCTATGCTCCCTCAATCCGAACCCTCAGATCAACACCCGTCACTCTGGTTCGCCAATACAGACTTCCAGTAGGTTCAACGGACTATGCCGCGCCGACAGAGCATATTGCAAATAATCATGTCAGATAATCATCATATCAAATTTGGCATAATCAACGGATCAGCGACGGAGCCCGGCAGTGGTCAGGGGCAGCCCTCTAACGTCGCATTGGGCAGGCCTGCCACGATCCTGCGCAACAAAGACACGGTCCACTGGATCATCGGGTCGGCCTCGTTCCGTTTCGACCATGTCAGGTAGAAGACAACCGGCGTCAACTCATCCGCGAGGCCGCGACAGACCAGATCGAAGTGCTTCAGATTGGCCGCCGCCGCAATGGCCGGCATAGTCGTCACGTAATCGCTCTGTTCCAGAACAAAGCCGCTCAGCCCGAAGCCCGACAGATAGGCCCCGAACTCCACCCGATGGCTCGTCCCTTTCAGCGCCTCGTCGAAATTGGTGCGCTGCCGGAACATATGTTCGAAGGCGAAGAACCGGTAACGGTTGAGGTCGTCCAGACCGATATGCGCATTTCCTGCCAACGGATGGTCGCGACGCATAACCGCAACCCGCCGGTCCGTCAGGAGCCGTTCGCTCTGAAACCGATTGGGGATATTGCGGAACAGCCCGATCGCGATATCGAGCTTCCCATCATCGATCAGATGCGGGTCGAACTCGCCATGAATTGACTGGAACCGAGGAACGATATTTTCCGCCCGCTTGGCCAACGTCTGCAGCAGCGGTCCGGACAGGACCAATTCAAGATGCGCACCGATCCCGATGTTCAGCACTCCGGTCGCCTTGGAGGGCACGAATTTGGCGTTCGGCCGCAGCACCTCCTCCAGGTTTCGGATGGCATCACGCACTCCGGCATGCAGTTCATGCGCCCGTTCCGTCGGTTCGAATCGCCCATGCACCATGGTCATCAGAGGATCGCCAATAGCGCGCCGCAGCTTGGCCAGATCGCGGCTGACTCCCGGCTGCGTCTTGTTCAGTTCCCGCGCGCTTTCAGTAGCCGAGCGGGTCTGCATCAGCATGTCGAAGGTGATCAGGAGATTGAGATCCAGCTTGCGAAGAAACGGGTTAAGTTTTGACATCTCGGGAAAATCACACAACCTCTATACCAGATATGTAATGACTATTATATTCAATATTGATTTGATATAGCAATGCGGTTGGGAAATTTTGGCGCTGCTCTCGCGCCCTTTGAACCGCTGACCCGTGTCACGCCGGTCGCGACAGACACCAGACATCGTCCGACTTGAACTGAAGGGGTCCAGCATTGCGTTCAGTCCCGAGAAACCAAAGCGACGGCATCGCTGCCTATCGGCTCCGCGACATGGGATCATTCCATATCGGCGGCCGCATGGTGGAACTGCGGGATGCGCCGGTGGAAATGTTGCGATTAACCAAGACCGGGCGCCCTGCCCCCTTCGATCCGAACGGTCATTACCATATCGGCCAGATGTATGTGCAGTATTTTCTGCAGCAGAGTCCGACCCGGGACCATCCCCTGCTGTTCTGGCACGGCGGCGGGCTGACCGGCGCCTGCTGGGAAACCACGCCTGACGGCCGCCCCGGCTGGCGCGAGCTCTTCCTGCAGTTCGGCTGGGACGTCTATGTCAGCGATGCGGTCGAACGCGGACGTTCGGGCTTCGCTCCCGTACCGCGCCTATGGCCGGCGCCGGTGACGCAGACGCTGGAAACCGTGTTCGAACGGTTCCGTATCGGGCAGGCCCGCGCCGAGGGCGGACCAGATGATTTTGCCGCGCAGGCCTATGCCGACAGCAACTTTCCAGTCGAGGCGCTGGCGGCGTTCGGGGCGCAGATGGTGCCGCGCTGGATCCATACCGACGAGTTGATATTAGACGCTTATGAGGCACTCCTGCGCCGTGTCGACGGCGCGACCGTCATCGCCCATTCGCAGGGCGGCTATTTCGCTCTTGAGGCTGCGGCGCGCCATCCCGATCTGATCAGATCGCTGGTTCTGCTGGAGCCCGCCGCCATTCCCGATTCCATCGCGGATATGGAGGATTTCGCCACGCCGACCTTGATCCTTCTGGGCGATCATATCGACGGCAATGCCCGATGGACCGCCATGCGCGAGGATATCCGCTCGCGGGCCGAATGCCATTCCTGTGTCGAGATCCGGAGGCTTCCTTCCGAAGGTTTGCACGGCAATTCTCACATGCTGATGATGGACCGGAACAACGCGGACATCGCGCGTCTCGTAGATAGATGGTTGACGCATCGCTTTCGCTGATCCTCCAGAGCGTGGATACTGAACGACTACCGGCTGGCGCCTGTAGGATCAGCGATGTGCTGTTCCAGGGGGATTGCCAACTTGTTTTCGCTTGATTGAGATGAGTGGGAACCTTGCCGGTCAAGCGGCCATTTCGGCTGCATAGTCTTCCCAGAGGCCGAAGGCGGCGGCTCTGGCGTGGCGGTATGAGATTGCGGCAAGGCGGTAG
>NZ_JBGFGP010000089.1:0-41170 GCF_041224545.1 Sedimentitalea sp. XS_ASV28 | reverse complement strand
CAAGAGCGGCGCAAACCTGGCCGGCCTGCAGGCGGTGAACATGATCCTGAAATTCACCGGCGACGGCCGCCCGGTCGAGATCCGGCAGGTCAAATACCTGAACAACATCCTTGAACAGGATCACCGCTTCATCAAGCGCATCGCCCGCACGATGGATGGGCTTCAAGGCGTTCCACTCGGCCGCGGCGACCATCGTCGGCATCGAGACGGCCCATATGATCCGCAAGGGTCAGAACCCGGCCAACGGAGCCAACGCCTTTCAGGTGTTTGCCGCGCTGACAGCATAACTATATCCGGCTGCCGGGCCCGCTCAATCAAATACGAAGTTTGCGACACAACCCTCAATGCCGGGCCTGAAATAGCCATACGTATCGATAGCCCGCAATGGCGATAGGATATTGCGGAGAGGCAATGGCACTTCGGACGGAACAAGGTGGCGCTCTGCGTGCCGAACCGTTGGCACCAAACGCGGATGCGTTCCCAAGAGACGATCACACCTCTCTCTGCCAGCAGGTCTTCGACATCGCGCAGGATCAGATCCTTGCACCTTCGGCACCAGAAAGCGCCATCGCGGCTTATACAACGCACAGCACGCCGGCAATCGACCAAGCCACGAATGGACGCGCCACCTGGGGGCTGAATCGTTGTGACGAGATCAGAGTGTTCCGCGTCTGGCCAGGGCGGCGGCAAGGGTCAGGCCGGTGGCGACCTCTTCCACGGTAAATGGAGGACCGCTGCGCAGGTAATTGATCGTGCCAAGCGTTCGGCCGTCGGCCACGACCGGAAGGTTCAGTACCGCCAGCAGGCCAAGATCAAGAATCTTTTGGTGGTCGTCGAAGGCCCAGGCAATGTCGGCCGGGCCGTGGCCGCAGTTGTGCTCTTGCGCGATCAGCACCTTGTCGCCCCAAGGCGTAGACCTCTTGGGCTTGCGCCCGCTCACCGGATAGGCGGAGGTATTGGTCGAATAGAGTCGTTCTACCTCCATCGTGTCAGGGTGGAACCGCATCGCGGTGAAGAGGCCATTGTCGATCGTCGCGTCACAGATCGCATAGGCGTTTTCCAGTGGAACGGATGGGTCGGACAGGGGAAGCAAGTCGGTCATGGTGTCGGTTTCCGAAAAGTTGTTCAGGCGGGTCCGGTTACGGCAGAGCCCGCGCGGCGCGGATCGGCGACGGCCGTGACGCCCGTGTCGTCGCGCATAGCCAGACAGATGCCGCCAGCCATCCAGGTCGTTTCAGGCCAGGCTTCGAGTTCGTGCCCGCGAGCCTGCAGATCCGCGACCTGCGCCGGGTCGAGGTCGGCTTCGTAGAGCACCCGGTTGGGATGCACGCTGTGCGGTGCGAAGCTACCGGGGAAAGCATAGGTGGCGACGCGGGGCGCGCGCACGGCCTCTTCGGCGCTGCGTCCACCGTCCATAAGATGCAGCAGCACCTGAATCATCGCCTGCACCTGAACATCGCCGCCGGGGGTGCCGAGCGCCAGCCAGGGCTTGCCGTCCTTCAGCGCCAGGATCGGATTGGGCGTCAGCCTGGGCCGCTTGCCCGGGGCCAGCGCGTTCAGGTGGCCGGGGATACTGCGCGACTGCGACCCGCGCGACGACACCGACAGCCCGGTGCCGGGGATCACGACGGTATCGTAGCTGGGATCGCTTGGCGTCGCGGAAAAAATGTTCCCCGCGCTGTCGATCACGCTGACATGGGTCGTATCGGCACAGCCGACACGGAAGGGCGCGGCTCTGTCGTCATCGGGTATCAGGGCAGGGCCGGGGGTGGGCAGAGGGTCAGAGGTGGGGCCGATGCTCGCCAGCCGGTTGGCGAGAAAGGTCGGGTCCAGAAGTGCTTCGGGCGGGATCTGCATATAGTCAGGATCGGTCACATAAGCCTCGCGGTCCGCAAAGACGCGCTTCAGCACCTCAAGCAGGAAGTGCAGATCGAGGCGGCCATTGCGGTGGGCGGCCTCCGGCCCGGCGGCTTCGATCATCGCAAGGGTTTCGGCCATGGAGATCCCCTGACTCCAGGCGCCGCAGCAATGCACCTGCGCGTCCCGGAAGGTGACGGGCAGTGACGGCTCGTTGCGCACCGCATAGCCTGCCAGGTCCGAAGCGGTCAGCAAGCCGCCGTTCGCCGCATGAAAGGCCGTGATCTTCTGGGCCACCGGCCCTTCGTAAAAGGCAGCGCGGGCGGCGGCCAGCCCGGCACGGCGGTCACCGGTGCAGGCGGTTTCAGCGGCAACCATCTGGTCGAGCGTCCAGGCGAGGTCATGTTGCACGAAGATATCACCCGCGCGGGGCGGTTCGCCATCGGGCAGAAAGATCGCGGCAGTCGACGGAAAGCGGGCGTACTTGTCGCGGCGCGCGGCGATGAAATCGGCCAATAGGGGATAGACCTCGAACCCGTCGCGAGCGGCGGCCCGGGCCTCCTGCGCGATGTCGGCGAAGGTCATCGTGCCATGATCGGACAATGCCTTGATCCAGCTGGCCGGGGCGGCGGGAATCACGGTGCGCAAGATGCCCTCGGGCACATGGTCGCCGTGATCGCGGTGCATCCGCTCGACATCCGCCGCGGCGGGCCAGCCGCCGATGCCATCCTGCGTGGTCACGGCACCGGTCGCGGCATCATACATGATGATCGGCGCAACTCCGGCCACAGACACAAGATCGGGCTGCACCACGCCAAGGGTCAGCCCGGCGGCGACACCCGCGTCCACTGCATTGCCCCCCGCCCGCAGGATTTGTTCGGCGGCCTTCGTTCCCAGAGGATGCCCGGTGGCGACTGCCCAATTCTTCATCTTTCGGTCCCGCTGCCGTTAATGTTGATATATTTCCGATGTTAGATCGTTAACTACGTAGTTGACAAGCTGAAAGCTGAGATATTAGCATTGTTATATGAACATGTCGCCCAACAAGTTGTCACTTGAGCCTCTGCTGGCCCATTGGAAAGCGGCCGAGGACCGGCCGGTGAAGTACCAGCGCCTGACCGAGGCCTTCACCGCCTGTATCCGGTCCGGTGCTTATGCACCCGGCGGTCATCTGCCCAAGGAAACCGAAATCTGTGCCGCCTTGCCTGTAGGTCTGTCGACCGTGCAGAAGGCGCTGGCACAGATGGTCGAAGAGGGGCTGGTGGTGCGGCGGCGCAAGCTGGGCAGCTTCATTGCCGAGGCCAGCAACCAAGTGCCAGAGGTCCACATCTATCGCTTCACCGACCCGGTGACCGGCGACGAGATGATGCCATTTACCCGCGTGCTGCGCGTCAGCCGGGTTCAAACGTCCTCCTTCGGGCCTCTTCTGGCCGATTTCGATGCCGACGAGGTGATGCGGATTGACCGGCTTGTCTGGGTGACGGGCGAGTCCCCGGCTTTCAGCAGCTTTTACATTCGTCGCGAATATACCGAGGACATGCCCGACAACCGCACGGAAACGCTGCACGGGGCGTCGTATCACCGGATCCTCTGGGAACGCTATGGCATCCGCATCGCGCGCGTTCGCCACGCCGCCTGCGCCGAGCTTTTGTCGCGCACCGCCTGCGATGCGCTCGACCTTGCCGCGCCGCATGTCGGGATGCTGTGGGATGCCTATGAATTTGACCGCGACGACCGGCTTCAGATCGTGCAGCGGTTCGAACTGCCGCGCGGGCACAGGCCCATGCAACTGGTGGAACGCAAGTCGGTCCTGTGACGGACAATACTCTATAAACGACAACAGTGGAGATACTGAGATGAAAAAGACCCTGATGATGACCGCGGCCCTGACACTTCTGGCTGCACCCGCCTTTGCGGAATGGAACCCCGACGGGCCGATCCGCTTGTGGATCGGCTATGGTGCCGGGGGCGGAACCGACGTTCAGGGCCGCACACTCGCCAAAGAGATCGAAGCCCTGCGCGGCTGGAAAATCCTGCCCGAGAATAAGGCCGGCGAAGATGGCACGGTGATGTCCGCCCAGCTGAAGGGCGAAACGGCCGATGGCCAGACCTTGGGCTTCGCGATCACCACGACCTATGATTTCGCACCGATGAACAGCGACAACCTGTCGCCCGAGGATTTCACCTACATCACCACGACCGCCGGGTCGCAGATGGCCGTTCTGGCCCGCGCCGAAAGCGGCTGGCAAACGCTTGAAGATCTGAAAGCCGCTGCCGACGCAGGCGAACAGATCGTCTGGGCCAACTGGGGCACGCAGGTCGAAGCGGGCGCCGAAATCGTAGCCCGCGCGCTTGGCATCAACGTCAACCATCTGCGCACCAAGGGCGGCAAGGGTGCGTTGAACGCGCTGGTGTCGATGGACGCGAATGTCGGCTGGGGCGGTGGCGTTCAGAAACCACTGGTCGAAGCCGGCGTGCTGAATATTCTGGCCTCGGCGGAAACCACCCCTGTGGCCCTGGCGCCCGAAAAACCGACGCTGAAGGATGCGGGGGTCGATCTGAACCTTGGCTATCAGTACATCATCACGGCACCTGCGGGCCTGCCCGATGATATCCGGGACGAAATCGCTGGCGTCGTTGCCGAGATCCTGAACAACCCAGAGAGCGAAACCCGCCAGTTCATCGAAAAACAGTATCCGCCGGCGCCGATCGTCACCCAGGGCGAGGCGCTGCGCGAGCAGATCCTGACCACCTATGACGCCAACGTCGATATGATGAAGACCCTCGCGGAATGAGCCGCCGTCCTGCGGAAGATCAGGCCGACATACGGCAAGGTGGAAGCTGGAACCTCTGGCTTGGTCTGGGCACGCTTGCCTTCGTCGTACTTTGCCTGACGGTCTGGTTTCCGCGGGACATCGGCAGCGGCTTTCTGCAGAAAAACCTCACTGGGCGCACCGTGCCCGGCGATGCCTTCTTTCCGGTGTTGCTTGTAGGGCTGATGGTGCCGCTGGCGGTGCTGCTGGTCCTGTCGCAACTGCGGCCGCGCGCCGGCTCAACGGGCGAGCCCGTTGGCCACATCGGCCTGTCGAACCTGTTCTACCTCGGCCAGATCATCGTGCTCACCGCCCTGTCGCTAATAGCGATGAATTGGGCCGGGACGGGCCTTGTCGCGTTGACAAATGCCGTCGGGCTGACCGAGTTCAGCGGCTATCGCGCAGCCTCGGCAACCTTTCCATTCGACGTGTCGGGGTTCTTTGCTGGCGGCGTGTTGCTGACCTGCGGGTTCATCCGCATCACCTGTCACCGCCTGAGCCTGCGGCACTTCCTTATCGCCGTGGCCGTGGTGGCGGGGCTTGTCCTTCTCTTCGACGGCCTGCTGAATGACATCCAGCTGCCCCCGAACGCCGACCTTTGAGGGCCCTGCATGGATCTGCTGTTTCAATATATCGGCCTTGGCGTATCCTCGGTCTTTCAGGGACCAGAGGATGGTTTGTGGCTTCTGCCTGTCGGCATGGTGCTGATCGGGGTGCTGATTGGCATCATCATCGGTGCGGTGCCGGGCATGTCCGGGCCCTTCGCCATGGCGATCGCGCTGCCAATCCTCGTTTCGATATTCGGATACGGGAACGAGGCGCTCTATCCTGTGCTGGGCTGTCTTTTGGGCATCATGAAAGGTGCGACCGTGGGTGGCGCGGTGCCAGCGATCCTGTTTCGTACACCCGGCACGCCAGATGCCTTTCTGACGACGCTCGACGGGTATCCGATGGCGCAGAAGGGGTTAGGCCGCAAGGCGATCCAGACGGCGCATTTCTCGTCGGTGCTTGGGGACAACTTTTCCGATCTTGTATTGTTCATCGCGGCACCTGCTATCGCGCTGGCGGTCGAACGCATACTCGGCCTGCCCGAGAAATCTGCGCTGATTATCCTGTCGCTGTGCTTCATGGCGGCCGTGGTCGGGCAAGCGCCGCTCAAGGGGCTTCTTGGCGGGTTGCTGGGCATGTTCGTGTCGCTGATCGGGTCGTCGATGTCCGGCAACGGCCCGCGCCTGACCTTCGGCCTGCCTGAACTTGGCAACGGCTTGCCGCTGACCTCGGCGGTTCTGGGGGTTCTCGTGATCTCGGAAGTGCTGGTATCGATCGAGGACATGCGCAACGATCGCACGGGGCAGGCCGAGGGGCCGAACGAGCGCCCCGAGATGGGGCCGCAGCTGACATGGGGCGAACGGGCGCGGATGCTGCCAGGCATCCTGCGCGGCGCATCCATCGGAACGGTGATCGGCGCGCTGCCGGGGATTGGCACGACCACCGCCGCCACGCTCAGCTACGACAGCGCGCGTCGCGCCTCGAAAAACCCCGAAGAATTTGGAAAGGGCACGCCCGAGGGCGTCGTCGCCACCGAATCCGCGAATTCCGCCGTGTCGGGCGCCAACCTCATTCCGGTGATGAGCCTCGGGATCCCGGGCAATTCGGCAGCCGTCTTTATCATCCTCGCGGTGGAAACCATCGGTGACTTTGCCTTCGGCCCGCAGGTTTTCCAGTTTACCCCGATCCGCGAGATCGAGGGCTTCGATACCATCATGAACGCGGGCCTCGTCACGGCTTTCGGCATGTTCACCATGATGGTCATCGCGAACGTCTGGAACTGGACCCTCGGCGGCATGCTGATGGGTCTTCTGGGACATCTGGTCAAAATCCCCAAGTCGATCATCCTGCCGGTAATCCTGACCGTGTCGCTAACAGCGGCCTATACGCAGGATGGCGGCTATCTGGGGCTGCTGACGGCCGCAGTCTTTTCGCTGATCGGCTATGGCCTGCGGCGGCTGGACGTGTCGATTCTGCCTTTCGTCATAGGCTTTCTGCTGGCCCCGACCCTCGAAGGACTGGTGCGCGGGGCTTTCACCGCCTCGGGCGGAGATCCGTTCTTCCTGCTGAAATCGCCGATCGCGCTTGGCATGCTGGCGCTGTCGGCCTTCCTTCTGATCCGTATGGCGCGTCAGACCCGCCGGGCCTGATCCCGAGCCCCAATTCCGAAAGGACCCGCCATGAGGGGCTTTACGACCCGTCCCGAAATCCGCGGCAGCTTTGGAAGACGTTGTCAACTTAACCCGCTGGCCCCGACGAAATGGCCTGTCTTGGAGCCTCAGATGCTCGCGGCTCCCTTCCAAGCGTCGAAGGCTTCAATTCGACGATAGCGTGTTGCGTTTGTGGAGCGGCGGCTGGCGGGAACCGAGAAACGGGCATTGCCAACTTATTTGCATCCGCCTGACCCACGCCCGTCAGGCGGTCATTTCGAATGTGTAGGTTCTCCAAAGATCGAAGGTATCGGCTCTGGAATGGTGATAGGATTTTGCGGTAAAACGTAGCGGCGGGGACGGAAAATCGTATTGATCTGGTCATGTGCGCCCAGAAATCTCTGCGCCTGTCCAGGTGACTTGAACCGTCCCACGAGTTTCTCCCGCTTTCGGGTCGGCCGATGGGATCCTTCGATCCGGTTGTTCAAGCCCTTGTGCGCCCAATGATCAGCATTCGGCGCAAGGTAGCGGATCGGCCTGATGTAACTGCGCAGCTTGTCGGTGATCGCGGCCCGCGGAGTGTCAAACCGTTCGATCAGCCGCTTTAGGAACCTGCTGGCGGTCTTCACATTACGTTGCTTTTGCACGAGAATATCGAGCTCGTTCCATTCTCGTCGACAGCCCGCCAGAGCCAGAACTTCTCGCCATTTATCGGGACAACAACTTCACCCAAGTGCCATTTGTCACTGGTGCCGGGCCTGTCGCGCTTGACACAATCGGCGACATGGCGGCCAAATCGGTTCACCCAGTTCCGGACGATTTCCCGGCTGACTATTGCGCCGCGTTCGGCAAGCAGATCCTCGACATCCGCCGTGCTAAGCGCAAAATGATGATACGCCCAGACCACATAGGCGATGATCTCGCGAGGAAAACGGTAGCCTTTCAGGTCAGGCATCGTGCAAGGACGTGGATGTCGGACGCTGGCGGTTGACCTTTTGCCGCCAGGGCCGCGCCTTGCACCTGATCTTCGACGACCGGGGCACGGTCCTGGGCAAGCGCACCTTTACCGTCCCCCAGCTCCCCCGCAGACGCCCCCCCGACGCCCAGCTCACCGTTCCACGTGCCTTTGCCCGGCGCGCAATGCACCCCGTGCGCCTCGCTGATTCCCCGGTCACAAGGCCCCTCAGACCCCTTACGGGGCCGGTTTTTCGGACAGGAAAAGCCGGCCGAGATTTTTCCAGCGTTTCCCTAAACTTACCCAAGGTAACCCGCAGATTTTTCCAATCCAGACGGTTTGATATTGTTGACAATTCGGAAATTTCTCTTCCAGAATTGAAGATTACATGGTAGCATGATTTCGAGTAGAAGCGAACTTGGCCCTCTGGGACTTTGGTAATTGCTCTGTATTCGTGCAGATTGCCCAGGGAAACATGTTGATGGGGTCGCCAACGCAACTGCTCAACATTCCCACACGGTGATCTGTTTCAAATCGGCTCAAAAAGGTCGTCGGCTCGTGCGTTTTGCGACCAACGACAGGGAGAAAACTAATGAAGGTTATCGTTATAGCAACCGCGATGTTCCTCGCCGGGGCGGCATCCGTCCAGGCCGCCGACAAGGTCACCTTCCAGATGGATTGGTTGCCAGGGGGCGATAAGGCTGCCATTTTCGTCTGCCTCGAACGCGGCTTCTGCGAAGATGCCGGATTGGACGTGTCGCTGGAAACCGGGCGCGGCTCTTCGGAATCGCTGACCAAGCTGGCCACGGGATCCTCCGACATCGGCAATGCCGACATTGGCGCGCTGATGGCGGCCCGCGTGACGGAGAACCTGCCGGTGACCGCCGTGATGTCCTACTATAATCAGGGGCCGCACGCCTTTTTCACGCTCAGAGGCAACGGTATCGAGAAATTCGCGGATGTGAAGGGCAAGCACCTCGTCACCTCTCCGTTTACCTCGTCGAATGTCTACCTGCCGCTGGTGCTGAACGACAACGGCCTGACGATGGATGACATCACCCTGACCAAGACCGACCCCGGCGCGCTGAACCCGATGCTGGTCACCGGCCGCACCGATGCAGTGATTTCCTGGATCACGGATGTGACCCGCTACACCCGGCAGGTCGAGGATGCCGGGCGCGAAATGATCGTACTGCCCTGGGCCGATGCCGGTCTGGTGATGTACTCCGGTACAATCGTGGCCTCTGACAAGTTCCTGGCCGAACGCCCCGACGTGGCCCGCCGCTTTGTCGCCGCCCTGCTGGAATCGGTGAAATACATGCGCGAGAACCCGCAGGACGCCGCCCAGGCCGTCAACGACGCGGTGCCGGAACTGGACCACCCCACCGCGATGGGATCGCTGCAGGACGCGATCGGCCTGATCTTTAACGAGGTGACGGAAAGGGACGGTCTCGGCGCCTTTGAACCCGAACGCCTGAAAGCCACCTGGGACCGTGTTGCTGCCGCCCAGGGCCTGGACGCGGATGCGCTTGATCCCGAATCCGTGGTCAACCGCAATTTCATGCCGGAGAACTGAGAATGGTCGAACAAGCAACCGTCACTCCGGCCATCCAATTCACCGATGTCGAGATGACATTCGACACCAGGGCCGGTGAACTGGTCGCCCTGCAACACGTCAACCTGGCGATCAACGATCACGAGTTCATCGCCGTCCTTGGCCCCTCGGGCTGTGGCAAGTCCACACTGATGCGCATTGTCGCCGGGCTGCTGAAGCCAAGCGCCGGGATCGTATCGGTGCACGGGGAACCCGTGGCCGAACCGCGCGACGACATCGGAATCGTGTTTCAGAAGCCGACCCTACTGCCCTGGGCCACGCTGGAGGACAACGTCGTCTTTCCGATGAAGCACAAGTTCGGCCGCGTCACCACGGACCAGCGAGAGCGCGCGCGCGCGCTACTGAAACTGGTGGGCCTGGCCTCGCTTGAAAACCGTCGCCCCGGACGATTGTCCGGGGGGATGCAGCAAAGGGTCGGCATCGCGCGTGCCCTGCTGCACAACCCCCACATCCTGTTGATGGATGAACCGTTCTCGGCGCTCGATGCCCTGACCCGCGAGGAAATGGGCTACGAGTTGCAGAACATCTGGCAAAAGCACCGCAAGACCGTGATGTTCATCACCCATTCCATCGTCGAGGCCGTTCTCCTGGCCGACCGGATCATCGTGATGAGCCACGGCCCAGGTGCCCATGTCGCCGAAGACCTGCGGGTTCCGGCCCCGCGACCGCGCACCGGTGATTCCATGCGCCTGACAGAGATGCAGGACCTGGTATCCCACCTGCGCGACATCCTGATGACAAAGAAGGTGGCATGACATGACGGCAACATTGACTCGTGTGAACCGGGTGCCCGGGCTGCTGCCCGGACTGACCTTCCTGATCATCCTCGTGCTATGGGAAACCTCGACCCGCGTCTTTTCCATCCCCACCTTCCTACTGCCGGCGCCCAGCCGGATCCTGGAAGGTTTTGACGCGGTGACTCTGACGCGCTGGCTGGCCCATGCCTGGGCGACGCTGCGGGTGGCCATGCTGGGCTTCGTGACGGCCATCATCGTGTCGCTGCCGCTAGCGATCCTGCTGACGCGGTTCAAACTGGTGTCCAGCGGCATCTACCCGCTGCTGGTTGTGATCCAGTCGACGCCGATCGTCGCGGTGGCGCCGATCATCATCGTGACGATGGGGTCCGGCGACATGTCCCGCGTCCTGATCACCTTCATGATCTCCTTCTTTCCGCTGGTCGTCTCGATGACCACCGGCATGAAGGCGACACCGGAGGAACTGATCGAGCTCAGCCATTCGCTGAAGGCGCCGGCAATCCGCGAATTCACCCAGATCCGCATTCCTTATGCGATCCCCTATATCTTTTCGGGGTTGAAAATCTCGGTGACGCTGTCGGTGATCGGCGCGGTGGTGGCGGAATTCGTGGCGGCGGAAAAGGGAATTGGCTATTTCATCCAGTTCTCGACATCGCTGTTCAAGATCCCGCAGGCCTGGGCCGGGCTGGGCATCCTGGTGCTGATGTCGCTGACGCTGTTCCAGATCATCGCCCAGACGCAACGCATCTTCTTTCCGTGGAGCCTGCCGCGCGACAACAACTGACGCAGGGCGCAACGCCCCACGCAGCAGTCCCGGCCGGTTTCCCCAGGCCGGGACATTGCTTTTGCGCCGCCACCCTCTGCCCACTCCCTGCCCCACATTGCCTCTGAATGGACCGCCGCCCATGCCAAGCCTGACCCGCCTGATCCCCTTTCTCTTCGTGTTGATCTGGAGCACCGGATTCATCGGCGCGAAATTTGGCCTGCCCTATATGGAGCCGTTATTCCTGCTGGTCACCCGCTATGCGCTGGTGCTGGTGCTGTTCGGCGCCGGGCTTCTGATCTGGCGCAAGCGGCTGCTGGCGGCGCGCGACGTGCCCGCCCAACTGCTGGTCGGCGTGCTGATCCACGGCGCTTACCTGGCCGGCGTGTTCTACAGCATCTCACGCGGGATTCCCGCCGGGCTGGTGGCGATCATCGTCGGGATGCAGCCGATCCTGACCGCGCTGCTGGGCTGGCTCTGGCTGGATGAGCGCCTGTCGCGCGCGACAATCGCCGGGCTGGCCCTGGGCTTTGCCGGGATCCTGCTGGTGGTCTCCGGTGCCGGGGCGCTGTCCGGACAGGGTACGCTGGACCGTCCCGGCCTTGCCGCGACGTTGTTGGCGTTGCTGGGGATCTCGCTGGGCACCATCCTGCAAAAGCGCTGCGGCGGCGACGTGCCGGTGCTGGCGGGAACCACGGTGCAATACGTCGGCGCCTTGCTGGCCACCCTGCCCCTGATGCTGCTGTTCGAAACACGGCAAGTGACGCTGAGCTGGCCACTGGTGTTGACCATGACATGGCTGGTGCTGGGGATTTCCGTCTTGGCGATCAGCCTGCTGATGGTCATGATCCGCCGCGACCAGGTCGCGCGCGTGACCAGCTATTTCTACCTGGTGCCGCCGCTGGCCATGCTGCAGGCATGGCTGTTCTTCGGGGAAACGATTTCGCCGCTCTCGGCGCTTGGCACGGCTCTGGTGATTTCCGGCCTCTACCTCGTGATCCGCAAGAGCCAGCGCGCCGCCGGGGCCGACAGGCCCCTGCACGCGCGCGGCTAGGCCCGCGCCGCCTGGGTGCCGGTCCAGCGCTTGACCGTGCCGGCGTCCAGATCGAACAGGTCCAGCACCCGCCCTATTGTATGGTCCACCATCTCGTCCAGACACTGCGGCCGGGTGTAGAAGGCGGGCACCGGGGGATAGATGATCGCCCCCATTTCCATCACCGCCGACATGTTGCGCAGATGGCCCAGGTGCAGTGGTGTTTCGCGCAGCATCAGCACCAGCCGTCGCCGTTCCTTCAGCACCACGTCCGCCGCCCGCGACAGCAAGTTCGAGGTGGTGCCATTGGCGATCTCGGCCATCGTCTTGACCGAACAGGGCGCCACCACCATGCCCATCGTCCGGAAAGAACCAGAGGAACAGCCAGCGCCGATGTCCTTGTTGGAATGGGTGTGATCGGCCAGCGCCTCCAGGTCGGCGGCGGTGAAATCGCATTCATGCGCCATCGTGATGCGCGCGGCATTGGACATGACCAGGTGCGTCTCGATTTCCAGCGCGCGCAGCACTTCCAGCATCCGCTTGCCATAGACCACTCCGGATGCGCCGGAGATTCCGACGATCATGCGTCTTGGCTCTGTCATCCCCGGTCTCCTTTCCTGCCTTGTCGTTTACCCGCTTAGCCCCTGCAAGAGGGCCGCGGCGCGGGTCTGTGCCTCGGGGCTGATCCGGGCGCGGGTGCCGTGGAAATCCGGGCCACGCGTCGCGTCCAGCCCCATCCGCGAGGTGGTGCCGATGCCGCTGGCCGAGGGGTCCAGCGCATTGCCCGGCAGCCCCTCGACGATCACCACGTCCCGGTGCGGCTGGAAATGGCTGGACACCGCCCAGAGCACTTCCTCGTCGCGGGTAATGTCCACGTCCGCATCCACGACGATCACGTTCTTCAGGTACTGGTCCCAGCCCAGCAACCCCAGCATCACCTGCCGGGCCTCGCCCTCGCGGCTCTGGTTTATGGCGACGTAGGCGTGAAAATGCGTCCCCGAGGCCGGGTAATGCACCGCCGTCACCGAGGGGAAGCGCGCCCGCAGCTTCTCGACCATCTCCGCCTCGCGCGGGATGCGGCCCAGGTTCAGGTGCTCGGCGGAGTTGCCGCCCGCCACGCTGACCAGAATCGGCGCGTTGCGGCGCAGGATGGTTTCCACGGTGAACAGGTTGTTTGTGGACCGGTCAGAGGAATAGCCGGTGAATTCGCCGAACGGCCCTTCCTCGACCGTGGCCTCGTGGTCTATCACGCCTTCCAGCACGATTTCGGCATGGGCTGGCACGCGAATCCCGTATTTCGGTGTCTTGACCACCTCAAGCGGCGCGCCCATCAGCCCACCGGCGATGTCGCGTTCATCCTCTTCAAAGGACAACCGCGCCGATGCGGCCAGCATGAACAGGGGATGGCCTCCGATGATCATCGCCACCGGCATAGGCTTGCCAAGTTCCTTGGACATGTTCAGCAGCCGCCACAGGTGGCCGCGCGAATGCAGCGAAGTGGCCAGTTGATTTTTGGCGTGGATCATCGCGCGATGATAGGACAGGTTGCCGATCCCGCTCTCCGGGTTCTCGCCCAGGATCATGCCCGAGGTGATGTATTTTTTACGGTCGGTTTCGAAATGCTGCAGCATCGGCAACAGGTTCAGGTCGACCTCTTCGCCGGAAATCATCCGTTCCAGGACCGGGCCATCTTCGACCAGCCGCGGCGGTACCGCCGCGCGGGATCGTTGTTGGTATTCTGCATGCAGTCCCGGTTCATCCGTGCCAAACAGCCGGGCGATCCGTTGTCGCGATCCAAAGACATTGCACAGGACCGGCATATCCAGATGTGCCACCTTGTTGAGCCGCAAAAGCGGCTGCCGTCCCTGCGCTGCCAGAGCCCAGATCAACGCCGTGGCGTCCTGGTCGTCAGACACCTGCTGGTCGATCTCGATCACGTCACCGGGATGCCCTGCGGTATATTCGGCCAGGAAGTGACGGACATCCTGCGGATGAAAATTCTGGGTTTCGGTCATGAGCATCGCAGGCGTCCCCGGCTTCGATCAGGTCAAGGGTGGCGTGGCTGGAGGGCGGCGCCAGTGTCTGGCGCCGCCCGGTCCGTGTCAGACCGGTTCCAGCAGTTTTCCGGTGGCGCGGTCGACGCCCGCATAGGTATCCGTCAGGCGGGCCTGTGCGTCCTTCGCATCGCGCGGCGGCGGCGTCGGGTCGATCCCCACCAGCTTGGCGATGTTGTTGCCAAGGTAGCCTTCGAGATCCTCTTCCGACAGGTTCATCCCGTGCGGCGGCTCGTGGCAGAGCACCTCCAGCTCGCGAAGCCACATGCCCGGATCGTTGGGCGGGCTGTCGGTGCCAAAGACGATCTTGTCCTTCGGCAACTGCTGAGCGAACTCGACGATCCGCGACTGGAAACACCAACCGCTTTCGCAATAGACATTGGGCGTGTCCATTGCCATCCAGAAGGCCTCGAAGCTGTAGTTGCCGCCGGTCTGGATGCCGAAATGGCCGATGATGAAGTTGACCATCGGGAATTCGCGGATGATCGGATAGAACATTGTCGGGATCGTGTAGGGCCCGTCGCCGGTATGGATCAACACCACGATATTGTACTTGGCGCACATCTCCATCGCCGGGCGCAACCAGTCCAGCGCCCTGTCAGGCCGGTAGCCATGCATGTTGGCGTGCAGCTTGATCATCTTGAAACCGTATTCCTTGTGGTGGAATTCGATCTCCTTGGCGCCGTTATCCGGGCCCCAGCGCGGGTTGTAATTGAAGTTGCCGATGAAGCGGTCGGGGTATTTCTGGCACAGCTCGGACACATAGGCCATGTAGTCGCGAATGCCTTCGCGGCCCATGCGGTTGCCGTCGCGGTAGCCGGTGTTGCCCGGAGGCGGCTGGATAAAACCCATGTCGATCCGGCGCGGCTTGCCGTTGATCATGTAGGGGCCGTCCATCATTTTCAGCATCCGCTCGCCGGTGAAGGGTTCGCCCGTATGGCGCCACGCCTCGTCCACCAGGTTGGTCGGATGAAGATGGGTGTCGATAATCATCTTGGTCTCCTTCGGAAAGTCTTTGGGCGGCTTATTCTGCCGGTTCCAGCACGACGCCGTTGTCCCGCAGATAGGCCTCTGCCTCGGCCACGGATTTCGGCGGCGCGGTCGGCTCCAGCCCGATCATCCGCGCGGTGTTGTTGCCCAGGTAATCCTCGAGTGTGTCCTCATCGAGGTTCAGGCCCTGCGGCGGCTCGTGGCACAACACCTCCAGCAGGTTGATCCACATGCCCGGTTCGTTGGGCGGCGTATCGGTGCCAAACAGGATCTTGTGTTTGGGCAGTTCCTTGGCGAATTCGACGATCCGCGATTGCAGGCACCAGCCGCTTTCGGCGTAGACATTGGGTTCGTCCATCGCCATCTGGAACGGTTCGAAGGTGTAGACACCGCCGGTCTGCACGCCGAAATGGGCCAGGATGAAGTCCACCTCGGGGAATTCCCGGATGATCGGCACAAATTCGGTCGGGATCGAATAGGGCCCGTCGCCGGTGTGCAATTTGACCATGATGCCCAGGTCGGCGCAGACGCGCATTGCCGGGCGCAACCAGTCCAGCGCCCGGTCGGGGCGGTAAGCATGCATGTTGGCCTGCAATTGCACCATCTTGAAATCGAACTCCTTGACGTAGCGTTCGATTTCATCGGCGCCGTTCTGGGTGCCGTAGCGTGGGTTGTAGACAAAGCAACCGATGAAACGGTCCGGATGTTCACAGACCATCTTTTCGGTATAGCCCATGTATTCGCGGATTGCGGCCTTGCCTTCCTTTTCGTGGATGCCGTGGGTGTAGATCGTGTTGCCCTGCGGCGGCTGGATGAACGCCTTGTCGACGCGACGGGGTTTGCCGTTCACATAGAACGGGCCGTCCATCATCTTCAGCAGCCGCTCTCCGGTGAAGGGCTCGCCGTCGTGGCGCCAGGCCAGATCGACGAGATCCGTCGGATAGCAACTCAGGTCGATAATCATGAGGAACCTCCTGGAACGAGGTGCCTGGGTGCAATGCCGGGCCCGCCCGCGACCGGCTCGGTCGGGGTCGCGCGGGGACTGGCCCCGTCAGGGCCGATCCGGTTCGGGAAAGCGGGGAATGTCGACATCGCAGCCTCACCTCTCAATGGGTTGGTGAGCAATTGGCTGCGCTTCTACTCTTGTTCCATCCTAGACCCGAACGCAGCGAGGGTCAACAAAAAAATCGTTCAACCAATTGTTTTTATTATAATTTCAAACAGAACAAACGGCCCGCGCGCCGGTCGCGCGGGCCGTTCACCTACCTAGAGCCGGAGGAGAGGGAGGAGTCAGTCAACCAGGCAGGAGGCAAGTTTCCGTTCGATCTCGTCCCGGTCCAGGTCGCGCCCGATGAACACGATCTTCGACCGGCGCTCCTCGTCCTGCCAGGGGTGATCGGGGCGCAGGTCAAAGAGCTGGTGCACCGCCTGCAGCACATAGAACCGGTCTTCCCCGGCCACCGACAGGATGCCCTTGGTGCGGAACACCGCCGGCCCCTTTTCCTCCAGGAAGGAGGTCAGCACCGCGTGCAGCTTGTCCAGGACAAAGGGCTGGTCGAAGGTCATGCTGACAGAGGACACGGTTTCATCGTGCAGGTGGCCGTGATGGTGGTGCTGGTCGTCGTCCGCCTCCATGTCGATCTGCAGGATCTCGGCGCGCTCCTTGACGTAGGAGGGCTGAAAGCCGTTGACGTTCAGGATGTTGTTCAGGTCCACCACCCCGAACTCCGAGCGCATGATCTCCGCGGTCTGGTTCAGCCCCCGCAGGTCGCTTTCCAGCTTGACCAGCCCGCCCTCGTCGGCCAGGTCGACCTTGTTCACGATGATCCGGTCCGCCGCCACGATCTGGTCCACCGCCTGGTTGTCGCGCCCGTCCAGCACCGGATCATACAGGTGCTGGTCGATGTGCTTGGCATCCACCAGCGTCACGATGGCATCCAGGTTGACCTCGTCCGCGACACTGCGATCGGCGAAAAAGGCGGTCGCCACCGGCGTCGGGTCGGCCAGGCCAGAGGTCTCGACGATGATGTGGTCGAACTTGTCCTTCTGGGCCAGCAGCTTTTTCATCACGTCGATCAGGTCGTTGCGCACGTCGACGAAACAGCAGATGCAGCCGTTCTGCATCTGGTAGATCTCCTCGTCCGAGGCCAGCACCAGGTCGCTGTCCACGTCCACCTCGCCGAACTCGTTCTCGATCACCGCGATGCGGTAGCCGTGCCTTTCGGTCAGTATGTAGTTGAGCAGGGTGGTTTTCCCCGACCCCAGGAACCCGGTCAGGATGGTGATCGGCAGCTTGTCTTTGGGGATCTCGTGAACGTTCATCATGATTGGCGCTCCTTCTCGTTGAGGGCATTCAGAATGTCTTCGGGGGTGATCGGGTAATGGCGGAACCGCACCTCGATGGCGTCATGGATCGCGTTGGCGATGGCTGGGCCAATGGCGATGATCGGGTCCTCGCCCACCCCCTTGGCGCCCCAGGGGCCGCCGGGATCGGGGGCCGCCTCCAGGATCACGGTGTCGATGTCGGGCATGTCCATCGACAGCGGCATCTTGTAATCCACCAGCCCCGCGTTCAGCGACCGGCCGGTTTCCGTGTCGATGATGTAATCCTCGGTCAGGGTATGGCCGATGCCCTGCTGGATGCCGCCCTCGATCTGGCCGGCGGCGGCGATCGGGTGGATCACCTTGCCCACGTCATGCACCGGAACCACCCGGTCCACCGTCACCAGGCCGGTTTCCGTGTCCACCGTCACCTCGACGAAATGCGCCGCAAAGGAATAGGACTTGGTCGGCTCATAGGTGCCCCGCCCCAGAATATTGGCCGACGGGATGCCCGGTGTCGGGCCCATCGCCTCGGCCACGGTCAGCCCGCTGTCGGGGCTGGCACGCAGAAAGATGCGCCCCTCGACCATGTCCAGCGCCTCGGCCGTGGTCTGCATCTTTTCGGCGGCCCGTTGCAGGATGCCGGCGCGCGCCTCGGCGGCGGCCATCCGGGTGGCGCTGCCCACCAGGTAGGTGGTGTGGCTGGCAAAGGCGCCGATGTCCCAGGGCACGGCATCGGTATCGCCATGCACCACCGACACGCTTTCAAACGGCATGTTCAGCTCTTCTGCGGCGATCTGCGCAAGCGCCGTATGCGCCCCGGTGCCCAGGCCCGCCGCGCCGGTCATCAGGGTGACGGAGCCATCCTCGTTGATCTTGATGATCGCGTTGCCCTGTTCCTTGATCCCCGGATAGGCGGATGAACCATGCATTTCACAGCCCAGGCCCCAGCCCTTGCGGAGATGCGACGCCGCCGGATCAGGGCTGTGCGACCGCTGCCGCACCGCCGGCCAGTCAAAGACGCGGATGCCATGTTCGATACAGGCCTCCAGTCCGTGCCCGACGATGGGGTGGCCAGAAGGCGCGATATCGCCTTCGCGCACCGCGTTCTTCAGCTTAAGCTCGGCGGGGTCCAGGCCCAGCCGCTCCGCCGCCTCATCCATCTGGATATCCAGGGCGTAATAGGTCTGCACCACGCCATAGCCCCGGTAGGCGCCGGCAATCGGCGTGTTGGTATAGACCGCGCGCCCGTTCAGCCGCACGTTGTCGCACCGGAAGAGCGAGGTGGCCGAATTGGTGCCCACGGTCGTCACCCCCGGGCTGTGAGAGCCATAGGCACCGGATTCATAGACGATCCGCATGTCCCGCGCGGTGATCGTGCCGTCGTTGCGGAACCCCTGTTTCAGCCACAGCTTGAACGGGTGGCGAGACCGCCCCGCGAGAAAGGTCTCGCGCCGGGTGAACTCCATCCGCACCGGCTTGCGCGTGGCGCGGGCCAGCAGCGCACATAGGAATTCATGCTGGAAACAGTCCTGCTTGGCGCCGAATCCGCCGCCCATGTGATCGACCAGCACCCGCACCTTGTTACGCGGCAGGCCCAGCACCTCGGCCAGGATGCCCCGCACCATGAAAGAGCTCTGGGTCGAGGTCCAGAAGGTCAGCTTGCCGGACCCATCCCAATCGGCCAGGCAGACATTCGGTTCCATGTAACCCGGCATTGGCCGGCCGCCGGAATATTCCCCTTCAAGGATGAAATCCGCCTCGGCAAAGCCCTTGTCGACATCGCCGCGTTCCACATGCACCGGGTCCTGCACCAGGTTGCCGCCGGGGCCGACCTCGTGGATCTGCGGCGCGCCCGGTTTCATCGCCTCTTCCGGGGTAAAGACGGCGGGCAGTTCCTCGTATTCGACCTCAATCAGGTCCAGCGCCTCGTCGGCGATCTCTTCACTGATCGCGGCCACCGCGGCCACGCCCTCGCCCCAGTACCGCACCTTGTCGTCCAGGATGTACTGGTCCTTCGTGCAGGAGATCGACCGCGGGTGCGGCGAGCCGTGATGCAGCACGCGCGGCACGTCCTTGTGGGTCAGCACCGCCTTGACGCCGGGATAGGCCAGCGCCTTCGATACGTCGATGCGGGTGATCCTGGCATGGGCCACCTCCGACCTTTTCATCTTGCCGTAGAGCATCCCGGTCGGTTTCAGATCGGCGACATAGGCGCCTTCGCCCGTGACCTTCTCGATCACGTCGTCGCGCTTGACGCTCTTGCCGATGGTGGTGAACGCATTTGTCAGGGTTTTGGCGGGTTTGTTCATGCCGTTTCCTCCTGAGCGCGCTTGGCGCGGATGTCGGCCGCCGCGCTGCGCACGGCGTCGAAAATCTTGGTATAGCCGGTGCAGCGGCAGATATTGCCGCTCAGACCAAAGCGGATCTCCGCGTCGCTGGGATCGGGGTTGTCTTCGATCAGCTGCCGCGCCATCATCAGGATGCCCGGCGTGCAGAACCCGCATTGCGAGGCGCCGTGGCGCATGAAGGCATCTTGAAGCGGGTGCAGGATGTCGATGCTCTGCTGCATCCCCTCGACGGTCTCGACATTGCTGCCCTGGGCCTCGACCGCCAGCACCAGGCAGGCATTGACCGGCTTGCCGTCAACGATCACCGTGCAGGCACCGCAATCGCCCACGTCGCAGCCCTTTTTCGTGCCGGTCAGCCCCGCCTCTTCGCGCAGCGTGTCCAGCAACGACCGGTGCCCCTCGACCGCCAGGCTGTGGGGGTCTCCGTTGATGGTCAGTTCCACGATCTGTTTCATTGGGTCGCCTCCATTGCGGTCCTGACGGCACGGCGGGTCAGCACGCCCACCATGCTGCGGCGGTAATCGGCGCTGGCGCGCACGTTGCTGATGGGGGTGCATTCGGCCATTGCCTTTTCCCCCGCCCGCGCGATCAGCTCCTCGGTGATTTTCTGGCCCTTCAGCAGCGCCTCGGCGGCCCCGGCGCGCAGCACCGTCGGCCCAACCGCGCCAAGCGCGATGCGCGCATCGGTGCAGATGTCGCCGTCGCGGTTCAGGCTGACCGCCACGCCCACCGTGGCCAGTTCCATCGCCTTGCGGCGGCCAAGCTTGAGATAGCTGCGCCCGCTGTCGGGGGCCGGGGCCGGCACCACGATGCCGGTGGCGATATCGCCGCGTTCCAGCCGGGTACGGCCGGGACCGACAAAGAAATCGGCCAGCGGCATCCGGCGCATCCCCTTCGGCGTGTAGATATGGATGATCGCCCCATCCGCAATCAGCGGCGGGATGGTATCGGCCGAGGGAGAGGCCCGGCAGAGATTGCCGACCACTGTGGCCCGGTTGCGCACCTGGATTGAGGCCAGCAGGCGCAGCGCCTCGGTGAAATTCGGATAGGTCCGCTGCACGCCCGGCAGGGTTTCCAGCTGCCGCGCCGTGACCAGCGCGCCAAAGGTCAGCCCCACCGCCGGATCCCAGGTGATATCGGTCATGCCGGGGATCTTCTTGATGTTCACAACGTCAGACACATCGCGCAGCCGCTCGCGGATCTCGACGAAGAGATCGGTGCCACCGGCCAGCACCTGGGCCTTGTCGCCCAGTTCGACCAGCAGGCCAGAGGCCTCTTCCAGGGTCGATGGTTCGTGATAGGCAAAGCGTCGCATTTGGCCTCCTTCAGATCGCAGCGCACCTATCGTGCCGCTGGCGGTTGAGTGATGGCCGCTAATCCTTGAAAGGGGCTTCGCCGGGTGGTCTCTTCAGGCCGCAGGCGACCCGTCCGTGTCTTCGCTCGCCTTGATGTCGAGCAGCATTTCCGATTTCAGCGCCAACAGGAGCTGGTTGTTGTAATGCACTGCCTCCTCCCCGTCGCCGCGGGCCAGGGCGGCCAGCGTCTTGATATGCAGGTTGTGCCCCGAGAATTCCGAGGGCCGCCCGCGTCGGTGCGACATCAGCAGCGGTTGGCAGTTGATCAAGTCATCCAGCAGGCGCGACAGGTGCCGGTTGCCCGCCAGGTGACCCATTTCCATATGGAAAAGCCGCGAATGGTGCCGCGCCTCGACGACGTTGCCCTCTTCATAGGCGGCCCCCTCGGCGCGCAGGATGTCCTGCAACCGGGCGCCCGCCTCGGCGGTATAGGTCCGCGCCAGCCGGTGCAGCAGTCCGGTTTCGGCCACCATACGCGCCTCGAAGACCTGCTCGGCATCTGTTGCGCTCAGCCGGACGATCCGGGCGCCCTTGTTGCGGCTGGTCTCGACCAGTCCGGCATTGACCAGGCGAAGCAACCCGTTGCGGATCGCCTGCCGGTTGGCGCCCGCCGCCTCGGCCAGTTCGCGTTCCACCAGCCGGTCACCGGCCTTCAGGCGCTGATCCTGCACCGCCTCGACGACCTGCGCAAAGACGCGCTCTTCAGCGGCAAGCCCGCTCTTGAGCTCTGTCTTGGCTGCGGCCTTTCTGCGGAACTGGGGTTTGGTCACTGCAACCTCATCTGTCATTGGACAAAGGCTAGACCGCGCAGAATATTTTGTCAACAATATCATAATTATCTATATTTATCATAATTATAATACCGAAACGATCCACCCCTTTCCGGGTCCGCACCCGCTCGGGATGGGGCAGGCGAATCAGCTCCGCGCCCAGCGGGGCGGGAGCAGGCAGACCAGAAACTCGGCCCACGGTTCTGGTGGTGTCGGGTCAGGTGGTTTCAAGTCGGGCGGGCCGGGAAACGGCGGTCAGGCACTGGCACCCGGAAAGGCTTCCAGGATCAGCGCCCTGAGTTGTTCGGCAGGCGGGGAAAGACTGCGCCCCTTGTGCTGCATCACGCAGATATCGCGGGTGATCAGCGGATCTTTCAGCGCCACGCAGCGCACCCGCGCGCCCACGCTCAGCTCCATCGCGTTTTCGGGCAGTACGGTCACCCCCAGACCGGCGGCCACCATGCCGATCGCGGTGGTGGAAAAGCGAACGTCATAGGCCGGGCCGAAATCCGGCGCGACGCCGATCATCGTTCGCTCGACGATCTGGCGCAGGGGGTTTTCGCGCGCCAGCACGATCAGGTTCTGGTCCGCCAGTTCTGCCCAGCCCACCGCCTGCCGCGCGGCCAGCGGATGATCGTCGCGACAGGTCAGGGTCAACCGGTCCTGACCGACCGTCTGCGACAGGATTTCGGCGTCATCGTCCAGCAGCGTCCCCAGCGCAAGATCCGCCTCTCCGCGGATCAGTGCCGGACGGATCTCTTCCTCGGGCATGTCGCGTAGCTCGACCGAAATGGCCGGATGCCGCGCAATGAAACGCGCGATCAGGGCGGGCAGCGTGGAGGCGGAAAAGATGATCGAACTGGCGATGACGACCTTGCCCTTCTTCAACTGGACATGTTCCCGTACATTGCGCGTAGCAATGTCCAGGTCTTCCATCGCCTTGCGAGCCTGGGGTAGGAAATCATGGCCGATGTCGGTCAACTGCACCTTGCGCGTATGGCGGTCGAACAGCCGCACGCCCAGTTCCTGTTCCAGGTCCTTGATCAGCAGGCTGACCGCCGCCTGGGTCAGCCCCAGCGCGCCGGCCGCCAGGTTGAACCGGCCCAGTTCTGCCACGGCCAGAAAGGCCCGGATCTGGCGCAAGGTGACGTTCAAGACCCCGCCCCCCGTTCGCCTCGCTGCCCTACCCGGCCCCGGCCAGCGCCTGCGGCAGCACCGTGGCGGTTTCCGACACCAGCCGACCACGCGCCAGGACCCGCGACTGCATCGGGCCACCGGCCACCAGCGTATCGGCATCCTCGCAATCGGTCAGCACCAGGTCGGCCCAGGCCCCCGCGCGCAGCCCGTAATCCCCGCCCAGCCCCATCAGCGCGGCGGGAATATCGGTGATCATCCGGTGCACGTCGAACAGCTCATCCGCCATCAGGTTCCCGGCCAGCAGGGTCCAGCGGGCAATTTCCAGCATGTCACCCGATCCGGTCGGCACAAAGGGGTCCTGAATATTGTCCGAGGCGGTGGCGATCTGCCCGCCTCTGCGCAACAGCTCGGCCACGCGGGTCAGCCCGCGCGGCGGCAGCATCGCCCGGTCGCGGGCCTGCAGGTACAGGTTCGCCGCCGGCAAAGTCACCGCGCCGACCTCCAGCGCGATCATCCGGTCCATGATCGCGCGGGCCGCCTCCGGCTCCATCGCGCTCAGGACAGAGATATGGCTGAACACCGTGCGCCCCTGCATCCCGTAATGCTCCACCCGGTCCAGCGCCGCCTCCATGTGCAGGTGCCCGGGATCGAGATGCTCGTCCAGGTGCAGGTCCACGGGCTTGCCCGCGCGGGCGGCGGCGTCGAATATGATATCCATGTAGCGGCCCGGGTCCTCGCTGACCGCGGGCGTCCCGCCCACTGCATCGGCGAAGCCCACCGCCGGGTCGATATTCTCGCGCAGCCAGTCCAGGTCCTGACCCGGATGCGGCGTCATGAAGGCCACCAGTTGCAGGGTCATCCGCTCGGCCCAGGCCTGACGCAGCCGCGCCAGCGCCTCCATCCCGTTGAACCCGGCATCCTTGTCGACATTGACATGGCTGCGGATCGCCGTCGTGCCCCGCGACAGGCAACGCGACATGGTTTGAGAGGCCCGCCTGGTGATATCCTCCGGCCCCGCCGTCCTGGCATATTTGGCAAAGGCCTCGCGCGCGCCCTGCAAGGTGCCCGACGGGTTGGGCGTGAACCGCAGCACGCCGGTCTTGTCCAGGTGCTGGTGCATGTCCACGAACCCCGGGGACACCAGGCTCCCCGATACGTCGATGCGCACCGCCTCGGGCTGTGGCGGCAGGTCTGGACCGACGGCGGCGATCCGGCCGTCGGTACCGATCAGGATATCGGTCTGCTCGACCTGGCCTTCGGCCTCAATGATGCGCCCCCCGGCCAGCAGGATCGGCCGTTCACGGTTGGCCGCAAAGAATGAAAGCTGATCGCCGACGGTGCCCATGTCCAGGTCCTTTGTTCTGAAATCTCCGCCGCAGGGTAGTGCAATGCCAACTCATTCCGCAAATTAAAGATTCTTTTCTATTAATAAGAAAAACGAAATTATTGGCATTCTCTCAGTGTCCCATCCATCCGCCGTCGACGACCAGCAGCGCGTCATTCACATGGTCAGAGGCGGCGGAGGCCGGAAAGACGACCGGCCCGGCCAGGTCCTGCGGCCGATCCCAGCGCCCCTGCGGAATGCGGCCAAGGATCGGTCCGGATCGTCGCGCACCGCCTGCGTGTTGTCCGTGGCCACATATCCCGGCGCGATGGCGTTCACGTTGACAGCCTTGCTCTGCTTTGTCAGGCTGCTGGCGCCTCATCGGCTGAATAGTTCTTCGTCATGCTGAACAGGCCTTGTTGCACAAATTGGCTGAGGTCCGGTCTCCCCCTTTCCCCGGACGGACTTATCCTATGGGAACAGTGACGGGTATGCCGAGCGCGGTGTAGCCGTTCAGCACGGCGATGCGGACCTGCAGCTCCGCGACCTGGCGATCGAAGTCTCGAGCCATCAATGATTGACCAAGCAGCTTGATGCAGTTCATCCTGGACCCGACACGGCTCCGGCGGTGGTTACCAGACCATCCTCGCCAGATCGCGCGACCCAGGTACTTTGAGGCCCGCAAAGCTTCGTTGCGCGCGACGGCACCCGGGCTCGTCGGTTTCCAGGGCCTGGCGTTCGTGCGGGGTGGGATGACGGCAGCGGCGCCGCGAGCCGCGATCGCTTCGTGGCACTTTCAGGTGTCACAGGCGCCGTCGACGGTGACGCTACCGATCTTCTGATCCAGCGGGTTCCGGTCCAACAGTTCTGGCAATATGGGCGCGTCAACAATGTTGCCGCCCGTCATCTTGACCGCCCGGACTTCCAGCGTTTCTTCATTGATGCCGATGTGTATCTTGCGCCAGACACGCCGTTTCGCGCCACCATGCTTGCGCGCGTTCCATTCGGCGCGTGCACATTCACCGACATGTTCGAGACCATCGCACAAATCTGCTATCTCTACTCGCCACAAGAAAGCTGGAACTCCTTCAGAGCTGCCGGGTATGTCTCAAGTTAACGGCGGGGCGTTTTAGGGAAGATTTTCTCGAAACACGATCTCGAGCTTCATGGGCAAGACCTGACGCTCCGGCTGGCAAATCGCGCCGATTGCCCTGTCGATCAGTGTTTCAGGATCCGTATGGAACACTGCGTCCATCACGCCCTCGACCAGCGCATTGCGGGTGTCCTTGGTCAGCCCGTGGCCGATTAAGGCCACGTCGGATCGCCCGCGCTCGGCCAATGCCCGCGCGACCCCGCCCGAGGAACCACCAACGTTATAAATGCCCCGCAGGTCGGGGTTCTGATCCAGCAGCGCGATGGTGTGGCGATAGTTTTGGCCGCTGTCGTCGTGCCCCTCGTGCATTCCCACCAGACGTAGATGCGGAAACATCTCCTCCTGGATCGACAGGAAACCCGCTTCGCGTTCGCTATGCGCGCGGTAATGGCGCGACCCCGCGACCAGTGCCACCGCCCCTTCCCGCTCGGCGATGAAGCGCCCGATCAAAAGCCCGGCCGTTCTCCCGACTGATCGGTTCTCATGCCCAACATAGGCATCGCATCCCGAATGCCCGAGATCCGAGACCACCGTCACCAGCCGAACGCCCGCCGCCGCCACCTCGGCCACGGCCTCGCGCACAGCCGGGTGGTCGATGGCAAAGAACGCGATGCCATCGGCCCAGTCGGCATTGCGCTGGATCGCCTCTGCCAACGCGGTTGCGTTGAAGCCTTCGATGAAGAAACAACGCACCCTCGGGCTGCCTTCTTCCCTCAGCGCCACGCGCTGGCGTAGATGGTCGCCAAGATCGCGCAGATAGGGGTTCGTCCCCGCCGGTAGCAGGAAGACGATATTGGCTTCGCGACGGTCACGGAACCTGACCATCTCGTCCGCGCCCAGGAACCCCAGTTCCAAAGCGGCCTCCAGCACCTGCTGGCGGGTCCGTTCCTTGACGCCCTTGCGCCGGTTTATTACCCGGTCGACGGTTGCAAGCGACACCCCGGCGCGACCGGCAATGTCGGTCATCAGAGCGCGACCATTTCCGGCAACCCTCGCGCTACACATCAGAACACCTCAAAAAACATCATCTGTTTTATTTTGACTCAGCATGGAGCCAAAATCTATTTTGGTCAACAAGTCGTCGCATTTTGTAGAAATCTGCTTACAGCGTCGGGAGGAGATGGTGAAAACCCATCAAAACACATCAGGATTCTGAGGGAGGAATTCCATGTCCAAATTACACGCTTCGTTTGGCCGTCGCTCCGTTCTCGCGCTTGGTGGCGCAGCAGCCGTGACCGCTGCCTTACCGCTGCGTGCCCGTGCGCAGACCGTCTTGCGCTATGGCCACAACAACGAGCCCGCCTCGGTTGCCGGCGCGCAGGCCGAATGGTTCGCCGAGGCGCTCGGCGCGGCTTCGGGCGGTGACATCAAGGTCGACGTCTACCCAGCCAGCCAACTCGGCAAGCTGCAGGAACTGGCCGAGGCTGTATCGCTTGGCACCATCGCCTTCTCGCACAACACTGCCGGCGCCCTGGGATCGCTCTACGAGCCTTTCGCAGCCCTCGACACGCCCTATCTCTACCGTGACGTCGATCACCTCATGAAAGTGACGGACGTCAATTCTCCGGTGATGCAAGAGCTGAACGAAGGGCTGATCGCCGCTGCCAACGTCCGCGTTATCTATGCCCATTACTTTGGCCGGCGGAACCTGACCTGCAACAAGGCGGTCATGTCCCCGGCTGATCTCGCCGGCGTCAAGATCCGCGCTGTGCCCTTCCCGATCTACACCACCGCCGTCGAGGGCATGGGGGCAGTCGCCGTTCCCGTCGACTGGTCCGAAGTGCCGACCGCGCTGGCCACCGGCGTGGTGCAGGGACAGGAGAACCCGGTCAACGTGGTGCTCAAGGTCAAGCTCTACGAGGTCCAGTCGCACCTCATGCTGACCGGCCACATGTCGAACGCCGAGGTCGTCGTGATGAACGAGGACACCTGGCAGGGCATGAGCACCGAACAGAAAGCCGCCGTCGAGAAGGCGGCCAACGAAACCCGCGAGAAGGCGACCAAGGCGATCCTCGACAACGAAGCGGCCGAGACGCAAACCCTGCGTGATGCCGGCATGACTGTGATCGGCGAGGCCGACGGGCTTGACCTCAAGGCCTTCCGTGAGAGCGTGAACAAGCTGGTGCAGGAACGCTTCGGCGCCAAGTTCGGTCCGCTCTACGAAAAGATCACGGCTGTCGCTTGATGGCCAACGAACGTCAAAGCCGCACGATCCTCGCGCGGCTTTCCCTTGTCGGGATCTGGCTGGCCATGGCGCTGCTGGCGCTTATGGCCGGGCTGGTCGTTCTGCAGGTCGCAGCCCGCAACCTCGCCGACCTTGGTCTGCCGTGGGCTGACGAACTTGCGCGGTTCAGCTGCATCGGCCTCGTCTTCGTCGGCATTCCGGCGCTTGCCGGGCGGCAGGCACTGGTCGCGGTCACGATCCTGCCCGACATGCTGGGTGGACGGGCCAAGACCGGGCTTATCCTGATCTCGGACCTAGCGACTCTCGCCTTCTGCGGGCTGCTGCTCTGGGGGTTCGCCCAATTCCTGCCGCGTGCAGGAAAGTTCCTGACACCTGCCCTGCAGCTGCCGAACTATTTCTACTACTCGCTCGCCCTGCTCGGCTCGGTCTTCCTGGGCCTTGTCACGCTCTATCGCCTGGCCAACCTGCTGCGCGGACGCACCCCCTCGGCAGGCTTCGCGGATAGCACCGACCCAATCGGACAGATTGAATGACCTCCCTTCTTCTCGCCCTCTTCGTCATGCTGCTTGTCTGTGGCGCGCCCATCGCGGTCTGCCTGGGCCTGTCCTCAGCGATTGTCATCGTTGTGCAGGGCCTGCCGGTCTCGGTACTGGCGCAGCGCAGCCTGAATGCGCTCGACAGCTCCCCATTGCTGGCGGTGCCGCTGTTCATCCTGGCCGCGAGCCTCCTGAACGCCATCGGAGTCACCACCCATCTGTTTGACCTGGTGCGCATGATCTTCGGCCGCATACGCGGTGCCGTCGCGCAGGTCAGCATCTTCGTTTCGCTGATTTTCTCGGGCATCTCCGGTGCCGCGCTGGCGGATATCGGAGCTCTCGGCGCGGTGCAGATCAATCAGATGACCGCGCAGGGATACCGCAAGGAATTCGCCTCCGGCCTCACAGTCGCGGCCGCCACCATCGGTCCGATCTTCCCGCCCTCGATCCCGATCATCATCTACGCGTCGGTTGCGAATGTCTCGACGGTGCAGCTGCTGCTTGCCGGAATCGTGCCCGCGCTCGTGATCACCGCGCTTCTGATGGCGCAGGTGGCGATCATCGCCAGAGTCTCGAACCTGCCGCGCGACGACATGCGCCCGGCCATAGGCGACGTGGCAAAGAAGTTTGTCGTGTCCTTCCCTGCCCTTCTGGCGCCTGTCCTGCTGATCGGCGGACTGATGTCGGGCTGGTTCGGCCCGACCGAAGTGGCAGGCATGACGGTTGCCTACGCGCTGTTCATCGGCATCTTCATCTATCGCAGTCTCGCCTTCCGCGCCACGCTCAGCGCCCTGCGCGAGACCGTGGAGGCCACCGCGAACATCCTGTTCATCGTCTCGACCGCCGCCCTCTTCGCCTGGGTGCTGACACTCGACCAGGTACCGATGAAGGCCTCGGCCTTGTTGCTGTCGCTCTCGGACAACCCTCTGGTCCTGCTGCTGTTGGTCAATATCCTGCTGCTGGTGGTTGGCATGGTGCTGGAAAGCATCGCCGCCATCCTGATCATTGCACCGATCATCGCACCGGCCCTGACCGCCGCCGGGATCGACCCGCTGCAACTGGGCGTCGTTTTCGTGCTGAATCTGATGATCGGCCTGCTGACTCCGCCCGTGGGCATGAGCCTATACATGGTGTCGATCATAACCAAGATGCCGATCACCCGTGTCATCGCCGGGGTGATGCCGTTCTTCATCCCGCTATTCCTTTCGCTGCTGGCCGTCTCTGTCCTTCCCGGACTGTCGACCTGGCTGCCCAACCTCCTGATGAAGTGAGACAATTCTCATGAGTACCCTTCTCGGCCCCATCCGACAGCTCGGCTATATCGTGGACGATATCGAAGCCGGAATTAAATACTGGTCCGAGGTCATGGGCGTCGGCCCATGGTTCTACAACTCGCAGGTGCCGATCGAGGACTACCTTTACGACGGCCAGAGCTACCGGCCGTACAACTCGGTCGCACTGGCCAATTCCGGCGAAATGCAGGTGGAACTGATCCAGACGCGTAACGACGTCCCTTCGATGTATCAGGACTTCAAGGATAAGGGCCTGCGGGGGCTGCAGCATGTCGCCTTCTGGACCACCCAATACGACGACGACCTGGCCATGATGATCGGACGCGGATTCACGCTGAAGATGTCGGGCCGCGTCGGCGTGAACGGCCGCTTCGCCTATTTCGCCGAAGAATATCATCCCGGCACGGTGATCGAGCTCTCCGAGGTCATGGGGCCGAAGGGCAAGATGTTCGGCATGATCCGCGCTGCCTCCGAGGGCTGGGACGGATCCGATCCGATCCGACCCTTCCCGGATTTGAGCTCGCTATGATGGACCGCGTCGTCGCCGACTACCTGCTCGAAACACCTTTTCCGCCCGAAAAGGTCGCCGCCAGCATGGCCGGTGAACAGTCGAGCGGCACATTTGTCCGTGTCGCGGGAGAGTCGGACGAGCTGCACGCGCGTTCGGCAGCCGAGGTAATCGCGGTCGATCCGCTCGGCGAGGATGCCACCCCGACGCTCGCCTCGGCCTACCTGGACCGCAAGAACGTCAACGGCCCGTACCACCTGTCGCGGGTGCGCATCGCCTATCCTACCGGCAACATCGGCAAGAACCTGGCGACACTGGCCTCGACCGTATCGGGCAACCTCTATGACATCGGCGAAATTACCGGGCTGAAGCTGCTCTCGCTCGACATTCCTGCCGCTTATCGCGCCCGCTATGGCTTTCCGGCACAGGGCATAACCGGCACGCGCGCGACGACCGGTGTCCAGGGTCGCCCGATCTTCGGCACCATCATCAAGCCCAACGTCGGCATGACCCCGGAGGATATCGCCGCGTTGGTCGACCGCCTCTGTGCCGCCGGCGTCGACTTCATCAAGGATGACGAGGTCTGCGCCAATCCCGACATCGCGCCCATCACCCGGCGCGTCCCCGCCGTAATGGCGGTCATCCGCAAGTGGCGGGAGAAGACCGGCCGCCAGGTGATGATGGCTTTCAACATCACCGACGAGACCGATGCCATGCGCCGCCATGCCGATCTGGTGACGGCCGAGGGCGGTTCTTGTGTGATGGCCAGCCTCAACTGGTGCGGGCTCTCGGGCATGGAGACTCTTCGCGCCCACACTCCGCTGGCGATCCACGCCCACCGCAACGGGTTCGGCGCGATGAGCCGCCATCCCCGCCTCGGCATGGGCTTCCAGGCCTACCATGCGCTCACCCGCCTCGCGGGGATCGACCACATGCACGTGCACGGCATCGGCGGCAAATTCGTCGACAGCGCCGAGGAGGTCACCGAGGCTGCGCGCGCCTGCCTCGCGCCGCTGTCCGAGGGGGGCGACGACGACCGTGTCATGCCCGCCTTCTCCTCCGGTCAATGGGCGGGCACCCTGCCCGCAACGCTGAAGGCCGCACAGGGCCCGGACCTCATGTTCATGTGCGGCGGCGGCATCCTTGCACATCCGCAAGGGCCGGAGTCCGGTGTCGCCTCGCTACACGAGGCCTACGATGCCCTGAGCGCGGGCGAGTCCCTGGCCAGCGCGACCAAGACACGCCCTGCCCTCGCCGCAGCCATCGATTTCTTCGGCAAGCGCTGATGGTGCGGGCCGTCTTCATCGGCGACGATTTCACCGGAGCTTCGGACACGCTGGCGACCTTCGCCAGCGCTGGCTGGCGCACGCGGCTGTTCCTGAAGCCGCCAAGACCGGAGGACTGCGCGGGACTGGACACGATCGGGTTTGCCACGTCGCTTCGGGCGCAGGCTCCCGACGCGGCACTGGACGTGATCGCCGACCTCTGGCCGGCGATAGAAGCGCTGGCGCCGCAAACGATCCACCTCAAGGTCTGCTCGACCTTCGACTCCTCGCCAATGATCGGCTCGATCGGGGCCATCGCGAACGATCTGGCCCGCCGCTTTTCCCCAAAGCATCTCGCAGTGATCGGCGGGCAGCCAAACCTCGGCCGTTATTGCGTCTTCGGCACACTCTTCGCCTGGGCGGCGGATGGCGTGGTGCACCGCATCGACCGCCACCCGGTTATGGCGCATCACCCGGTCACGCCGATGACCGAGGCCGACCTGCGCCGCCTGCTCGCTGCTCAGGGGCTTGAAGGTCTGGACCTTTGCCTGTCACAGGAAGCCGTCGCCCTGCCCTTGCGCACGCTCTTCGATGTCCGCGATGCCTCGGACATCCGGTCTATCGCTAACACACTCGCCCCGCTAGCGGGGCGCCGCCTGCTGATCGGCGCCAGCTCGGTGGCGCAGGTCTTGACCAAAGGCACACCGGGCACCGGCTACACGGAGCCTCCCAGGCCGCCCGCCCACAAAGGGGTGCTGGTTTTCGCAGGAAGCCGTTCGCCCGTGACGAAGGCTCAAGTCGCCTCAGCGACTGAGTTCCGTTGCATCCCTGTACTACCTGTTGACTTCGTCTCCCCCACCGACCTGAGCAACACGGCCTGTTCTGCGTTGGACGAAGGCATCCCCGTCCTGCTCCACACCGATCCCGACCTCGACTACGGGATGACACCGGATGAACTTGCCAACGCGTCGGCAGGCCTGCTTGGCGAGGTTCTTGCCTATGCCCGCATCGGCTGGCTCGGGATAGCCGGTGGAGACACATCCAGCCGCATCTGCGAATTGATGGAGTTTTCTGCAATCGACTTCTTGGAAGAAATCTCGCCCGGCGTCGCACTTTGCCGAGTCCTACATCCTGCAAACCAACTGGACGGGCTGCGACTGATGCTGAAGGGCGGGCAGATGGGCGACGAAACCTTGTTCAATCGCTTCCTGGGTTTGGCGAGGTCCTAAGACCGCGCGGGAAGGGCGGACAGATGGGTCAATCCTCCCCTAAGGTTGGACAGGATCTGGCGTGACTTGAGCAGCTCTCTGCCCCTGCTGGTCGGTTTCGATCTTGTTGCAGTAGACCACGCGCGCGGTTGTCCGCAATTTCGGAGAAGCCTGGATTCGAACTTTGAGCCTGAGTTTTTCAGATTAAGCTGGCGGTGATTGCCTGCTGTATGATTACAACGTAGATCACAGCGATGCAGATACGTTCCATCAGCGACAAGTGGCACCGGTTCCTGCCCGAGATCTTGCGATCAGCAAGGACACGGTGCTCGAAATCATGAAGCGCTACCGGAAAAGCAACTTATGATTAGATTCTGCCCTCTCCGGCACTCGACCTCCTGAACCGCAAAGTGCCGGTGATCGCCGTCAGACGATCACCAGAAGGAACGTCGCCTCTTCGGAAACGCTTTCGACAAGGTGCGGGATGCTTCCAGGGAATTCCAGGTAATCGCCCTCCTTCAGCACGAATTCCTTGTCCGCGAGCGTGACGCGGATGGTGCCGGATCGCAGGTACAGCAGTTCGAGCCCGGCGTGATGCGCGCGGCTTTCGTGTTTCCTGCCGCGCTCCAGCTTGATGAAGAACGTGCTGTGCGTGCCCTTGCCGCTCAGCAGCGCATAGTGATAGGCGGCCTCGGCCGGTCCGGTGCGTTCGAACCTCGCCTCCCCGGCACGCAACCGGTGGTAATCGGCCTCTTCGATCTTCTCTCCGAAAAGCTGCCCGACCGTCGTCTCGAGCGCCTCGGCAAGACGCAGCAGCGACGTGACCGACAGCGCCTTTTCCCCACGTTCGAAGCGGGACAGATGGCTTTTCGACAGCTTCAGCTTCTCGGCCAATATGTCGAGCGTGAATCCCTTGCCCACGCGCAGCGTCCGGGCGTGGCTGCCCGCCAGTTTCTGCTGTTCGATCGATGATCCCATCTGATGCCCTTTGTGCGATCAGCTCGGATTATTGATGACAATCCACGCAAACCGCAAGCGGTTCGGCCTTCTGTCTAGCACCGTGCTTCACTATTGACAACAAGTTGTCCATTGGGCAACATAGGGCAAACTACAGGGACGAGATCATGAAAAGAAGAGATATCTTGCTGCGGAGCGCGACGCTGCCCGTCGTTGCGGCGTCGGCACTGGCCACCCCCGCACTGGCCCAATCCAGCACCAAGGTGCGCTGGCGGATGCCCACGTCCTTTCCAACCGGGCTTGCAACGCTGTATGGCGGCGCCACATTCCTGGCAGAACGGGTCGCGGCGCTGACCGATGGAGCCTTCGAAATCACGCCCTATGCGGGCGGCGAAATCGTGCCCCCGCTCGGGGTGCTCGAGGCCGCGCAGAACGGCACGGTAGAGGCGGGTTTCACCGCGGGTTTCTACTATCTCGGCAAGAACCCCGCGCTGATGTTCGACACCGGCGTGCCCTTCGGCATGTCGCCGCGCCAGCACAATGCCTGGATCAGCCAGGGAGGCGGGCTTGAGATGATGCGCGAGCTCTATGCCGAGTTCAACGTCATCAACTTTGCGGCCGGTAACTCCGGGGCGCAGATGGGCGGCTGGTACCGCAAGCCCATCGACACGCTCGAAGACATCAAGGGCCTGCGTATCCGCGCGGCCGGTCTGGTCGGGTCGGTCTTTGCCGAACTTGGCGCGGTGCCGCAGTCGATCCCCGGCTCGGACCTCTACCCCGCTATGGAGCGCGGCGCGCTCGACGCGGTCGAATTCGTCGGCCCGTACGACGACGAACGCCTCGGTTTCCAAAAGGTCGCCAAATACTACTACGCGCCCGGCGTGCTGGAACTTGGCGCCTCGATCTGCCTGATCGCGAACATGGACGCCTACAACGAACTGCCCGAGACCTTCAAACAGGTGCTTCAGGCAGCTTCGGCCGAAGCGAACACCGAAATGCTGGCCCGCTACGATTCGCTGAACATCGAGGCCCTGCGCCGCCTGATCGGTTCGGGCGTCGAACTGCGGTCCTGGAGCGAGGAGATCATGCTTGCTATGCAGGCGGCGACGCAAAAGCTGCTGGATGAAGAAGCGTCGAAAGACGCGCGGTTCAAGGACATCCACGACAAATGGAAGGCGTTTCGGGACGACCAGATCCTGTGGTCATCGGTCAACGACGGTGCGGCCCAGACATTCCTCGCGGGCAACCGCGGCTGAACCTCGTGGATCGTGCAGCCCGTTGCATCGACCGCCTGAACACGGTCATCGGAAAGGCGACGATTTGGCTCCTGCTGCTTTCGGTGTTGGTCAGCGCAGGCAATGCGCTGGCCCGCAAGTTCTTTTCCATCGGCTCCAACGCATTTCTCGAACTGCAATGGTACCTCGTCGGAACGATGGTCGTCCTGGGCGCAGCCTGGGTGCTGCGAGAGGACGCTCATGTCCGCATCGAAGTCTTCTCGGCGAAGTTTCCGCTCCGCGTCCGCAAATGGACAGAATTGCTGGGTCACCTCCTGATGCTCGTGCCCTTCGCTGCGGGTATGGTCGTCCTGTCCTGGCCCTTCTTCGTGAGGTCATGGGTACAGAATGAAGGCTCGCTGAGCTACGGCGGGCTGCTGGTATGGCCGATGCGGGGCATCATCGTGCTGGGATTCGTGCTTTTGCTGCTGCAGGCGTTCGCCCAGATTCACCACGCGATCCGCGCACTTTCGCGGGACTGACATGCTGGACCTGATCGCGCACAACCTCGCACCGCTCATGTTCTTCGTCGTCATGGGCCTGCTGCTGCTGGGCTACCCGGTCGCCTTCACACTGGCTGCGGGCGGACTTGTCTTCTTTGCCATCGGTGTGCTGTTCGACAGCCTGACGCCGGACATCATCTCGCTATCCTGGCCGATGCTCAATGCGCAGCCGGACCGCATCTTCGGCATCATCAGCAATGACACACTGCTGGCGGTGCCGTTCTTCACCCTGATGGGCGCGCTGTTCGAAAAAACCGGCATCGCCGAAGACCTGCTCGGCGCGGTGGCAAAGCTGTTCGGTCCTTTGCGCGGCGGGTTGTGCTTTGCCGTGATCCTGGTCGGCACGATCATGGGTGCCACGACCGGCGTCGTGTCGGCTTCGGTCATGACGATGGGGCTGATCGCCCTGCCGATCATGATGCGATCGGGATACGATCACCGGATCGCGGCGGGCACGGTCACCTCCGCCGGGACCCTGTCCCAGATCGTGCCGCCGTCGCTGGTGCTGATCGTCATGGCGGACCAGATCGGCAAGCCGGTGGGCGACATGTATCATGCAGCGCTGGTGCCTTCGGCCATGATGATCGGGCTTTACGTCGTATTCATCGCAGCCGTCGCCCTGTTCTTTTCCCGCACCATGCCCGCAATGCAGGGTGCTAATGTGCGTCGACAGGATTACCTCAGCCTCGTCGGCATGATCCTGTTCGGCACGGCTGCGGGATACGTTACCTATCACTCGATCGACCTGTTCGGGACCGATGCCGGGCGTCTCATGTTTGCCGTGGCAATCGGCGCGGGCGCGCTGATGCTGGCAACCGTTCTCGCGGGGCATTACTGCACCCCGCTGACGCGGCGGACCGTCCATGCCATCGTCCCCACGCTGGGTCTGATTTTTCTCGTCCTCGGCACGATCTTTCTGGGAATCGCCACCCCGACCGAAAGCGGGTCGCTGGGCGCGGTCGGCGCGATGCTGCTGGCCCTCGCGCGCGGCAGGTTGGGCGGCAGCGCCCTGACAGATGCCCTGCGCCGTACCGCGCAGCTGACCATCTTCGTCTACTTCATCCTGATCGGTGCGCGACTGTTCAGTCTGACCTTCTACGGTCTGGACGGGGACCGTTGGCTGCACGGGCTCCTGATGATGCTGCCGGGAGAACGTATGGGTTTCATCATATTTTCCATGGTGCTGATTTTCATCCTCGGCTGTTTCCTCGACTTCTTCGAGATCGCTTTCATCGTCGTGCCGCTTCTACTGCCGACGGCCGCCGCACTGGACGTGGACCTGCTGTGGTTCGGCATTCTGATCTCGATCAACCTGCAAACCAGTTTTCTGACCGCGCCCTTCGGCTTCGCGCTGTTCTACCTGCGCTCTGTCGTGGACCCGCCGGGGCCGGGGAGGCAGGGCATATCGACCGGCGACATCTACCTTGGCCCGCTGCCGTTCATCGCGATGAACGTCTGCGTCATCGGTCTGCTGCTGGCCTTCCCCGACCTGATCCTGCCGGAACCCGTGCAGTCACTGGCACCCGGCGAGATCGTGATCACCCCCGGCACCCCGGCCACAGGGGACCAGGGCTCGCAATCCCTCAACCACCTGTTCGACTAGGAAGAGTTTCGCATGACATCAACGCAGCCCCATCGTGTGCTCTACGATCATCCCATGTCCGCCAATTGCCAAAAGGTCCACATGATGCTGGCCTGTCTGGACCTGCCCTACAAAACCGAATTCGTCGATGTGTTGAACGGCGCGACGAAGCAACCCGTTTTCACTAGGATGAACCACATGCAGCAGGTTCCGGTCCTGCGCGACGGGGCGGATACGATTGCCGACAGCCAGGCCATCCTCGTCTACCTCGCGGCAAAGTACGGGCCGCAATGGGCAGATACAACGCCGCTTGGCATGGCAAAGATCGCCGAATGGCTGTCTTTTGCCACCAAGGAGGTCTCGAACGGCCCGCAGATGGCACGCCTGTGGCACTTGACCAAAGAGAAAGGCATCGACATCGACCTCGCAACCGCCGCAGGTATCAAGGTGCTTGCCCGGCTCGACGGCTGGCTGCAAAGCCATGACTGGCTATGCTTGGGCCGCCCGACCATCGCGGACATCGCGGTCTTTCCCTATGTCGCCATCGCGCGGGACGGGAAGCTGCCGCTGGACGATTACCCGGCGGTGATCGCGTGGCTGGAACGCATCCGCGCCCTGCCCGGCTACCGCCCCCTGAAAGGCGCCCCGGCAATGGCCCACACGTACCGGGACAGCAAGGAGGCCTACGCATGACATTCACGGGCAAAGTCGAAGGGCTCCATGTCACGCCACGGTCCTTCCTGCCGATGCGCAACATGGAATCGCTGGAATTGATCGAGGGTCTTGGCATCGAAGGCGACCGCCACTCGATGAACGAAGCCTTCCATTCCGACCGACCCGAGGAAGGCCGCCAGATCACCTTCTTCGAGGTTGAAACGCTGGAAGCGTTGGAACGCGACCACGACATCGTGCTGCGGCCCGAACAGCACCGCAGGAACGTGACCACGAGGGGCGTGCCGCTCAACCATCTCGTGGGTCGGCGGTTTCGCGTGGGGGACTGCGTGGTCGAGGCGACGCGCCTGACGACACCCTGCCGCCATATCGAGCAGATCACAGGGCTGGAGATTTACGAGGTCCTGCTGCACCGCGCCGGGCTGAACGCGAAGATCGTAAAGGGTGGGCACATACACCTCGGCGACGTCATCGAACCGGAGTAGGAACATGGTCAAGAGCATCCACCGCGTCACCACCCGTGTGACTGGGATCGACCAAATCGATCCGCGTGTGCGCCTTATTCACCTGCAGGACCCCGATGGCTGGGAACTGCCGCCCTTCACCGCAGGTGCCCATATCGACGTGCACCTTCCCTCCGGCCTGATCCGTCAGTATTCCCTGTCCGGGGACCCGGCGCGGAACGACACCTATACCATCGCCGTCCAGCGCGAGGAAGATGGCCGCGGCGGATCGCGCGAGCTCCACGACGCGGTGCAGGTCGGTGACCAGCTGCTGGTCTCTCTGCCCCGCAATACCTTCGCGATAGAGGCCGATGCACCGCTGGTCATGGTCGCTGGCGGCATCGGCATCACGCCCTTTCTTTCGGCCCTGCCGGGGCTTCGAGAATCCGGCCAGCGCTTCGTGCTGCACTACTGCGCGAGCTCCGCCGACAAGGCCAGCTTTGCCGCGATGCTGAAGGAACTGGAGCTGGGCGATCGGTTGCAGCTTCATTTCAGCGAAACCGGCGCGCGTCTCGACCTAGACACCTTCGTCACCACGCTGAGCGGCGACGATCACCTCTATTGCTGTGGCCCGACCCGCATGCTGGAGGCTGTCGAGCGCCAGGCCGGCACCCTCGGTCCGCGACTCCATGTCGAACATTTCGGTGTCGCCGCTGGCGCCGATCCCGCCTACGAAGTCGAACTCGCAAGGTCTGGCAAGGTTGTTGCCGTGGCCCCCGGCCAGACCATGCTGCAGGCGCTGCGGGCAGCCGAGGTCGAAGTTCCCGCCTCTTGCGAGGGCGGTGTCTGCCTGGACTGCAAATGCCGCTGGCTGGCTGGCACGCCCATTCACCGCGACCTGACGATGAAACCGGGGGACCGGACGGAATGGATCACGCCCTGCGTCTCAGGTAGCGCGGGAGCGCGTCTGACGCTCGATCTCTGACACCCCCCGACATGCGCGCCAGGCCGGAATCAGGCGAACGGATTGACGATCCGCAGCCGGTCCTCAAAGACCAGCCCGTCATGCATGTCCTCGCTCCACAACGTCGTGCAGCCGGCAATCAGCGCGGCCGCCACTATCATCGCGTCGTAGACCGACAGCCTGTACCTTTCCGCCAGAGCACGGCCGACCTGATGGGTCTGCACCGTCAGCGGTTCGACCGGGCACAGGGTTTCGATCCCGGCAAGGAAAGCGCCGGTATCCTCCCAGCCAAGCCCTGCCTTCCTGCGGCAATTGACCAATGTCTCGTTCAGAACCTGCACGCTGATCCTCGGCCCCTGAGCGAGGATTTCCTCGGCCCTGTCCGCCTTCGGTCCGTCATCGAGCAGGTAGAGAATGACGTTCGTGTCGGCGAATTCAGCGCTCATGCACGGCGTCGCGGCTCAGCCGCGCGTCCCCGGGCAGCTTGCCCCGGAAACGCCGCAAGCGCTGAAGGATTTCATCAGCGCGCGGCTCGCGCCTGACCACGACCGCCCCGTCGCCCTTTACAAGGTCGATCTGGTCACCCTCCTTCAGGCCGAGTTCGCGCACAAGCTCGACAGGCAGCCGGACGGCAAGGGAATTTCCCCATTTGGCAACTTGCATCTGGACCTCTCCCGGTATGGATATACGCCCGAATATGTATATCCACCACGACCAGATGACAAGTCCCTGAACCGGTCCACTCAGCTCCAGCAGTTCGCCCTCGACGTCCAAGCGATTGTGGGCATAAAGCGCTGCGGGCTGGCCGACTTCGACGAACCTGTATGGCACGCCGTGCTTGCCGAATTTGATGCGGAGCATGTCGACAAGGCAATCCGCCACGGCTGATCCGAGCCCCGGCTTTGTCATGTTGCCGACGTCGTAGCGTCCGGGTAGTTCATTTCCATGTTGAACATCGAAGATTTGTCGCGGATCAAAGGCTTCTGGTTGGGAGTGGGCAAAACCTGGCGGTTAGGCGGCCAGTTTACTGTGCGAGACAGCCAACCGACCGTCGAGAACGGCAGCTCTGGTGACGACCACGCGGTGAGCGCCTTTCGGAGACCATCGCATCCTGCGAGATTTTCGCATACGAGCGTTTCCGATATCGTCGACACAGCCCTCGGCGCGGGAGGATGAAATCGAAAAACGATTCCGGTGCCGCCAGCTGTATTTGGTCAATGCATCCCAGTTGTTTGCCAGATAGGAGTACAGTTCGCGACAACGCGCGCAGAATCGTGCAGCAGCCTCGCGTACCACGGCGTCTTCTTTGGAGAGTCTGGAGCAATCGATCATCAGGCACTGAAGACGTGTACCAGCTGTCATGATTTTCCCGTGCCACAGGCACCATCGCAATGTTTCCGATGGGCGTTTGAAGAGTTCCGGCATCCCCGGAAAATTCTCCGCCTGCAAAGCCTTTTGACGGCGTTCGCGACATGTTGAACTCACATTGAGATATGCCACCAGTCGAGGATGTGACGGACGGGCCCTCGAACGGCGCGGCGAACCAGATTTGGAAGCGCGGTTTCCCCGTCGGAGATGACGGTGACAGGGTGATGGTCGTCCCATCCTAACGTGCATAGAACCTGCCGGAGTTCTTTGGCCGGAGATCGAACGGCTTGTTGCGCGAGGCCGAAGCGGCGGCTCCTATCGGGGCTTTCGATTCTCCCAACCAAAAGGTCTAGGTGCCGCTTCTGATAATCTGGCCGGCAGCGAATATGCGCTCCGTCCAGGAAGACGGTTAGCGGCGGCGATGGTGCCCCGACACCGACTGCAGGGACCGATTGTTCACGATCACTGATTTCTTCGACAATCCTGCCCAGCGTCGCCACCACCAACCAGGGCGGCTTCGTGGTCGGGATGCGGGCGCTGCCGGGCAATCCTCATGACGGTCACACATTGCACGAGGCGTTGGAGCAGGTCGAAATCCTGACCGACCAGAGACCGGACCTTGCCTTAGTCAACCGCAGGTACCGGGGCCATGGCGTGGAGCATGTGAAGGTCTTCATGACCGGCGCCCGGCGCGGCGTCACCCGAACCATCGCAAAGCTCCTTCGACGGCGCAGTGCAATCGAACCCATGATAGGGCATATGAAAAACGACGGCCGCCTGACCAGATGCCCGCTCAAGGGACCCGAGGGGGGACGCAATCTTCGCCGCGCTTGTCCCCCGTCAGCACCTTTGGAACATCTGATTTGATTTCGTAACGGAGGGTTTCTGGCTCATCGTAACCGCCAAGGAGTGGAGATGATACAGAAACCCGGAACGCAGAAAGAGCCCGCCGAGAAGGTCGTGAAGGA
>NZ_JBGFGP010000049.1:0-47392 GCF_041224545.1 Sedimentitalea sp. XS_ASV28 | reverse complement strand
GTCGCGCTCGGCCAGCCGGTCGGCGACGAGGTGCTGCGCGTAAGCCGCCTCGCGCTGCTGGTTGGCGGCCATCAGCCGGACGCGGAGATTGAGGATGCGACCGATCTCGGCCTTGGCGTAGGTGTTGAGCTCCCAGGCCGCTTTGGCATTGGGCTGGGCATCGATCTGCAGGATGATCGCGCGCAGGCGGTTGATGACCTGCTCGGTCGTTGCCGAACTGTCGGCGGCGTAATAGACGTCCGCCTCGGAGATGCTGGCATATTCGGCGAGTGCGAAATCCGAGGGAGAGAGCGTGCCGAGCGCGTCAGCGCCGCCGACCACTGCCAAGTATTCGTTGTAGAACTTCGAGATGTTGCGGACGTAGCCTTGGGTCTCGGCAAAGGGTGGCACGCCGCCATACTCGATCACTCGGCCCGGCCCCGCGTTATAGGCAGCCAGCGCATGGGGGATATTGCCGAAGCGGCCCAGCTGCGTGGTGATGTAACGCGCGCCGCCGCGGAGGTTGTCTTTCACGTCATAGCGGTCGACTCCAAGATCGGAGGCGGTGCCGGGCATGAGCTGGGTCAGCCCATAGGCGCCGACCGGGCTTTCTGCGGCGACGTTGAAGCGGCTCTCCTGCTTGATCAGGGCCTGGAAGAGGCAGCGCCACTGGGTGGCAGAAAGGCCCGCGCGGGCCACACCGGGGGCACCTGCGAACTCGCCCGCGACCTCGACGATCATCATCTCGACCGTCTCGCGGCCCTCGCCGAAGAGACGGCTGTTCATGGGACTGAGATCGGTATTGGGATAGACCGTTGCCACCCCGAAATCCGCATTGCCCTCGAGCGCGCGGATATCGAAGCCGGGGCCGGTGATCGCGGCGGTCATCTCCTCAAGCACGCGCAACTGGTCGGCCTGGACATCGGCCAGTGTGGACTCCGTCCGATCCTTGTCCTGCTGGACGCCGAGATCTTCGGCCAGTGCCGTCACCCGTGCAATGGCGCGCCCGATCGCGGAATTGTCCTGCGTCGGCACCCCTTGGGCATGGGCGGGCAGGGCGCCAAGGCCGAGGCAGAGCCCGGCGGATATGATCGCGGCGCGTCTCATTCCGGACGGGGCAGGGGCTCGAATGTGCAGTCGGGTTTGGCCATTGCGTGAGCCGGTGCGCCCATGGTCGAGAAGGACAGGGCGGACCTTGTCACCTGCGGCTCGCCATTGCGTCCGAAGCAGGGCGAGGTTTTCTCGGTGTATTTCTCGCAAGCGGCGAGCAGGCCTGCGGCGGCGCAAAGCACGAGGAGAGGTTTCAAACTCATATCACTTGTCTCCAGAAATCGGGATTGGCGCGCCAACCGGCGGGCACACGGGCCTCGCCGGTGGCACCGCCACCAAGGATGGGAAGGAGGTTGCCCAATGCGGAGAGGTCCGCATCGACGAAGACGCTGTCGCCCGCCGAGCGAACGAGCGCGATGCGTTGGCCGATGGTCGGCTGCACGAGAAGGGCAGCCTCCTTGGCGTTCACGCGCAGGAAGTCGTAATCGGAGATCGTGGCGCGGTCGTTCGGGAAGAGGATCTGGGTTGGCACCGTCTCGACGATGGTCTTGCCGACGCGGCTGTCGCGCAGCTGGCTCGGATACTGCGTCATCATGATCACGACGCAGTTCATCTTCCGAAGCGTCACCAGCCAGTTTTCCAACCGTGCTCCGAAATACGGATCGTCGAGAAGCTTCCAGGCCTCGTCGAGCACGATGATGGTGGGGCGGCGGTCTTCGACCACGCGTTCGATCTGGCGGAAGATGTAGGAGAGCACCGCCATGCGCTCGGTGGTCATGTCGAGGATCTCGGTCATATCAAACCCGACGATGTCGCCCGTGAGCTTGAGGCCCGCGCCGCGCTCGGGTTCGTCGAACACCCAGCCATAGCGCCCACCCGGGGCCCATTCGGCGACGCGAGACTGTAGCTCGCCATCGTCATCGAGCGACTGAAACAGGGTCTCGAAACTGGCGAAGCGTCGGAGCGAGCCCTCGGCATGGGCATTTTGCAAGACCGCGCTTTGGATGTGTCGTGACTGCTCGCCCGTGAGGGTTCCATTGCGTGTGAGAAGTGTCGCAAGCCAATCCGAGAGCCAGGCGCGGCCCCGTTCGTCGATTTCGGTATCTAGGGGGTTCAAGCCCGAGGGCACCCCGGCGCGGATTTCGTTGTATCGGCCGCCGAGGGCGCGCACGGCCATCTCGAGGCCGCGATCCTTGTCGAAGAAGAAAAGCCGCGCGCCGACCCGCTGCGCTTGGGCTGCGAGGAAAGCGGTGGTCAGTGTCTTGCCGGTGCCGGTGCGCCCCAGAACCAGCGTATGGCCAACGGTCGGTTCCTTGCCGGGGCTGCCGGCCTCGTGAAAATTGAACCGATAGCCCGAGGTGCCGACCGTGGGCAGGACCGAGATGGTCTGACCCCAAGGGGATTGGTCAGGACCGCGCCCTTCGACGCTGCCATGCAGGGCCGCGAAGTCGGCGAAATTGATCGAGGAGATCGGGGTCTTCCGCGCCCGGTAGCCGAAGTTACCTGGGGATTGCGCAAAATACGTGGCTTTCAGCGCCATGTTTTCGCGCACGATTACCGACATGATCTCCTGGCCGACGCGTTTGATCTGGGCGGCGGCCCGTTCGAGCGTGTCGCGGTCCGGGGCATAGACGGCGACGGAGAGGTGATGATCGCCAAAGGCGATGCGGCCCGCTTCCTGGTCGTCGGCTGCTTGCCCGAGTTGTTCGCGCAGGGACACGGCGGCATCGTCGGAGGCATGCATCTGGCGGATGATCCGCTGGATGCGTTCGGCCATGATGTTGTTCGGGATTGGGCTGAAGGAGTTCGTCAGCACGATGTCGAGCGGCAGATCGAGCGCGTCGAGTAGCGTCACATCGGTCAATGCCGGATAGGTCTTTATAGAAAAGAGTGCGCCGTATTTTACCCGACCAGTTACGGCGTCGGTCAGGGTGACAACGTCGCCATCAAAGGTCGCGCGGCAGTTGCTCAAGGTATGCGAGATGGGCAGGGCGCTCTGCCCGAAGGCGATGGGGGAGAAGCTGCCGGCGTTCAGCGTATTGAGATAGCCCAGCCATTCGCCGCCCGACTTTGTGAGCCGCACGGGATTGGCCGCGGCAAGCGCCACTTTGAAGAAGCCCAAGACCTCGTTCAGCTCCTGCATCCGCGTCGCGCGGTCCTTGACCCAAGCCTTTCGGGCCAGCGCGCGCAGGAGCGGAATGCGGGCGGAGATATCGGGGCGTCGGATGACGCTGAGATAGAGTTGGCGCTTGGCAGGGCGGAGGTCTTTGACATGGGCCTGCCAGCGCGCGTCGATCGCGGCGGCGAAGCTGTCTCCCTCGATGGGGCGCATTCCGAGATCCTGCGGCACGGAGATGCGGTGGATGTAGAAACCGAAGGCGTTGCCGGTCTGGGCGACGATGGCCGCGACCGCGCGTTTGAGCGCGTCGAGCCGGGCGTCCTCAGTGGTCATCGGGTTCAGACCATCAAGGCGCAGGGTCGCCAGGAGATCGCCCTCGCGCAGCACCATCACATCGTCATCGGCAAGCGCGAAATACGGCAGATGCTCCGCGAGATAACTTTCCCGCGCGAACGCCCCGCCGCCAGTCTGCAGCAGAGCGGTTCCGTGAGTGGAAAGAGTGCCTGCATCAAGTGCCAAAGCTGTCGCCTCCATTCAGGGCCCGGTTCTTCGTCGGTCGCACCGATCCATAGGAGACGCGCAGCACCTCGAAGAAATGCGGCTCGCGGTCAGCGACGAACCAGAGGATCGGATAGGCAACGAGACCTACAGGCAAGAAGACCAGCGACTTGGTCCAGATGAACGGCAGAACGACCCCGGCTGCCAGCGCCACGAGGTATCCGACAGGGAGACCCAGATACTTGGGCGGACGGGCGAGGCCCAGAAAGAGGGGGGATTGTTGGGCCATTTAGTGCGTGTTTCGCTCAGCAAGAAAAGTGTATCCGGAGGCGGGTCCGAGGCAGCGTTTGCGAAGCACAACGCGTTCGGACCTGCCGAAGGATGCCTTCTTGCGAAACACGCACAGTGCTTTCCGGGTCATCACGAGAAACCTGCCACAATCGTACCGGCCGAGAAGATCAGCACGATCCCGATGATGACTGAGGCGAACCAGCCCCAGTTGAGGCGCCCCATCATACACATGAAACCGGTGCCGATGACCGCGAGCGTGGCGACAGCGATCCCGATCGGGCCGGTCAGCGCGGCCTCGACGGTTTCCAGCATAGTCTGGATCGGTGACAAGTCTTGCGCGAGAGTAGGCGTTGCGAAAGCCGCCAGGGTTGTGGCGACAGGCAAGAGGCGGCTGAGGCGATGTCGAAGCATGCGAAGTTCCCTTGTTTTACTGAAGATCGATGAGGACGGGCGCGCGGGCAGGCACGCGGGTCGCGACACGGATGTCCGGCGCGGAAACGAATGTGCCCGCCAGGCGGGACCGGATCCGGTGGATGCGCGCGATATATTCGCGGGTCTCGGTGAAAGGCGGGATGCCGGAATATTCGACCACCCGGTGTGGCCCGGCATTATAGGCCGCGAGCGCCAGGTCGATGTCCTTGAACGTTCCGAGTTGTGCGAGCAGATAGCGCGCGGCGCCGTCGAGGTTCTGGGACGGATCGCGCGGATCGACCCCCAAGACGCGGGCCGTGTCCGGCATGAGCTGGCCGAGACCATAGGCACCCTTGGGGCTGACGGCGGTCGGGTTGTAGCTGCTTTCGGCCTCGACCAGGGCCTGGAAAAGGACCAGCCAATCGTCCGCGTCGAGGCCGACCTGCCGTAAGGCGCGGTTCCCCTCGTGGCGATCTGCGGTGGCGCGGATTAGGGAGAGGATGTTGTCGCGTCCGGAAGGCGACGTGAGGTCCAGCGAAGCCAGAACGACTTCAGCCTCAGTGCTATCATCCAGCCCTGCCCAGGCAGGTCGTTCGCCATGAAAGGACCAGCCGGATGTCCGGGCCGTGCCGTCGCGGCCGAAGGCGATGACGTCAGCCGCGCTCCTCGAGGGTGAGCTCATAGTCAGGACCAAAGCGCAAGTCGCGCCCGTCACCGAACTCGAGATGATGTTTGAAGAGGCCCGGCCATATATTGAAATACCGTGGCTCCGGCCCGTGCGGGGTGATCCGGGTCGAGACCAGAATGGCTTCCGGCTCGCCCTCGCGCAGGTAGATGCACTGGTAGCGCGGCTTGCCATCGTCCGTGAACCCCACGAGTTCATACCGGCAGCGGAACGCGATGCCCTTCTCGGACAAGTCTTTGACACCATCGATGGTGATCAGGATCTGGTTGCGCGCTATCGGCATGTTCGGACTCTCCCCACGAGAGCCCTTCTACTTCACGACACTAAGGCCATAAAGCCATATGGAGTCAATACGACATATTGCATAAAAATACATATTGCACGATAGTCTGCGCAACTTTTGCGGGAGAGCGACATGAAGCGACAGGCGATGGCAGTGGCGATGGGAGTGATGGCGGCATTCGGAGCCCCTGAGAAGGCGCAGGCCTATGACATCGACTGCGCCATCATGCTCTGCATGGCGGGTGGCTTCCCGCCGAGCGCGGTCTGCGCACGGGCCTATCGCACTATGATCCGCCGCATCTCGCCCTGGCCAAGCCTGCCGCCCTTCGGGGTCTGCACCTTTGCTCATGTGCCGGTCGAGCTGGGCGGGCCCGGCGGCGAGGGCGAGCTCGATACCAACCTGCCCGAATACGAATGGCTGAACCGGACCCATGTGATCTGGTTCACCGGGCGCTCCTACGAGCCGCGCGACGAACCGCGTCAGTGGGACTGGTCGATCCGTTCCTGCGACCGCGAGAACTGGACCTGCCGCTACATCCAGCGGGTTTACGGATCCCACACGCCCTGGCCCGCGACATTCATCTCGGAAAGCGGTCAGGAGATCGCCTACCCAAGCGGTGGTGGCCTATGGCACTTCTATTCCCGCAGCATCATGGTCGAATACGGCGACTACGAGGGCAACATGGGCCACTCGGAGTGGTTCTCCTACTGATCCGGAGCGCCCGATACCTTCAGAGAGACCGGGCGCAGGTCGGCAAGGTCTGCATCAAAGCGTTCTGGATCGACATGCCAGCGGCGGCTCACCGAGCCATTATTCCAACGGTAATCGGTGAACAGGTGGATCTCCTGTGTTCCGTCGTTCAGAAACCCTTCCTGGAAAGGCCAGCCTGTCTTTCTCTTCGCCATGTACCCGCGCCACTCGTACCGTTCTTGCCGTTCGTGTCTTTCGTGTTGGGGACGGGATCAAAGCCGCAGGAAACGGACTAGCGTTTCGCGAAGAGCTCTTCGGGATCGACTTTGAGCGCCCTGGCGATGCGTTCGAGAAGGTCGAGGGAGGCCGCGAACTTGGCGTTCTCGACCTTGCCCATATGGCCGCGGCTCACGTCGGCCCGATGAGCAAGCTCCTCCTGGCTGAGGCCGCGGGCGCGTCTCAATTCCTGGATGTTCAGTGCTACACGGTCCCGCAAGTTCATGCCCGCGAAACGGACATGATGCGCGAAATATCGCCACGCGATATATGTTACATTCGGAGGTGCAGAGAAGAATTCTTGGAACGGCGCGAGATCGCCGTAATGGGATGCCTGCCGAAACGCAGGTCACGGGATGATCCGTCTCGCTAACATTATGGGCCGTTCAATCGTTCTTTCGGAAAAGGGCGGCACCGGCAATACCGGTGCCGCCAGTCGGTCGTCCACAGGGAGGTAATAGAGGACGAATTCTACACGGAAATTTGGGGTCGGCCAAAAATCGCATAATGGAGTTTATGTAATATATTAGTAGTATCAATCAGCTTTCCTTCGCTAATCAGCAATCCAAGCTTGACCTTCCAGTTGCTGGAAGCCCCATCTTAGGAGTTGGCATCATTTTGGAGGGCTAGAGCATGATACAGGTAACAGAACCGCACCCGCGAGAGCGGTCATCCGATCAGGCCAAGGATCCAGTTTGCGGCATGTCCGTCACTATGTCTCCGGAGGCCCGTCAGGCGGATTATGACGGTGAAACCTTCTACTTCTGCTCCGATAAGTGCCAGACCAGGTTCGAGGCCGATCCGATCTACTATGCCTCAGGTACGGCATCGGATCACAGCATGACCCCGAAAGCCGGGACGCAGTACACCTGCCCAATGCACCCCGAGATAGTTCGTGACGAGCCCGGCGCCTGTCCGATCTGCGGCATGGCACTTGAACCGATGGTGCCGTCGGATGAACCCAGCGAAGAACTGACCGACTTTACCCGCCGAATGTGGATCAGTGCCGCCGCGGCCGTTCCTCTGGTTATCCTGACTATGGGAGAGCTGGTCGGTTTGCCGGTCCGGGACTGGATCGGACATCGGCTGGCGACACACATCGAGTTTGTGTTGGCGACGCCGATCGTGCTGTGGGCGGCGAAGCCGTTTTTCGTGCGGGGTTGGGCGTCGATCGTGAACCGCTCACCCAACATGTGGACGCTGATCGCGATTGGTGTCGGCGCGGCATATCTCTATTCGCTGGTCGCCACGTTCCTTCCTGGTGTGTTTCCGGACGAGTACCGAATGGGCGCGGGTGTCGGCACCTATTTTGAAGCTGCCGTCGTCATCATCACTCTGATTTTCGTCGGGCAAGTACTGGAATTGCGGGCGCGGGAACGGACCGGCGATGCCATCCGGGCGCTGCTCGATCTGGCCCCGAAAACCGCGCGACGCATTCTGCCCGACGGTACGGAATACGACGCACCGCTGGAAAACATCGTTGAGGGAGATCGCCTGAGGGTTCGCCCAGGTGATGCGGTCCCCGTTGACGCCAAGGTTGTTGACGGAACGTCATCCATCGACGAGAGCATGATAACCGGCGAGCCGTTGCCGGTCGAAAAAGGTCCGGGCGATACGGTCACCGGCGGCACAATCAATAAGAACGGCTCCCTTGTCATAGAAGCCGCCCGTGTAGGTGCCGACACGATGCTGAGCCAGATCGTCGAGATGGTTTCGAACGCGCGGCGATCCCGTGCACCGATCCAGGGGCTCGCGGACCAGGTTTCTTCCTATTTCGTGCCGACCGTTGTCGTGGTCGCCATCCTTTCCTTCGCCGCTTGGCTCGGCTTCGGGCCCGAACCGGCACTCGTCTTTGCTATCGCCTCGGCGGTGTCAGTGCTGATCATCGCCTGCCCCTGTGCTCTGGGTCTGGCGACCCCGATTTCGATCATGACGGCCGCAGGTCGCGGTGCGCAGGCGGGTGTCCTGATCAAGGACGCCGAAGCGCTGGAACGCATGGCCAAGGTCGATACGCTGATCGTCGATAAGACCGGCACCCTGACCGAAGGCAAGCCGACGCTAACCGATGTGAACGCTTTGGACGACGAGTCCGAAGAAACCATTCTGACCCTCGCGGCTGCCTTGGAAAAAGGCTCCGAGCACCCGCTGGCAGAGGCCATCGTCGAAGGCGCGAAAGAGAGAGGTATCAAAGTCGGCAATGCCGAGAACTTCGAAGCCGTGACCGGCAAGGGTGTGAGCGGAACCGTCTCGGGCCGCGCCGTCGCGCTTGGTAACACCGCGATGATGCGCGACATGTCCCTCGACACCTCCGCAGCAGAGGAGGCAGCAGATGTTCTGCGAAGCGAAGGCAAGACGGCCATGTTCGTGGCCATAGAAGGAAAACTGTCCGGCATCGTCGCCGTCGCCGACCCGATCAAGGAAACGACGGCCGAGGCCATCAAGCAATTGCACGAGGCGGGCCTGCGGATAATCATGGCTACGGGTGATAACGAACGCACAGCAAGGGCCGTGGCGCAGCGTCTTGGCATCGACGAAGTACGAGCCGGCGTTCTCCCGGAAGACAAAAAGGCACTGGTGGACGAGCTTCACGCGAATGGCAAAAAGGTCGCCATGGCCGGCGATGGTGTCAACGACGCGCCTGCCCTCGCTGCAGCGGATGTCGGCCTTGCAATGGGTACGGGTGCGGACGTGGCGGTTGAAAGCGCGGGCATCACTCTCTTGCGCGGCGATTTGAACGGTATCGTCAAGGCACGGACGCTGGCCGTGGCGACGATCCGTAACATACGCCAGAACCTGTTCTGGGCCTTTGCCTACAACACGCTCGGTGTGCCCTTAGCTGCGGGCGTGCTCTACCCGGTATTCGGGCTGTTGATGTCGCCCATGTTCGCCGCCGCCGCAATGAGCCTCTCGTCGGTCTCGGTCATCGCGAACGCGCTCAGACTACGGCGATTGAGGCTTTAGACGATCCGCGTATTGAGCGTGAAGCTGGACGACACTTCTATTTCAGCAAAACGTGTATTGCTGATCTATGAGAACTTCAGCATAGCATGTTGCATGTTATTCAAAACGCGCCTTTTTCTGGTTGCTCTGTTGGTTGGCGCTGTTCTGGTGCAATTCAATCTTGCGTTCATTTCAAGTGTGGACCCAGCGCCTGCTATGGCTATGCAGAGCGATTGCTGCCCGAACGACTGCCCGGACATGCCGGAATGCGACGCTGCCTGCATTTCTACGACGCAATGTCGTGTGGCCCCGATCGTGGCCGAGCTCGAACGAGTGATCCTGGCGAACCTGCCTCGGTCCGGACGTGCCGGGTACGTGCGGACTGAGGCAACGGCGATTCTGCAACAGGCAGACGGCGGATTGCAAAGACCGCCCAAAGCATAGCGGTTCTGGTGCCTGCCGCACCAACAGCCGCGCGCCGATGTAACGTTTAGACCAGTTCCAGGTCGATACGATGGTCGGCGTTCCCGTTGCCCGTCAATACAGGCGTATCATGCCCCGTTATATTCACAGCGCCCTTGCTGCCCTCGTTGTCGCGGCCCAGCTTTCCGTGCCGGTGGCACAAGCCTCTGCATCTGATTACATTCTCGTTCTTGTCCAGACGACTTATGCCTTCGGAGACGATGCGGTTCTAGAAGTTCGTCTGATTGATACCCGCACCAATGCGCCCGTGGAGGGCGCCGTCATCTTTGCCACAAGGCTGGATATGGCGCCGGACGGGATGGAGACGATGACTTCACCGGTCTTGGCGTTACCCGGCGAAGAGCCGGGTCTCTATCGCTTCTCTGCCGATCTGACGATGGACGGAAACTGGCGCTTTTCCGTTGCGGCCAAGGTGCGGGGCGAGATGCAAACCGTTCAGGCACAGATCGTGATCGAGGTACAGCCATGAGCGCCTTTGGCAAACTGGTGCTGATCGCCGTCGTTGGCAGCGCGGCTGGATGGGTTGGCCTTGCGGCGGGCGGCAAAGGCTGGACGCCTGCGATGCTGACGGATGTGGCGCAGACGCAGCTCACAGCACTTTTGGGACGTGAAGCTGACGCGATGCCGGCCGAAATCCGATCGGCGATGGGCCCGATTATCTACTATCGACACCCTGACGGTCTTGCCGAATGGTCCGCGGTTCCGACCGACACCGTCGATGGCAAGGCGTTTCTGCCGGTGCTGGCAAGCGAAGATGTGTCGTTTGACCCAGAGGCGCCCAACCCCCTAGAGGCGAAAATTGGCGAACGAACCGTTCTCTACTACCGGCATCCGATGGGCCTGCCTGATACGTCTCCGGTGCCAAAGCAGGATTCCATGGGCATGGACTACCTTCCCGTTTTTGCCGATGAGGCAAACGATGCCGGATCGGTGACCGTATCGCCCGGCAAACTACAGCGCACCGGCGTACGTACGTCAGTTGCGGTGCTCAAGCCCATGGCAACGACGGTTCGAGCGCCGGGGATCGTCGCGCTAGATGAGCGTCGAGTTAGCGTCATTTCATTGCGTGCGGATGCTTTCATCGAAGAAGTTGAGGATGTAACGACCGGATCAATCGTTGAAGCGGGCGAACCGCTGGCGATGCTCTATTCTCCGGATATCGTCTCGGCGGCCGCACAGTATGTTTCGGACCTGCGAAGTGGTGAAGGGCGCGTGGAAGGCAGCCGTCAAAGGCTGGCAAACTTGGGTGTTCCCGTGTCAGTGATCGACAAGATCGCGGCGGACAGGCGTGCGCCGGTGCAAATCAGCCTGATGGCACCGCGGTCGGGCGTGGTTCTGGAACGAATGGCCGTCGAAGGCATGATGTCCGAGGCTGGCGAAACGCTGTTTCGTATTGCCGATACATCGGTTGTCTGGATCATGGCGGACGTGCCGGAATCTGCGCTCGCGGGCCTTTCGGATGGAAACGCTGCGACGATCACCTTCCCAGGCCTACCGGGCGAGACCTTCAGCGGTATCATCGACAAGATCTACCCTGAGGTCGATATGCAGACCCGGACGGCACGCGTCCGCGTCGACCTGTCCAACCCTGAGGGTCGCTTGCTTGTCAACATGTTCGCTGATGTGGCTTTGGCGACAGGCGACGGTGCGCCCGTGGTGCAGGTGCCGGAAACGGCGGTGATCGACACCGGCGATCGCCAGGTGGTGATCCGCGATATGGGAGAGGGGAAATTCGCCCCGCAGGATGTGGTGCTGGGGCGGCAGGCCGCCGGGATGGTGGAAGTCCGCGAAGGTATTTCCGAGGGCGACCGGATCGTCACCACCTCGACCTTTCTGATCGACGCGGAGAGCAACCTGAACGCAGCCCTGGCTGCGCTGACCGCCCCGGAGGCAGTCGAATGATCGCGCGTGGCATCGAATGGTCCGCCCGCAACCTTGTTCTGGTGTTCTTTGCCACGGCCCTTATCATCGCCTCAGGGGTCTGGTCACTACGCAATTTGCCGATCGACGCTATTCCCGATCTGTCGGACGTGCAGGTGATCGTGCTGACCGACTATCCGGGACAGGCCCCGCAAGTGGTCGAGGATCAGGTCACCTATCCGCTGACCTCGGCCATGCTGACGGTGCCGCGATCCCGCGTGGTGCGGGGCTTTTCGTTCTTCGGCATCTCTTTTGTATACATCATCTTCGAGGACGGAGTTGACCCGTACTGGGCGCGGTCGCGCGTGCTGGAATACCTCAACGCTGCTGCGGCTCGCCTGCCCGATGGGGTGACACCGGCCCTTGGTCCGGATGCAACGGGGGTGGGCTGGGTCTATCAATATGCGATCACCGGCGAGAACCTGAGCCTTGCTGAATTGCGGTCGTTGCAGGATTGGGTAGTGCGTTTCGGGGCCAGCCGCGCAGAGGGCGTGTCCGAAGTGGCCAGTGTCGGTGGCTTCGTTAAGCAATACTCGGTCACAGTTGACCCGGTCCGAATGCGCGCGCAGGGGATCACGCTGTCTGATATCGGCAAGGCCATCTCCGAGAGCAACATGGACACCGGCGGGCGCACGGTGGAGCTGTCCGAGTTCGAATTCATGGTGCGCGGACGCGGCTATCTGGCGGGGACCGAGGATATCGGCAACATCACCCTGCGCAGCATTGGCGGGGTGTCGATCAACCTGAAAGACGTCGCACGGATCGAAATCGTCCCCAACGAACGCCGCGGCATCGCCGAGTTGAACGGTGAGGGCGAGGTCGCCAGTGGCATCGTGCTTCAACGGGTCGGCGCAAATGCGCTGGATGTGATCGAAAACGCCAAGGCCGAACTGGACGTGGTGGCCCAAAGCCTACCGGATGGAGTCGACATCGTGCCGGTCTATGACCGCTCCGACCTGATCCTGTCGGCAATCGAGACGTTGAAAACAACGCTGCTCGAAGAAAGCCTCGTCGTGGCGGGGGTCACGATCATTTTTCTGTTGCACGTCCGCTCCGCCCTCGTGGCGATCATCATGCTGCCTCTCGGATTGCTGATGGCCTTCACGGCAATGAAATTTCTCGGAATCGGGGCCAATATCATGAGCCTCGGCGGCATTGCCATCGCCATCGGCGCGATGATCGACGCGGCCATTGTGATGATCGAAAATGCGCACAAACACCTCGAACGGGCCGCCCCTGACAAGCCACGCATCCAGGTGCTGATCGAAGCGGCAAGCGAGGTCGGCCCCGCGCTATTCTTCAGCTTGCTGATTATCACCGTCTCGTTTCTGCCGATCTTTGCGCTGGAAGGACAGGAGGGACGTATGTTCGGCCCGCTGGCCTATACCAAGACGTTTGCAATGGCGTCGGCGGCGTTCCTGTCGGTGACGCTGGTGCCTGCGTTGATGGTGGTTTTCGTGCGGGGTCGGATCATCCCTGAACACAGGAATCCGGTAAACCGCGTGCTGATCGCGGTCTACCGCCCGATTATCGGCGCCGTGTTGAAGGCTAAGAGCCTCACGATCATCGTGGCCATTGCGGCACTGGTAATCACCATCTGGCCCGCGCGCCAGCTGGGGTCTGAATTCATGCCCGTCCTGAACGAGGGCACACTCATGTACATGCCGACCACGCTGCCAGGGCTGTCGGTCACCAAGGCCGCCGACTTGATGCAGAACCAGGACCGCATCATCAAGACCTTCCCCGAAGTGCTGTCGGTTTTTGGTAAAGCAGGCCGCGCGCTGACTGCAACCGATCCAGCACCGACGGAGATGTTCGAGACGATCATCCAGCTCCGCCCGGAAGACGAATGGCGTCCCGGTGTGACCATTGAAAGCCTGCGACAGGAAATGGATGCCGCGCTGCAATTTCCCGGCGTATCGAACGCCTGGACGATGCCGATTCGGGCACGCATTGATATGCTGTCCACCGGTATCCGCACACCAGTGGGGATCAAGGTCTTCGGTTCCAGCCTGACCGAGATGGAAAAGGTCGCCCGTGAGTTGCAAGCCGTGGTCCGCACAGTGCCTGGAACGACCAGCGCCTATGCCGAACGGGTGATCGGCGGCTATTACCTTGACATCACCCCGGATCGTACAGCGCTCGGCCGCTACGGTCTGTCGGTGCAGGATGTGCAGGAGGTGATCGGCATGGCATTGGGGGCCAAGGCCATCACGCAGACCGTCGAGGGCCGCGAGCGCTACGACGTCGCAGTGCGCTATCCGGCGACACTTAGGTCCGATCCGGAGGCCATCGGACGCGAGGTTCAAGTGGCGCTGCCGGGCGGTGGCACAATTCCACTTGGGGACGTAGCCACCATCGAACGCACCCGTGGGGCCACGTCGATCCGCACCGAAAACGGACAGCTTGCCGTCTATATCTTCGTCGATATCGTCGGACGCGATCTCGGTGGCTACGTGGCCGAAGCGCAGGCGGCGGTCGCGGCTTCCGTCACCCTGCCACCCGGCTATTCTTTGGGCTGGAGCGGGCAGTTCGAGTACCTTGAACGTGCGAAACAGCGGCTGGCCACAGTTGTGCCGTTAACGCTGGCGCTGATCTTTCTGCTGCTTTACCTGAACTTCCGCCGTCTGACGGAAACGCTGATCGTGATGCTGTCGCTGCCCTTCGCGCTGGTGGGCGGCATTTGGCTCATGTGGTTCATGGGCTTCAACATGTCGGTTGCGGTGGCCGTCGGGTTTATCGCGCTGGCCGGGGTGGCGGCTGAAACCGGTGTGATCATGTTGATCTATCTCGATCAGGCGTTGAATGAAGCGCGTGACCGCGCGGGCGGCCGCGACCTGACCCGCGACGAACTCTACGCCGCGATCATGGTGGGTGCAGTAGATCGCGTTCGCCCCAAGATGATGACAGTTGTCGCAATCATGGCCGGCCTAATGCCGATCCTCTGGGCGCATGGAACTGGGTCCGAGATCACGCAGCGCATCGCAGTGCCGATGATCGGAGGTATGGTGTCGTCAACCTTGCTAACCCTGATCGTCATTCCGGCGGTTTATGCCATCCTCAAAGGCTGGAGCCTCAAGAAGGCCGGTACAGCGCCTGATTTGGCCCTCGGGCAGGCCGCAGAATAAGGGCAACAGCATTAAGGAGGCATTGGGAATCGAGATGAATGCTTGAAACCTATGGCGTCAGAGCGACTTCAACGACGCGAATGGTGGTACTGCCGTCCGCGCCGCTGATTGGTTGCGTCCAGGCCACAAACGCCCCGGTTCCGCCAAGCGCCATCCTCGGAAAACCGACCGATCCGCCGCCTCGATTGATGTGGAGCGCCTGAGGCGCGACACATCCGGCATCTGGCGTTACGTGGCACATGACGATCGCTTCACCGCCTCCCACATATTCGATCCAGAGCGCCAATGCGCTGCCATCTGCAAATTGCAGGACGTCCACCCGACCTGCGGCTGCGCCGAGGTCAATGCGGAGCGGTTCGTCGAACTGCGCACCGCCATCGTCCGAAAAGGCGATACGAACCTTCGGCTCGTTCTCGGCTGCCGTGAACCAGATAACGGAAATCCTGTCGCCCATGGTATCAATGGCCGGGCCATTGACGGGGCATCCGGCGATTTCCCATCCGTCGTTATGGATCGAGGCGGGCTCCGTCCACTCCCCGTCGGCCTGCCGGACAGCCGATATATCGCGAATTTCATCGGCGGTTCTGTCACGATAGACCGCCACGATGTCGCCTGATGCAGTCCGCGCTGCAGAAGTCTGGCAACAGGTACAGGTGCGCACATCCAACAAGCTTTCTGCATTCATCGTCCCGTCGGAGTTGATCTGCCGCGCGCGCAACTGCATCGCATTCTCGAAGCTCTCGCCTTCTGTCTGACTGTCATACTCGCGGCCATCCAGCCATACAGCCGTCAATCCGCCGAACTGGTCGGGTACCAACGAAACAAAACCATGCTCGCGTTGAGATCTGTCATCGTGAGGAACAAGCGGGTCCGTCCAGCTTCTGCCTTCATCTTTGGAAAAAGCGATATTGACGTCGTATTGGTAATCGCCCGGTCCATTCAGCTCTAGCCATTGTGCCGCCAAACCGCCACCAGCAAGCGCCACTACCGAAGGGAAGTCGGCCCAGTTGATGTAAGTCTTTGACGATACATTAATTGTGCGGACGTCCGACTACTCACTGCCGTTGAGGATGGCCATGCGAACTTCCGCTTCGGTTCCGCTTTCTTCGGTCCAGCTCAGCAAAACCCTGCCATCCGACAAGGGTGGGAGTGATGGTTCGCGAGCATTGATGCCAACAGGTGATCCGCGGTCGGTCAATCTGAATAATCCGGTTTCCTCCGCGTATGATGCGGTGGACGAAGCGAACAATGCACCAAGGATCAGAGTCGACGCAGCAGAACATTTAATCATGAACAGAATTTTCCCACCGTTATTGCTTTTCTGTGGCAAACCAAATGCTGATTGACCGTGCGCCAACTCCCATTCTTTTGACCGACGAAAATGCTTAGTCAATTCCGTTGGCCCGCTGCAAAGCTCGAATGTACGCCACGATAGCAAGGATGTCTGAGCGCGTCACGCCTTCAACCGCTGGCATGTTGCCAAATTCCCAGTGGTGCGCCCGAACTCCATTCTGCGCTGCGAGGACAAACGCCATGTCGCCGTGGTGGCTGGGTTCATAGATCTTGTGAACAAGCGGAGGAGCGACGCCATCTTGGCCCTGCGCGTTTCGGCCATGGCAAGCGGAACAGACCGCATCATAAGCGCTTGCGCCGATTTGCTCCTGCTCTGTGAAACTGTTTGGTAGCTTGACAGTAGCGAGAGCACCCGCGGGAAGCGCGATGCTGTCCTGCCTCTGGGCGCCCGTCCGAGTGTGGCTCGGTTGCACAATGAACCATACTGCTGCAGCGACGGCGACCAGAGCAAAAAATATCGCTGCCCATTTCATACTATCAAACTCTCTCATGATGTTGCGATGGCCCCCTGCCTTTTTAGAGACGAAGCCGGGTATCTCAGTTGGGCTTGCTCGAATTGACTGACCTCCTGCGGCATGGTGTTGTCTGCTTGAACAATTGCGGATTGCTGGATCGATTTGTTGAAAAAGGTCGTGATTTCGTGGTACCGGATCCGCGTGTCTTCCAGCGTCTGATAGTAATTGAAGAGTTCTTTAAGCGGTGCCGAGAAGTCTTTGTGTGCGGCTAGGACGGCCACCAGGGCACCGAGTGTAATACGCCCTTCGATGACGAAATATCCTCCCAATGAGTAGAACAGGAATGGGGTCAGCGCGGTTAGAAAATTGTTGAGGGCCTTGATGAAGAACTTCAGGCGGAAAATCTTCCTGCGGACGTGCTCAAGCTCTCTAAAACTCGCTCCGGCCGGTAGCAGTCCGGTCGGATTGACCTGCCGTTCATGCAACTGTTCGCTAAGCTGTCTGCCGAGCTGTCGGACTTCCTTGATTCTTGTACGTGAAAGGGCGTTGACACGCCGCTGTAGCTTGGGCAGCAGCACGAGCTGGATTGGCAGCACCGTCAGTGCGGCGGCACCCAACACAGGGTCCTGAACGAACATGAAAAACAGGATCGTCAACAGTGTACCACCTTGTAGGATTGGCAGCGTGAGGACATCTGCCGCGAAGCCACCTATGGGCTCAACTTCCTGTGCGAGAATAGGGACGATTTCACTCTGGTTTCGGGAGTCGGGATCGCTGCGCCATTGCCGATAGACCAGCAACCGGAAGCGCCGCAGAAAACGCTCAGCTACAAATCCCTTGAACACGTTAAGGCCATATTTGTTTAGCCCATTCAGGATGATCGCCAAAAGGTAGAGACCACAGAGAAGCATAAGGAAAACGACCTGATCGACGTCTCGTCCCAAAACGGCAACGGGGAAATGATCAGAATCCAAAGCGTTGTTTACGATCTGCTTTGGCAGTTCGAGGGTCAAATATAGAATAGGCATCGCGATGAGGCTGACTACAATCATCAATGCCTGCTGCCTTCTGGAGTAGCGCAGGACTGTGCTGAAAAGACTGCCTTCAAGCCCCCGTATGGGTTCGGGGTGGAACGTAGAGGTGTGACGGCGCTTCCAAAGCTTGAAAATGCCGCGAATAGCAAGATATGAGCCGACAGTGATCAGTAGCGAGGGTGCCAAGACCAGTATCAGATGAATGAACGGGTGAACCCAGTCTGGCGTCGCATCGCTGTAGTCGTACCCGAACGCGGCAGATACGTTGTGTACAAGCACGTGATACCTGTCCAGGAGTGACATCAAAAACTCTAACCCTTGGATTTCGGCGCAAGGTGATCGTGCACGATGATGACGCCCCACATGCCCGCTTCCCGGTGGCCGGGTATCAAGCATACGAACTCCAGGTTCGTCATATCGGAGAACTCCCAGATCAGCTCGGCATTTTGTCCACTTGGGATCAAAACCGAGTTGGCGCGATCATGTTGCATATCGGGGTGTTCGCGCATCCACTGCTGATGTTTCGCAATTTCGTCAAAGGAGCCGAGAAAGAACTCATGATCCAGAGCGCCTGTATTTCCGATCAAGAACCGAACGACCGATCCCTTTTCAATCTGGATCGCGTCCGGCTCGAAAAGCATGTAGCCGCTTTCTGTCTCCCTGATGGATATTTCGATCGACCTGTCGAAAGTGGAGCCATCGCCGGGTTTCCCGATCGGATCATGGCCAGGCACTTCGAAGGCCCGCGCATGAGGCTGCTGACCCTTGCCACTGGAAGCGTCCACTGACAAAGCCGGAAAGATGAGTGCAAGGGCGGTGGTGCAGGTTTTCAGGAAATTCATCATGCTCGGCTACCTCCGTAGCGCTTGATTTTACGGGATATTCTTGCTTGCAGAGTAACGCCTCAAAAAGTTGGGGCCGGGGTGATTGCCCCGGCCCCACTAACTGTCATCACTTCATCTGTGTGACGGTCAGTTTTCCCTTCACGCGGTCTGCGACGAATTCGATGTCCTGACCTTCGGACATCTTGGCAATCATTGCCTCGTCGGCGCGGAACACCATGGTCATCGCGGGCATGTCGAGGTTGACCAGCGGGCCGTGGATGATCGTGACCTTGCCGGCCTTGGCGTCGATCTTTTTGACCTTGCCAGTCGTGTATTCCACATCCGCCTGTGCCATCTGATCGCCAACTGCGACCTCGCGGTGCATGCCGGACTCGTAATGACCCGGAATCAGACACGCGGCTTCGAACGTACCGGCATTTGCAAACGTCCAGACGACCTCGCCCGAGGCACCGGGATCAAGACGGATTCGGTTCGGGTCGTCGTGCTCCATATCCATCTTGGCCATTTCGATCTTGTGCTCGGCGTTGCGCTCGACTGTATCAAGGACGAATTCATGCTCTAGCTCACCCTTGTTTGTGATTTTGAAGCGGATCGTTTCACCCTCCTTGATGGTCAACTCTTCGCTCTCGATCAGCATTTCGCCTTCGTCGTTTTCGAGCAGGGTGACATCAATTGTGCGGTCCACATTGGCGGATTCACCCGGCATGCCGATCATCATTTCGGCTGGCTTGGCCTCACCGTGCCCGCCATCATGTGTGCCTGCGGCAAATGCTGGTGCCGAAAGCACCAACGCGAAGCTTGTCGTCAAAAGAAGATTTCTCATTTCATTGTCCTGTAGGTTGGTTTGGTTGGAGTTGACGAAGGGCCGTTCAGCCCTTCGAGTTTGGTTTTGGTGTGAGAATGGTCTTGGGACTGTTGTTCGAGGCGAACTCGGGCAATTCGCCAGTCCATTCGTAGGCCATCTCGCCCGGAGGATTTTCGTACCAGCCGGGATCGGAGTAATCGTCCGCGTCGATGCCGTCCCGCACCTTTACGACCGAAAACATGCCGCCCATCTCGATGGGGCCGTAGGGCCCCCAACCCGTCATCATCGGGATCGTGTTGTCAGGCAGCGGCATTTCCATTTTCGCCATGTCCCCCATGCCGGACATGCCCATGGGCATGTATTCCGGCTGGAACTGACGGATCTTCTGGGTCAGCGGCTTCTTGTTGACCCCGATGAATGTCGGCACATCGTGACCCATGGCATTCATTGTGTGGTGCGACTTGTGGCAGTGAATCGCCCAGTCACCCAGATGGTCTGCGACGAACTCATAGGCGCGCATCGCGCCCACGGGGATGTCGATGCTGACCTCCGGCCATTGCGCTTCTGGCGGCACCCAGCCACCATCCGTGCAGGTGACCTTGAAGTCATAGCCGTGCATGTGGATCGGGTGGTTTGTCATCGTGAGGTTGCCGACGCGTACTCGCACCTTGTCGCCCTTGTTCACGACCAGCGGATCGATGTCGGGGAAGATCCGACTGTTCCACGTCCACAGGTTGAAGTCCGTCATCGTCATGATGCGGGGCACGTATGTGCCGGGATCGATGTCAAAGGCATTCAGCATGATCAGAAAATCGCGATCCACCGGCATGAAGGTGGGATCCTTGGGGTGGACCACGAACATGCCCATCATCCCCATCGCCATCTGGGTCATTTCGTCGCCATGGGGGTGGTACATGAACGTGCCGGACTTCACCAAGTCGAATTCGTAGACAAACGTTTTTCCTGGCGGGATGCTGGGATGACTCAACCCGGAGACCCCATCCATGCCCGAGGGCAGGATGAGCCCGTGCCAATGCACCGTGGTGCCTTCCGGCAGCTTGTTGGTGACGTAGATGCGGACCCGGTCGCCTTCGACTGCTTCGATCGTTGGACCGGTGGACTGGCCGTTGTAACCCCACAAATGCGCAATCATGCCGTCTGCAAGTTCGCGCTCTACCGGTTCGGCGACGAGGTGAAATTCCTTGACCCCGTTGTTCATCCGGTGCGGCAGGGTCCACCCGTTCAGCGTGACCACAGGTGTGTAGTCCGGCCCTGACGACGGACGCGCCGTAATCGCCGTTGCCGCACTGTCCATCTGCGCGGCTTCGGGGAGGCCCATGTTCAGGGTTTGACCCCAGGCTTTTGAAGAGACCAGCGTTGCACCTGCGGCGCCGGCTCCGAGTAATTGACGTCTGTTCAACATGTCAGTTCCTTTCAGTGTCCTGCGCCGCCACCGGCGGCAAGCGTTGCGCCTTCTCCACCAGCACCACCGCCGCCTTCGCCGCCGCCATAGATCGCGGCGGTCAGATCGGCCTGTGCCATATAGAATTCGCGTTTTGCATTTGCCGCTTCCAGGGATGCGCCAAGTTTCTCGCGCACGTCCGTCAGCAGCTCGAAAGTGTTGGTGATCATGCCGTTGTAGGACAGCAAACCCTCTTCTTCGACGGTCGTGCGTAGCGGCACCAGAACGTCGCGGTAGTGGCGCGCGATTTTGTATGCGGCATGATAGGAGGCTTCAGCACCCCGCGCTTCGGACCGGACGTTCACGGCCTTCTCTGCGAGCACGTTGGCCGCTTGTAAGTAAGACAACTCCGCCTTGCGCATCCGGGCTTTGCCGGTGTCGTAGATCGGGATCGCGAACTCCACTTCCACCTGAGGGGTGGTCACGGTTTCCGTTTCTCCGTCCTCAATTTCCCGCTCCGCCTCGAACCCGGCAATGAACTCAAGATCGCTGACAATGCGGGTCTGATCGGTCAGCCCGAATGCCTTGGCCTGCGCTTCCAGGCCAAGTTTGGCAACACGCAGATCCACCCGGTTTCGGAGCGCCTTGGCCTCGATGTCGGTCACACGGCCGACAGAACGCGGCAGTGCAGGAAGGGCATCTGGCACATAGTAATCGACTTCGGTGCCCCAGAGGCCCATCAACCTGGTCAAAGCCTCCTTGGACCGAGTGGCGTTCAATCGTGCCTGTGCAAGTTGCCCCGCCAGTTCGGCATTGAATGCCTGTTCGCGGGCCTGCCCAGCTTTGTTGAGTGCGCCGGTCTCACCCAACCGCATAGCCAGTTCCGAGCCGGCGTCAGAGGTCGCTTTTGCGCGCCGCAGATAGCTCACGGCCTCGAAAGCGGCGACTGCATCGACCCATGCCTTTCGCGTCTGATTGGCCAGCGCGAGTGTGTCGTTCACGGCATTGAGCTGAGCCTGCCGGAAGCTTGCATCAGCAATGGCTATGCGCTGTTTGCGCGTGGTGGCATCGAGGACGTTCGACCGGATCAGCCCTTCGATCGCCCTGTAGGCACCGAGCTCAGGCGCACCGATTCCCAAGACGCCAATTGAGACGATCGGGTTTTCCGGCGTCGATTGCTGCCAGGCCTCAGCGGCCGAGAGGCCAACATTGGCGTAAGACGCTTGCAGACCCTTATTGTTCAGCAGCGCAACCTGGACCGCCGTATCGGCCGAAATCGTCTTCTGATGCACCATGCTGTGCACCTGTTTCTTGAGAGCTTCGTTTTCGGCCTGCGTTTCCGCAAACACGGTCCGTTTGCCGATCGCTGGTGTAATCTGGCTGGCCACATTGGCAAAACCGGCCTTCGGTTCGGTGTAGCTTACCGGTACTGCGGTAGCGCAGGCACCCAAGAAAAGTGGAAAGCCAAGAACCAGCGGAATCTTAGATACCCGCATCAGTTGCCCTCCGTCTGCTCTTGATTGACAGACCGCCAATCACGGGGGCCGGTCGGACCACGATAGGTGTAGCCAGCCAATGGATCTTGATAGTTGATCGGAGACGAAACGGTCGCGTTGACGACAGCCTGTTGTGTCGCAACGGAGGGCAAAGGGGTAGGCTCATAGGCGCATGCGCCAAGCCCGAGGGCCGAAGCCCCCATGAGTAGATGAATTTTCATGAAGGTATCCTGATTGATGAACGATGTCTCACGCAGAGTCTGCGCAAGGCTCACACCCGGATTGGGCGCCGTTTCAGATCAGGAATCGAGGGGGCCGCAGAAACCCTGATGTTTCGACGGAATGCGCCTGACCGCTCAGGATCATATATTCTTTCGCAGCAATAAGATCCGGGAATACCAAGTCTGCGTCTGGAATGACGACAGAAATGCATATTCCGTTACAACACTGAGTTGATTGATGCTCTGTTTCACCCATGTCGGAGGATATGTCATCCACGTCAACTGTCGCCGGGTGTTTCATGTGGTCGGCGTGGATGTCAGTTCCCTGACCAACTGTCGGTTCGCTGAGAAGGGAGCTGATCGATCCAGAATGCTGACCATCATGCATTCCTGAGGCCGCGTGTGCCGCAGAAGGTGGAGACAGAACCAATGCCAACGCAAAAGCGAAGCAAGTGAGGAATTTCACCCATACCGAAGTGGCGACCCGCATTCTCATGAACGGCAACATGGACGTTTTGACAAATTAGTCAACGCTTACAGCGCGGGAAGGTTTGGCACAATCTAGCGAGGCAGGCGAATTCTCGCTGCGAGCGCTCAAAACTGTTGCGCAATAGATACATAGCAACGTTCACCAGTCAGACAGAAGACGCGAAAATGGTAGTGAGTACTTCAGTAGTGACTGGAAGTGCCGGGACTAACTCAGTCTTTGCGATCCGTAGCCCGCATCGTGAATCGCTGCCTTCAGAGCGCTTTCATCCAATGCGCTATCTACCTCGACGGAACGCGCAGTTAGGTCACAGGTGACAGTCGCGTGTGGGTCTATCGTCACAATGGCCTTCTCTATCGACGCGGTGCAATGTCCGCAGTTCATGTCCGGCACGCTGAACCTGATCATCACGATCTCCTTCTTGCTGCTGCTACCTAGGGCGTTCCCCTATGGGAAGGTCAATGCCCGAAAAAATTCCTCGATGCACCTGTTGACCTTCCAGTGAATGGAACCCTTATGTGAGGGAGGATCAGAATCAGGAGATTTCCATGTCCGGTCCGCACAACGTCCGAATTTCCCTTCAAAACATGTCCTGCGCCTCTTGCGTCGGGCGGGTGGACAAGGCGCTGGCGGCGGTGCCGGGCGTGCTGGACGTGAACGTCAATCTGGCATCGGAAACTGCGACGGTAACGTATCTCGAAGGCTCGGTTGCGGTTGCGGACCTGCTGAAGGCGGCGGGTGATGCAGGCTATCCCGCGACCTTGCCGCAGGACAGCGCGCCGGAAGACACGAGTGCCCGCAAGGATGAAGAGGCGCGGACGCTGGCTCGCAGGACCGCGCTGGCGGCGGCCCTCGCCCTGCCGGTGTTTCTGCTGGAAATGGGCGCGCACCTGATCCCCGGCATGCATGGTCTGATCGGCGACACGATCGGCCATCGGGCAAGCTGGCTGATCCAGTTCGTCCTGACCACGGTGGTTCTGCTCTGGCCGGGGCGCAGCTTCTACACGCGCGGGTTTCCAGCCCTGCTCAAGCGTGCGCCGGACATGAACAGCCTTGTCGCGGTCGGCACTTCTGCCGCCTATCTCTATTCTCTCGTGGCGCTATTCGCGCCCGCGCTGCTGCCCGAAGGGTCGCGTGCCGTCTATTTCGAGGCGGCGGCAGTCATCGTCGTGCTGATCCTGCTGGGCCGGTGGCTGGAGGCGCGCGCCAAGGGCCGCACCGGCGCAGCGATCCAGAAGCTGCTGGGCCTTCAGGCCAAGACCGCCCGCGTGCTGGTGGACGGAGAGCCTGAGGACGTGGCCATCGAGCGCATCGCCGCAGGCGACATCCTGCTCGTGCGCCCCGGAGAGCGGATTGCCGTGGACGGCGAAGTGACCGAAGGCAGCGCCCGCGTCGACGAGAGCATGATCACCGGCGAGCCGGTGCCTGTGGCCAAGTCGGTGGGCGATCCCGTCACCGGCGGGACCGTCAATGGTTCCGGTGCCTTCCAGTTCCGTGCGACACGCGTGGGAGCGGATACGACGCTGGCGCAAATCATCCGTATGGTCGAAGAGGCGCAGGGTGCCAAGTTGCCCATCCAGGGTCTGGTGGATCGGATCACCCTGTGGTTCGTGCCCGCGGTCATGGCGCTGGCGCTGCTGACGGTGATCGTCTGGCTGCTGGTCGGGCCATCGCCCGCCTTGTCCTTTGCGCTGGTCGCCGGAGTATCGGTGTTGATCATCGCCTGCCCCTGCGCGATGGGGCTGGCCACGCCGACCTCAATCATGGTCGGCACCGGCCGTGCCGCCGAAATGGGTGTGCTGTTCCGCAAGGGTGACGCCCTGCAACAGCTTTCGACCGTCGATGTGGTCGCGCTGGACAAGACCGGCACGGTGACCGAAGGACGCCCCGAACTGACCGATCTGGTGCTGGCCGACTGCTTTGAACGGGCCGAGGTGCTGGCTCTGGTCGCGGCGGTCGAGGCGCGGTCGGAACATCCCATCGCCGAGGCCATCCTGCGGGCGGCGAAGGCCGAGGGCGTTGCCCGGCACGACGCGCAGAAATTCAAGTCCATCACTGGCCACGGTGTCCGGGCAGAAGTCGCGGGCCGGGACGTACTGGTGGGCGCCGACCGTTTGATGGCTCGCGAAAGGCTGGACATCGGCGCGTTGGTCGACGAAGAGCACCGCCTGGCCGAGCGGGGCCGCACCGCGCTTTACGCCGCCGTCGACGGACGCGTTGCCGCCGTCATCGCCGTGGCAGATCCGGTGAAGCCGTCCAGCGCGGCCGCCATCCGGGCGCTGCACGATCTTGGCCTGAAGGTCGCCATGATCACCGGCGACAAGCGCGAGACGGCAGAAGCCATCGCGCGGGAGACGGGCATCGACCACGTGATCGCGGGCGTGCTGCCGGACGGCAAGGTCGCGGCACTGGATGAACTGCGTGGCACGGGCCAGCATATCGCCTTCGTCGGCGACGGCATCAACGACGCGCCCGCGCTTGCCCATGCGGACGTGGGCATCGCCATCGGCACCGGCACTGACGTCGCCATCGAATCCGCCGACGTGGTGCTGATGTCGGGCGACCTGCGCGGCGTGGTCAACGCGCTGGAAATATCGCGGCGCACCATGCGCAACATCCGCCAGAACCTGTTCTGGGCCTTCGGCTACAATGTCGCGCTGATCCCGGTTGCGGCGGGGGCACTTTACCCGGTGTCGGGCCTGCTGCTGTCGCCGGTGCTGGCGGCGGGGGCGATGGCGCTCAGCTCGGTCTTCGTGCTGACGAACGCACTGCGCCTGCGACGCGTGCGCCCGGCGATGGACGAGGCGGCGAAGGCCGTGACCGACCCCCGCCTGTCCCCCGTTCCGGCTGAATGAAAACAAGGAGAAGACGATCATGAATATCGGAGACGTGGCCGACCTGTCCGGCCTTCCCGCGAAGACCATCCGCTACTACGAGGATATCGGCCTGGTCGAGCCGCTACGCAGTGCCAACGGCTATCGAAGCTTTCGGCAGAGCGATGTGCACAAGCTGGCGTTTCTCGGGAGGGCGCGCGCGCTTGGCTTTACCATCGAGGATTGCCGGAGCCTGCTGAAGCTCTATGCCGATACCGACCGGGCCAGCGCCGAGGTCAAGCAGATCGCCGAAGAACATCTCGACCGGATCGATCGCAAGATTACGGAGTTGACTGAGATGCGCGCAACTCTATCGCACCTTGTCGATGCCTGTGCAGGTGACCACCGCCCCGATTGTCCGATCCTGGCCGATCTGGCGATGGATGAGAAATCGCCTTCGGCCACCAAAGCCGCAATCTGACGACACTCCAAAAACTTGGCGCGGCAGCGACGCCGCTATCTTGGGAACGGATTTCGGAACATTCCAGCGCAGGAAAGTTGTTCCGTCCTCAGCTTTCACAATTTCGGGAGAGGAGGATTCCATGTCCTACGGCCGCTTTTTCGCGATGATCGCCACATCTACCGTCGTCATGTTCGGTCTGATGTATCTCAACACCTATCTCTGGACGCATGTGTTCTGGTCCGAAACGCGGGCCTACATGGCCCTGCTGATGGGGGCCACCATGGCGATCATCATGCTGGGCTACATGCTGTCGATGTACTCAAGCAAGATGGTCAACGCCGCGATCTTTGTCGGTGCCGCTGTGGTCTTTGCCGCGTCGCTATGGCTGGTGCGCAGCCAGGTGACGGTCGGCGACACCAACTACATGCGCGCGATGATCCCCCACCATTCCATCGCGATCATGACCTCCAGCCGCGCCAATATCTCCGACCCGCGCGTGCGCAAGCTGGCGGATGAGATCATCTATGCGCAGGACAAGGAAATCGCCGAGATGCGTTATCTGGTGAACGACATCGACGCCAACGGTGACGCCCCGGCGCAGGCAGACAGCGGGCCGGCACAGATCGTGAGCCTCGACGAGGCGCTCTCCACTGCGGAGATCGCCATCCTCGATCTGGAATTCCTGACCCGGGAGGACATCGCACAACTCTTTCCCGCCGGTGCGGAATGCACATTCACCTACACCACCACCAGCAAGCCCGCTCTGGCGATTGGTGGCGTGGATGGCGGCAGCGTGGCCCTTGCCAAGATCAGCGGCGATCTGGTGCGGCTGAAGGTCGGCGACGCCGGAACCATCTGGGGCACGGAAGGTATATCCGTGGCGCTGAGCGCGCCGGACGAAACCGGTGCCCTAGAACCCAGCCCCGGGGAGTTACAAGAGGCCGACCTCGTGCTTGAACTCGATGCCGGCCTGCGGGCGGGCTATCGCGGCTTCTACGGTTGCGGTGCTTGAACTGGAAACTGGAGGAAACGCCATGCCGAAAGACACAACCAAAACAGCCACGCTCTACCGGATGGTCATGCCCGATCATCTTTGCCCCTATGGCCTGAAGTCCAAGGACCTGCTCGAACGCGAAGGGTACGAGGTCGAGGATCATCACCTGACGACACGCGAGGAAACAGACGCCTTCATGGATGAACATGGCGTCGAAACCACTCCGCAGACCTGGATCGGCGACAAGCGGATCGGCGGCTATGACGATCTGCGGGTCCATTTCGGCCTCGACGCACCGGAAAGCGAACGCTCGGACAAATCCTATCAACCGGTGATCGCGATCTTTGCCATCGCGTTTCTGATGGCGCTCGGCCTGTCGTGGTACAGCTTTGGAACCATCCTCAGCCTGCGCGCGCTGGAATGGTTCATCTCGATCTCGATGTGCTTGCTTGCAGTGCAGAAACTTCAGGACGTCGAAAGCTTTTCGACCATGTTCCTGAATTACGACCTGCTGGCGCGCCGCTGGGTGCGCTACGGCTATCTTTATCCCTTCGGAGAGGCCTTCGCCGGCATCCTTATGGTCGCCGGGGCGCTCACCTGGCTTTCGGCTCCCGTGGCCCTCTTCATCGGAACGGTCGGTGCAGTTTCGGTCTTCAAGGCGGTCTATATCGACAAGCGCGAGTTGAAATGCGCCTGCGTCGGGGGGAACAGCAACGTGCCACTAGGGTTCGTCTCGCTCACCGAGAACCTGATGATGATGATCATGGGTATCTGGATGCCGATCCGGGTCTACCTGATCGGCTGACGGCCCCGCGGCCTCTATAGGGGCGCGGCGTGTACGACCTTTTTGAGTGGGGGAGATGATCCCCACTTATCAGCCATCACGCCAAGAGCTGGTTCGAGATTCGTCACCCGATCGTCGCTAGAAAGGGAAACGTCCCCAGCAGCCAATAGGCAAACCGGGACAATTGCCCGGTCATGATGGCAACTCCCATTATGATCATGGCAACACCCGCGCCCTTGTAGAGCCAGCGACCGGCCCTGCCGATCTGCCTTACCCGCGCGGCGATGGCGTCGGTGAACAGCGCAGCCAGCAGGAAAGGCACCCCCAGACCAGCGGAATAGATCGACAGCAGCCAGATGCCGTCCGACATGCCGCCGGAGGTCGAACTGAGTGTCAGGATCGCGCCGAGGATCGGTCCGATGCAAGGTGTCCAGCCAAAGGCGAAGGCCAGTCCCAGCACGTAGGCCCCAAACGGGCGACCGCCGGGAATGTCGAGATTGAAACGGGTATCGCGCGAGAACGCATTGAGACGAAAGACACCCAGCATGACCAGTCCGAACAGAATGATGATCGCGCCGCCGAGATAGTTCAGCTCGGTGCGCCATGTCAGCAGCAGGGATCCGAGCGCGCTGGCCCCGGCCCCGAGGGCGACGAAGACCGTCGAAAAGCCCAAGACAAAGCAGGCACTCAACCCGAGCGCCCCGGCGCGCGCCCGCAAGCCGACCGACCGCGTCATGCGCAAATCCGGCTGCCCTGCGATGTACGAGACATAGCCCGGCACAAGCGGCAGGACGCAAGGCGACAGGAACGAAATGGCCCCCGCCAGGAAGGCCGCGAAGATGCCGATGCCGGAGATGTCCATCACGCGTCACGCTCGGTGCTGAAGGGCCACACGGCCCACCAGAACGCGACCAGCGGGACCACGATCCATTGCAACACAGGTGACAGGCCCGCATCGAGGACCGGAATGATTGGCATCAGGTCCGAATAGGCCCAGGCGGCGCGGATCACGATGTTGAGCCATTCGCTGAACAGCGTGTATCCGAGCCCGAACACCACCGTCAGGACGGTCACAGACCGCCGCGTCGAGGCGACCAGGGGCCAGCCCCTGCCCGACAGCATGAGGGCAAGCATCAGCGCGCTCATGGCGATCAGGATATCACCACCCGTGCAATGGACGGCTGCGAAGACAATCTCACCCCAGGTGCCCTCGTTCCATATCGTGTAGAGCGGCATATGCGCGAACTCCCAGATCAAGTTGGCCGGGATGATCACCGCAAAATACCGACGCAGAGCTGTCAGGGAAATTCCGTCTGTCGAGGACAGCCTGACGCCAGTCGCGACGACACTCATTGAAACACACCTGTCAGCCGGTCCCACCAGCTGGGCTCCCGGCGTCGATGCTGGGCGTTGTTGGTCAACTCGCTGACATAGAGGATCAGGTTCACGTTCTTGAAGTCCATGCCATGGAATTTTGCAGCGAACCGCCCGCCGATGTCCACGACATGGGTGACCGCTCCGTGCATCATCATGTCGCTGTCGGCGGTCATCGTGAACTCCAGCCCATATTCCCGCGCCAGAAGGCGCGTCGCGTCATTGGCCTGATCGGATCGTTTGGTCAGAATGACCCAGTTGCTCGGATCGAGCCCATGCCGGTCCGCGTAATCGCGCAGCACGTCCGGCGTGTCATTCACCGGATCGGTGGTGATCGAGATGAACTGCACAAGATCCTTCATCGGACCGTCGTTGATCGAGGCCTGAATGGCCGCGATCTTGTCCGTATGGAGCGGGCAGATATCCGGGCAGTCGGCGTAGATGAAATGCAGGATGACCACCTTGTCGCCGAAATCCGACAGGCGCACGGGATTCCCCTCGGAATCCTGCAGTTCGAAACCCGGAGCCTGCGCTGCATCGATGGCTTGGAAGTAGGGCTCCATCTCGAACATGCGCGCATCCAGGTTTTCCCCCGGATGATTGGCGAAGGCCGGAGACGAAATCGTGGCCGCGAGTATCGCTAAAGCGGCGCGCCGTGTCAGTGCTGTCAATTCTTGTATCCTTACAATAAATGCCTGCCGATCCGTTTATCGACAGACATTTGGGCAAATCTAGCCGTCAGACTATTCCGACGGCATCATGCCGCCGTCCATATTCTCGGTCATGGACGCCATCATCTCGGTGCAGGCTTCCATCATGGGTTTCATTTCGGCCATCATCTTCATCATGCCCATCATGTCGCCGTCCATCATGCCGCCTTGCATGGCCCCCTCATTCTGCATCATTTCGCCCGTTTCCGGCGTGGTCTGTTCCTGGGCGCTGACGGCAAATGCACTTGCGGTAAGGGCCGTCGCAACGACGAAAGTTGTAAGTGTTTCTCTCATGGTTTTCTCCTTGGGTTGATCGTGTGGTTATCGAAAGAACTCAGTCGGGAGACGCCCCGTCCGGCGAGTTGGAGCATCCCTTTCCAGACCCGCCCTTCATGCACAGACCCAGGCCGCACATCGCGGCACAGGGGGCCAGCGAGACCAGAACAGGCGCGAGCCCGATCGCGGTGAGCCATCCCCAGTTCAGGGCCATGCCGCCCCCCATCACGGTTGCCGCACCGACGAACAGCAATCGTCTGCGCGTCAGCCACCGGGGCCAGTTGCCTGCGCTTTCAATGTCGGCGGCACCCGCAATGCTGGAAGGTGATATGTCGGTCATCCGAAAAATCCTGTCGATGTTAATGAGATAGTCATTCCAGTAACTGGAAGGTCAAGGGTGAGGGAACGTCTTCTGGGGAACTCATTCGATAAATCCGCGCAGAAAGGACACCATTTCGGGGTCGTCCCATTCGGCTGGTCCGACCAGTCGCCCGAGCTCCCGCCCCTGCGCGTCGATCAGGATCGTCGTCGGCAGGCCAACGGTGCGCAGCGCGGTCATCGAAAGCATGGTCTGGTCGACATACATATTGAGATTGGTCACACCGATCTCGTCGTAGAAACGCCGAACGATTTGTGATCCGGCCCGGTCGATGGAAAGGGCAACCACTTCGAAGTCGTCGCCGCCAAGTTCCGCCTGAAGCGCATCCAGCGTCGGCATCTCTTCGCGGCAGGGGACGCACCAGGTTGCCCAGACATTCACGAGGATCACTTTGCCGCGAAAATCTTCCATGTCTCCGCGGCTGCCGTCATCTTTCTCGTAGCGCACATTGGCGACAGGCTTTGGGGTGTCATGCAGTGCAAACCCCTGCGGCCCGGCAAACGCCGCGCCGACGGACAGTGCCCAGGCGACTAGCGCCGGTTTCAGAATTTTCATGGCGTTGTCTCCTTGGCGGATTGGGTTTTGAGGTAACGGACGATCGGCAGCAACGTATCCTGCAGGATCGCTCGCGTGATCGGACCGACATGGCGGTAGGCGATGGTGCCATCGCGCGCGATGATGTAGGTTTCGGGAACGCCGTAGACGCCCCATTCGATGCCCGCGCGTCCGTCGATGTCGGCCCCGATGCGCGCGTAGGGATCGCCGAGCTCGTCGAGCCAGGCGCGCGACTGCTCGGGTGGGTCTTTGTAGTTGATCCCGTAGAGTGGGACCTCGCCAGTCGCTGCCAATTCCATGAACAGCGGGTGTTCGGCACGGCAGGGCACGCACCAGGAGGCGAAGACGTTCACCAGCGAGACATGGCCAATCAGATCCTGCGTCGAAAGACCTTCCTCGCGGCCGAGCACCGGGGGCAGCGCGAATTCCGGCACTGGTTTATCGAGAAGCGCCGACGGCAAGTCGTCGCCACCCCTGAAAAGCCCCCAACCGAACAGGACCATGAGGGCAAAAGCTATCAGCGGCACCAGCACGAACCCGGAGATACCGCGTCGCGACACAGGGTCGGCATTTCCCTCGACCTCTTCCGTCATGGCTGCGCCTGCTCATCGGCAACGGATCGGTTTTCCTGCGACGCGCGGATCCGGTCGGACCATGTGGTTTTGATGTAGTCGAGGATCGCCGTGATCTCATCGTCTGTCAGCACATCCTCATATCCGGGCATGTCGCTTTCGTACCCGTTCCCGACAATCGCCGCCGGTCCGCGTTTCACGATGTCGAGCAATACGCGGTCGGGGTGATGCCAGGTATGGCCGGAGGCATCGTGCGGCGGGGCAGGCAACCTGCCGTTCGGCAATCGTGTGCGCCAATCTGGTTGCCCCTCCAGGTTTGCCCCATGGCAACTGGCACAATTCTCTTGATAAAGGCGCTCGCCCATGAGCACGTCGCTCTGCGCTGCTACTGGCAAAACCGTTGTGGCGAGCAGGACGGCAGCGAGCCTAATGGTGTTTTTCACGGCACTTCCACCTTCTTGTTGCGAACCACATACAGAGAATGAAAAGTGCCGCGAGCAGCGACAGGACAAGCAGGACGCAAAGCGCCCAGACCAATCCCATCGACAACAGGCTGTCGCCGCTGCTGGCACCCTCAATCCGCATTCTGGCACATTTCTATTTTCCGCTGTCCGAGCGGATGTATTTGACCAAGGCGATCGCCGCGAGCACCAGCACACCCACGATCAGCAACCAGACGAGGCCCATCGCAATCATCATGCCGCCGCCCATCATTCCACCGTCCATCATCATGCATTCCATCCATTGTTTTTCCTTGAAGCCGGTCTGACACGGGTTCGCACCAGACCGCGCGATTGATCATTCGACCGCATATACGGTCGGGCTCACACCTTCTTCGACGGTGTAAATCTTGAAGGGCTCCTGTTTCGCGCCGCCCATACCCGGCGACCCCAATGGCATGCCGGGAAGAGTCACACCGGCAATTTCCGGGCGCTCTTCCAGCAGCCTGTTGACGACATCAATCGGCACGTGGCCGCTGACGACGTAATCGTCCACAAAGGCTGTATGGCAGCATTGGAAGTCATCCCGGATGCCCGCATCGCGGCTGATCTGCGCCAGGTCGTGGGTCGGCTTCACCTCCACCGTGAAACCGTTCTCGCGCAGATAGTCCGCGTAGCTCTCGCAACATCCGCATTGTGGGTTCTAGTAGAGCGTGATCTCCTGCGCCGCGGCAGGCGCGGCATTCAGGCTCATCGCAAGGACGGCGACGGCACCTGCCGTGCCGAGGCTGGCAAATCCCAGTATCTTCTTTATCGGTTCATTCATTTTCATGGTCTAAGTGTGTGAGTTTCAGGTTTTGGTCGTGCCAGGTTCGACACGGATGACGCCCATCATGCCCGCCGCCTGGTGTTCCAGAATGTGGCAATGGAACATCCAGTCACCGGGATTGTCCGCGGCGAAGGCGATCTCGACCCGTTCTTCGGGCGCCATCAGGACGGTGTCCTGCCATTCGCGATACCGAGTCGGTTGTCCGTTGCGGGCGATCACACGGAACGAATGCCCGTGAAAATGGATCGGATGGTGCCAGGCGGTGCGATTATCCATCTCGAACACGTGCGACGTGCCCTGCGGTAGGACCGGCAAGGGGTCCATCATATGACCCGTCGCGGCTTCTCCGTTGATGAACCACATGTTGCCCTCGCGCATCTGGTCCATCATCGACCCCATACCGCTGCCCATCATCATCTGCCCCATCATTCCGCCGTTGAAGACGATCTGGTGCCGCGCGGCCGACGCCATGTCCGGTTCGGCCAGCGGGTTGGGCGGCAGGTCCATCGACCAGTCCGGTACCGCGTCCCGCAACCTGTCCGGTCCGTAGGCAAGATCGACCAGCCGGTATTCGAGCCCCTCGTAGAAGGTATCGATGACGGTCACGGCGTCTCCAGGCTTGCCGGGCATGTCGATCACCAGATCGACACGCATGGCCGGGCCGATCACAACGATGTTGCTATCAGGGACATGAGGCGTCACGGGCTGACCGTCCAAAGCGACTACGACAGGCTCAAGAGCCCCGAAATCCAGCCCAAAAATCCGCGCGTTCGCTGTGTTGATCAATCGCAGCCGGATACGTTCGCCGGACCGCACCGCAATGCGCTCCGGCATCTGACCGTTGATCGTCACGGAATTCCCGATACGACCGCCATGCATGGCGTCGTGGCGGCTGCCGAAGTCACCCGCAATCTGTCCGTCGCGGGTCATGCGCCAGTCGTCCAGCATCCAGGTCAGGTCCCGATCCACGCGGATCGGGTCCGCCTCCTCGACGATCAGCGGCCCGTAAAGGCCGCGTCCGACCTGTTCGGAACTGCGCTGGTGCGGATGGTACCAGAACGTGCCCGCATCCAGCGCATCGAATTCGTAAAGGAATTCGCCCGCGACGGGGATCGGGTCCTGCGTGAGGAACGGCACCCCGTCCATCGCATTGGGCGTGCGGATGCCATGCCAGTGGATTGTGGTCCCTTCATCCAACCCATTCTGAGCCAGAACCCGGATACGGTCGCCTTGCCGGACCCTGATTTCAGGTCCGGGGACGGATCCGCTATAGCTCCAGACATTAGTCGGGCCGTATGGCAACGGTCGCAGGGCGGCCTGTCCGGATGCCGCGCGTAGCACGAAGGGGTCCCCTGTTGGATCGGCCATCGCCATTCGTGCAGGTGACAGAGCGGATAGAGCTGTGAAGGCGGCACCGGTGTGCAGCACGTGCCTTCGTGAAATCGGTCTGTGGAGGATCATCGCAACTGCCTTGATCTGAAAGGGTCGCACTCAGCCAGCTTCGGCCAAGGCAACAATCAGGCCTCGCAGCAGGCGAGGCCGGTTTCAGGTTCAGACAGGCAGTTTGGGAGGGAATGGATCAAGCGACGGATTCGTGCCGAGTGAGATCAGAGGTTCGGCACCCCGGACGGCAGTACCAAAAGGCCTCGTGAGCCGCGCTGACGGCATCTTGGCAAGGAAGCCAGAAGTACCGCTGGAGCCGCAAGGAACAGGACACCCACCTTCACAGGCAGTGCCCTCAGCAAATCCGGTGGGATCGCACCCGCCGCAACGGCCATCCGCGCTTTCGGTGGGTTCCATCTGCGCCATAGCCGTGATTGACATACTGGCCGACGACATATCCGGCGCAGTCACTGCACCGAAGGTCAGCATGAGAATCAAAACAAGGCGAAAAACGCAGGTCATACAGTTACTGCTACAACTTTCCAGCAAGGGGAGGTCAAGTGACATTCTGTAACTTGGACGTGATACCCCTGTAGTGTATCCGCCTCAGACCTTCGCTACTGCCCTTCGCAGCCAGTTGCTCATGCAAAGGTTCATCAGTCCACTTGACGTTGGTCGACGTCAACTTGCCGTCGCAAATGAGGAAATGCTATCCTCATGCTCGGTCAGCTTTTTTCGTGAGTATGAGTTTCCTCCCCATCTCTCGAATTACCGTGACCATAGAGATCGGCGTTCTGATGAGCGCGATCCTCGTGCTCGAATTCGAGGCTGGAATGGCTGATGCCGAATTCTCCCTTCAGCCGCTTCTTGATCGCGCTCTTGATCTCTTCAATCTTCGACCACCCCTCGGCTGCCACGACGACATGGCAGTCGAGCGCAGCCTCGTGCTCTTGCATTTGCCAGAGATGGACGTGGTGGACGTCGGCGACGCCTTCGACTTTCCGCATCGCTTCGACGACGGCCTCGTTGTCGATGTCCGGCGGGCTCCCGAGCATCAGGGTTCGGATTGGGCCGCCTATTTCAGTGAAAGACAGATACAGAATGTAGAGCGCGATGCCGATCGTGATGGCAGGATCAACCCAACGCATGTCGTAAAGGATGATCAGTGACCCACCGACGATAACCGCGACCGAAGCAAGCGCGTCCGACAGGTTATGCAGGAAAAGCGCCCGAATGTTCACGCTGCCCTTCTGCATCGAATAGGTCAGCATTGCGGTCAGCGTGTCGATCACAAGCGCAATTCCACCGAGAATGACGACGGTCCACCCCATGACTTCGGGTGGATCAATCATGCGCATGCCGCCTTCGTAGATCAGGTAGAAGCCGATCACGATCAGGGTCGTGTAGTTGATCAGGGCCGCGACGATTTCGACCCGGCCATATCCGAAGGTCATGCGCTCATCGGCCGGTCGGCGCGCGATCTTGCGTGCGGCAAAGGCAATGACAAGCGAAGCCATATCGGAAAAGTTGTGCAGCGCATCTGCTATCAGTGCCAAACTACCCGAGAATATGCCCCCGACGATCTGCGCAACGGTAAGAAGCCCGTTCGCCCAGATCGCGATGGCAACCCGCCGATCGCCAGAATCCGGATCGATATGGGCGTGCCCGTGGTCATGTGGCATTGGCAGGCTCCTCATGCGCGTGTGTCGCGCGTCGGTCAATCTTCAGGCGACCGCTGCGCAAACCACGTACGCGCGCATTCATCCAGTGGCGTATGATATGACGGTAAAGGGCACCACGCAGCCATCCAAAGGATTGCCCATGGGACGAATAGAATGCGTCCGGCGTATCAAACACGCCGAAATCCTGCACGATGCCGGTTTTCTGAATGTAGGTATCTTCTCCGTTCCAGGCGACGGGAGGCGCGCCAAGGCAATCCGTGCCCGCGCCATAACCGCAGAGACTTTCTGTGTCCGAGAATGACGTTTGCAGGACATCGAGGAAAGCGTCATCCAGGATGAAGCCTTCAAGGTTGATCCAGGAATCTTGAAATTCGATCTCGACCCATGAGTGGAGAATTTCCTGCGGAGCAAGCGGATACACCAGCTCAGGGACAACACCGCGCTGCAAGCCCTTGTGGATCGTAAACCCATGCAACCGGCAACGAATGCCGACACCACGCAGCAGCGCCATCAAGAGCGTGCCTTTGGTGTTGCACTGCCCGTAGCCGTCGGAAAACACTTCGGATGCGGGGATGTCGTCAGCTCGATTGTATCCGAACTCGATTTCATTCCGAACGAAATCATAGACGGCTCCGATCCGATCGTGTTCGGATAAGCCGCGCCAGCTGCGGTTCCCAATTAGATGCGCAAGAGGCGTGGCATCAAAATCCAGTAGTTTGGTGGGTACAAGTAGGGGGTCGGTCATATGCAACGGGTCGCTCCTCGAATCGTCTTGGAACAAGACTAATTGCTATAGTCACTGTAGCTTCAACCCTTTCTTTCAGAAAGAATCTCCCGCAACTATTTGTCCGTGTGAACCGCTTTGTGGTGTTCGCCGTGTGCGTCGCGCAGGATGTCGATACCGCCCCAGGCCGCGATCCCGGCGACAATCACGCCGACGACGAGGTCCGGCCAGTTGGTTCCTAGCCAGGCGACGAGGCCGCCAGCCACGACTATTCCGAGGTTCGCGGCGAAATCGTTGTAACTGAAGGTGTTGGCCGCGCGGATGTTGACGTCCGGATCTTTGAGCTTAGCGAGCAGCCAGACGCAGACTGCGTTGATAGCCGCCGCGATCAGGGCCATTGCGATCATGATCGTCCCGAGCGGATCTGACCCGCCGATGTAGCGGCGCCATGCATCGTAAAGGATACCAGCGGCGAACAGAATCAGCAGCCCGCCGGAAACGTTCGCAGCCCCGCGTTTCCATTTGTCGGATCGGGACAAAGCGAAAAGGCTGATCGCGTAGACGAAGCTGTCGGAGAGGTTATCGAGCCCGTTGGCGATCAGGGCACTTGAGTCGCCGAAGGCGCCTGTTGCGAAAAAGGCCACGGCCAAACCGATATTGAGCGCAAGAACGATCCAAAGCGTCCGTCTCTCCATTGAATCTTGTCTAGCGGCCATTTTGTGGTTCCAGCTTGTGTTGTACGACACATTAACTTTTGCGGCTGATCTGCGTTCCAGCCGGAATGTTGGCTGAATTCCTTCAGGCCCCGATTTCCTCGTGCTCGGTCAGGCATTCCGAATGGTCCCGCAACACCTCAAGCACCTTGCAGTCTCCGGTCCGCCCGCCGCTGCATTCGTGAACCATGCGTTTCAGTTCCGTGCGCAGCGCCTTCAGGCGGGCCATGCGCTGCTCCACCTGTTTGAGCTGGCGACGCGCGATGGCATCTGCCTCGTCGCAGGGGCGGTTGGGATGGTCGCTGAGGTCGAGCAGCTCGCGGATCGCATCGAGCGAGAAACCGAGTTGCCGCGAATGGCGGATGAAGGACAGTCGGTCGAGCTGTGCATTGTCGTAGCGCCTCTGTCCGCCTTCGGTCCTGCCAGGTTCGGGCATGAGTCCGATCTGTTCGTAGTACCGGATGGTCTGCACTTTTGTGCCAGTCTTCTTTGACAGAGTACCGATCGTGAGCATTTTCGCCTCCATGAAAAAGATACAGTTTGTGTAGGTTTTGCCGTCGGAATAAACAAGTGTCGGATTCACAGACGCGTGAGTTCAAGCTATACCATGATTTCGTGCTTGAACCTCTAGCGGCTAGAGGATGTATCCGCACATGCAATAAGAATCAAAAACAGGCGAACAGGATTGTCCCTTACATCGGCACAGAAGTTTCTTTGGGTTTTGGCAGGCGTGGCAGCGCTTGCCTTCGTATGGCTTTTGCTATGGTCCGATTATCGTGCCGATAGCGCCCGAACTGACGCCGAGCCGCCTTTTTTCGCTGAGTTCGAACTGACGGACCACCAGGGTATGGTTCAAACCGAGGAGGACTTTGCGGGGCGCTGGATGCTGGTTTTTTTCGGCTTTACCAACTGCCCCGACGTCTGCCCGACGACCCTATCTGAGGTCGCGGCGGTGATGGACGGTCTGGGCGACGATGCCGCCAAGGTCCAGCCGATTTTCATAACAATCGACCCTGAACGAGACACGCCCCCAGCACTCGCCGAATACGTCCCGCTGTTCGATGCGGGCATCATCGGGCTGACGGGCACGCCGGAACAGATCGCCGCCACGTCCGAGACGTTTCCAATCTTCTTTGAGCGCGTCGAAGAGGCCGCAGCGCCGGATGGGTACACCATGGGCCACACGTCGCATCTGTTCCTCTTCGACCCCGAAGCAGGTTTTGCCGACTCATGGCCCTATGGCACCTCCGCCGAAGAGATCCTCGCCGATCTGGAAGAGAGGATTTGACCGACATGAACCGCATATCCGGAGAAACAGCCCTCGGGCTGGCGTGGATCATCGCGCTCGTCGCCTCGCTTGCCGTGCTTTTCATCGGCGAGGTGCTGGGGCAGACGCCGTGCGTGCTGTGCTGGTTCCAGCGCGCCTTCATGTTCCCCTTGGCCATTGTCCTCGGGCTCGGCCTTTGGTGGCGGGACGGCCGCGTGGGACGCTACGGCATCGCATTGGCGCTTGGCGGCGGCGCAATCGCCCTCTGGCACATGGGGCTGTACGTCGGTCTTGTTCCCGAACGCATCCAGCCCTGCACGGCCACCGGCCCCTCTTGCACCGATGACAACCAACTGGTCTTCGGCATCCCGATCCCGCTGATGGCGCTCGCCGCCTTCGCGCTGATCGGGGCGCTGTCGGCCCTTTCATTGAAGGACACACGAACATGAACCGACGCGGCCTGATCCTGTCCGTTCTCGCCCTCGGCGTCGCCGGTTTCGGCGGAGCCACCTGGTTTGCAACCCGCCCCGGCCCGGTGGCCGAAGCGGAGCCTGTTGCGCCGGAACTCGCGGACGCGATGATCCGCCCCTACTCGCCCATCCTCGGGCCTGCGGAAGCGCCCGTCACGATCGTCGAATTCTTCGATCCGGCCTGCGAGGCCTGTCGCGCCTTTCATCCCATCGTGAAGGACATCATGGCCGAGCATGGGGATGCTGTCCGCGTCGTGATCCGCTACACGCCCTTCCACGGCGCGGCATCCGAGGAAGCGATCCGCGTGCTCGAGGCGGCGCGCATGCAGGACGTTTACGTGCCGGTGCTTGAGGCCGTTCTGCGGGAACAGCCGAGATGGGCGTCGCACGGTGCCGCGGCGCCTGGCCTGATCCTTCAGATCGCCGCCACGGCCGGACTCGATGCCGAGGCCGCGCGCACGCAAATGCTGGCACCCGATGTCGTGGCGATCCTGAACCAGGATCGTGCTGACGTCGAGACCGTGGGAATTCGCCAGACGCCCACATTCTTCGTGAACGGCAAGCCGCTCGATCCATTCGGGGAGGCAGAATTGCGTCGTCTGGTGGCCGCCGAAGTCGCTGCCGCGCAAAGCTGAATACAAAGGGCAGGATCAGAACGATGAAAAAGTATATTTTGACCAGCACACTGGCGGCGCTTTTGACCCTTGGAGGGTTCTCAGCGCCCGCGCTGGCCGGACCCGAGGATGTTGTCGTCGAGAACGCGTGGTCCCGCGCCTCCATCGGGATGAACCGTCCCGGGGCCGCTTACATGACGATCCGCAACACTGGCGACGAGCCAGTGACGCTGATCGGCCTTACAACACCTCTCGCGATGATGCCCGAAATTCACGAGACGAAGACAAATGCCGAAGGTGTGAGTTCCATGAGCCCGGCGGGGGAGATCGCGATCGCCCCGGGCGAGAGCGTCGCGCTCGAACCGGGGGGCCTGCACGCAATGCTGATGCGGCTACAAGAACCGATGACGGAAGGGGACACCTTTCCGCTGACCCTGCTTTTCGACGACGGAGGCGAAGTGACGGTCGAGGTGCCGATCCTCGGAATCGCCGCGCGGGGGCCAGAGGACTGATGCGGCGACGGGCGATCCTGGGGTACGGCGTGGCTGGTGTCGGGGCGGTCGCCCTGATGCTCTTCGTCGGTTGGTGGCAGGTCGATGGACCCGGTGGACCAGAACCTGTCGGGCAGCGGCCTGTGGCCCTGACCGAGATGGATTTCCGTCTGACGGATCATGAGGGCAACGCGGTCGGGCCGGAAACCCTGATCGGTCGCCCGACGATGGCGTTCTTCGGCTTCACCTACTGTCCCGATGTCTGCCCGACCACGCTCTCGGACATTTCGGGATGGCTCGACGATCTGGGAGACGAGGCCGACGAGATGAACGTGGTTTTCATCACGGTCGATCCCGAGCGCGACACTGTCGAAACGATGGCCGAATATGTCGGCTACTTCCATCCTGGGATACGTGGCTGGACGGGACCGGAAGAGCAGATCGCGCGCGTCGCGCACGGCTTCCGCGCCACCTACGAGCGGGTGCCGACGGAGAGCGGCAATTACACGATGAACCACACCGCGAGCGTCTTCCTGTTCGCAGCCTCTGGGCGGTTCGTCACCATGATCGACTATCACGAACCCAGAGAATTCGCGGTGCCGAAAATTCGCCGCGCGCTGGAAGAAGAAATGGAGGGGGCGACATGAGGCTCAGAACTTTGGCGGCGGGTGTCGCAATTGCGGGGACAGTTTCGGGAGCGGCTATCGCCATCTCTGATTTCATATCGAAAGAACCCGTGCCGCCGGAACTTGCCCAGGCAGGTAATTGGATGCCCCAAGGTCCTGAAGCCCCCCAGAACGTTGACATCCCCGTGACGCTGCCCGTGACGGTATGGGCAGAAGATGCACCCGACGTCGGCCCCCTACCCCTTCTGCAGGTCGCGTTTGCCGACGTGCCGGTACGGGCGATCGAGCCACCGCTGTCGACGTGGTCGCGCGACATTGCGCCTGGCGAGACGCTCGATTTCTTGCTGTCCGAAGCCGGTCTTGCGGCACCTGAAAGAGCCGAAGTTGCCCTCGCGCTTGGCGCGGAATACGATCTGCGACGGCTGCGGCCGGGGCATTCGGTCACTGTTGTCTCGACCATGGACGGCAGCACCCGCACCGTCTCGCTCGCCGTCGAGGACGGGGTGCGAATCGAGGTGCTTTTCGGCGAGCAGTTGTCCACCCAGGTCTTAGCTCCGGACCCGGAGATCGTAACCCTTGCCGGCGAAGCCGTGATCGACAGTTCGATCTTCGCGGCACTCGACGAAGCCGGCATACCCGCCCGTTTTTCCGTGGACCTTGCGCAGATGCTGGGTGGGACCGTGGATTTCCACCGCGAGATGGCCGGTGGCGAGACACTGAGGCTTCTCTGGCGCGAGGCGCGTGTGGGTGAGGAGAGGATCGGACAGCCCGAGCTCGCCTTCGCCGCACTGGAGATCGGCGGTTCGCTTTACGAGATCGTATGGCCGGACGACGGCAGCGGTCAGGCGACGATCTACGTCGATGGCGAGGTGCTGCGCGTCTTCGCACAGCCGGTCGAGGGTGCGCGCCTCAGCTCGGTGTTCGGACGCCGCACGCATCCGGTCTACGGCAACGTCCGGATGCACACCGGCGTCGATTTCGCAGCGGCACGTGGGACACCGGTTCAAGCGACGGCACCGGGGCGGGTCAGCTTCATCGGCTGGCGCGGCGGCTATGGTCGCGTGGTCGAGATCTTGCACGGCTCCGACACCATGACGCGCTACGCGCATCTGAGCGCCGTGCCGGAAGACCTGGCACAAGGCCAACGCGTGGCGGCGGGAGATGTGATCGGCCGCGTCGGCGCGACTGGCACGGCGACAGGTCCGAACCTGCACTACGAAGTCCTCGTGGATGGGCGCCCGACTGACCCTCTCTCTGACGACCGGCTCGCCGAAGCAGCCGAGAGCGAAGCGGATGATACCGCCGCGCTCTCGCGTCTGGCCGAGGCGCGGGCGTTTCTGAATGAAAACCTCGGCAGCGAGATTGCCGAAACGACAACCGAAAGGCTCTGACCCATGAAACGCATGACCCAAGCTCTGGCCATTACGCTCGCCCTTTTCCCGGCGGCCCAGGCCCTCGCAGAGGCAACGGCGATCGACGTCCGCAAGACCAACGGTTGCGGCTGTTGCGTGTCTTGGATGAACCATCTCGAAGAAAACGGTTTTGCGCCGACCGGCCAGGACATGTTCGGTGGATCGCTGGTTCGCTTCAAGCTCGACAACGGCGTGCCGCAGCGCATGGTCTCCTGCCACACCGCGCTCATTGATGGCTACGTGATCGAGGGCCATGTCCCGGCCGCTGACATCCGCCGCCTTCTCGAGGAGCGCCCGGACGCCGTCGGCCTCGCCGTTCCGGGGATGCCCTATGGCTCGCCCGGTATGGGGCCTGAAGATGACCGCGAAGCCTATGATGTCTTCCTCATCCGCGAGGACGGGTCGACGGAAGTCTTTTCGAGCTACGCCGAAGGATAATCTGGCCCGCCCATGGAAAATCTGTCCCCGATAATGCTCGGCTTTCTCGGAAGTCTCGCCGCCGGTTCGCTCACGGCAGTCGGAGCAGCTCCCGTGCTGTTCGGGCGCATCCCGTCCCGGGCCACGCGCGATCTGTCGCTCGGCTTCGCTGCCGGTGTCATGCTGTCAGCCTCGTTCTTTTCGCTGATCATCCCGGCATTAGATGCCGCAGAGCCGATGTTCGAGAACGGCGCGATGCCTGCGGCCATCGTATGCGTCTCGATCCTTCTGGGCATGGGGGCTGTCGCCCTGATGAACGAAAAGCTGCCGCACGAGCATTTCAAGACGGGACGCGAAGGGCCCGAAGCGGCGTCATTGCGGCGGGTCTGGCTGTTCATCATCGCGATCACGATCCACAACTTTCCCGAGGGTCTCGCGGTCGGGGTCGGGTTCGGTTCCGGTGGCATGGAAGGTGGCCTCCCACTCGCCATCGGCATCGGCTTGCAGAACGCGCCCGAAGGATTGGCCGTCGCGGTGTCGCTGCTGGGCGAGGGATATCCGAAGCTGCGCGCCTGGGGCATTGCGGCGCTGACTGGCATGGTCGAGCCGATTGGCGGTCTGCTCGGGGCCGGCATCATCACACTGTCGGAACCGCTGCTTCCATGGGGTCTGGCCTTTGCTGCGGGCGCAATGCTCTACGTCATTAGCCACGAAATCATCCCCGAAACCCATCGCAGCGGCCATCAGAACAGGGCGACGCTCGGTCTCGCAGTCGGGCTCGTTCTGATGCTGTTCCTTGATGTCTGGTTGGGATGAGGCAATGTCACTAAACAAGGTATCTCCGATGATCGGCGTCTTCGCAGCACTTGCTGCGTTCGCGATCGATCAGATCACCAAAGCCATTGTCGTTGCGAATGCCGTCACTTTAAGCGCCGGGATTCCCGTGTTTCCGGGATTCAACCTCGTCTTTTATCGTAATGACGGCGTGACTTTCGGGATGTTGGGCGGCGCGCCGTGGTGGAGCCTCATCGCTCTCGCTCTTGCCATCTGTGTTTGGCTGGGGGTTATGCTGTTTCGCGCCGAAAATGCGGTCGAAACACTTGCCTATGGCGCGATCATTGGCGGAGCCTTGGGCAATGTTATCGATCGTGTGCGGTATCGGGCTGTAACAGACTTTCTCGATTTCTACATTGGCACAACACATTGGCCTGCCTTCAACATGGCCGATATATTTGTTGTCAGTGGCGTGGGGCTCTTGCTCGCCGCGCCATGGATCAGCGTGCGGCGTCCGATCAAATCGTGAAGCCGGAAATTCTGAACCGCATAGCACTGCGCCACCGTTTGCTTTCGCGGATGACGCTTGGTTTCGTCGCCGGGGCGCTGACCGTTCTGACTTTCCCGCCTTTCTCGCTTCTCCTGCTTGTTCCCGTTGCCTATTCCGCGTTGTTTGTCGGTCTTCGCGATCTCTCCTTCGGGCGCGCTTTCCTCGTCGGCTGGGCGTTTGGTCTTGGCCAGTTCGGTTTCGGGATTTCGTGGATCGCGGAAAGTTTTTACGTCGAGGCCGAGCGGTTCGGGACGATGGCGATCCCGGCCGTCGCGGGATTGTCCGCAGGTCTCGCGATTTTCCCGGCCATTGCCGCCGCGCTTTTCGCCGAAATCACGCGGCGCGGAGCCATGGGCAGTCTCTTGGCCTGCCTCGCGTTCGCGACCTCCTGGACCGTGGCAGAGTGGTTGCGTGGTCACGTTCTGACAGGGTTTCCATGGAACCTCGCCGGCTACGCACTTGTAGACTACGCCGCCCTTCGCCAGACCGCCGCCTGGGTCGGAAGCTATGGGCTAAGCTTTCTCACCGTGTTCGTTGCGGTACTCCCCGGCGCGGCTGTCATGGCGTCCGGGCGGCAACGATTGACCGTTTCGCTCATGGCGCTGGCCGGCATCGCGGCTATTTGGGCCGTCGGGACGCTTCACCTCCAGTCGGATACACAACAGCCACCCGGTGTCGACCTGCGCATCGTTCAGGGCAACATTCCCCAAGGGGAGAAATGGGCGCCCGAGAACCGCGAGGCGACCTTCGCGCGCTATCTTGAGCTTTCAACCCGGCCCGGCGATTTCGACGTTCTTCTCTGGCCGGAAACCGCCTTTCCGGGTTTCCTCGATGAGGATACGGAGGCACGGGATCGCATTGCCGCTGCGCTACCGGACGGCAGGGTGCTGCTCACAGGTGTGCCGGACCGTGTACCGAGCGAGGATGGCACCCGATATTTCAACACGGTTCAGGCATTTGACGAGACCGGCGAGATCCTGACCGACTACGCGAAACACCATCTCGTACCCTTCGGCGAATACGTGCCATTCCGTGGCTGGTTGCCCATCGAGCGGCTCACGGCGGGTCTGGGCGATTTTACGCCCGGACCGGGCCCGCGAACGCTTGCGCTTCCGAGTGTGCCGCTGGTCGCCGTGGCGATCTGCTATGAGATCATCTTCCCAAGCCATGTGGTCGACGACCTGTTCAGGCCGGACTGGATTTTCAACGCGACAAACGACGCCTGGTTCGGCACCAGCATCGGACCCGAGCAGCATCTGGCTTCCGCACGGATGCGCGCCGTAGAGGAAGGCCTTCCTGTCATCCGAGCCGCGAATACGGGCATCTCCGCGGTCATCGACGCGAACGGTGACCTCGTCGCGCGGCTCGGCAACGGAGAAACCGGTGTAATAGATGCGGCTCTGCCCTCTGCTCATCCGTCAACGCTCTATGCGCGCTTCGGCGACTGTGCGCTGCTGGCTCTCATCTTCACTACTTGGGCCGTGGGACTGGCTGCAGGTCTGGTCGGCACACACCGGTGCAACAAGAGAACAAGAACGGAGAAAAAGTCATGCTGGTAATCGCGGGCATTGTCGCGGGTGCGATCTGGGGTGGATATCTGGCGCGACGCCGAAAAGGAAACCGGCTGGATATCCTCCAGTATGCGGCGAGTTCGGCGATCGCCTTCGGTCTTCTCACCTATTTCGTTTCGGTGGTCCTCTTGCGCATCTTTGCATGAGAAGGGTTTCGAAACGGCACCGACGTGAGACGTCTTTTCAACATATTACTGTACGGGTTCTTGGCGATCTGTATCACGGCATCGGTTGGTTCCGGGTTGGTCTATTTTCTGCTGAGCGCATCCGTTCCCGACTACAACGAGGACTTCTCGGTAGCAGGCTTAGGTGGACCGGTCGATATTCTGCGAGATGCCTCGGCAATCCCGCACATTACCGCGAGTTCCGCCGCGGATGTCTATTTCGCGATCGGCTTCGTTCATGCGCAAGACCGACTCGGTCAGCTGTTAAGGGCAAGGCGAATGGCCGAAGCTTCTTGGCCATCCGATGAGACATTGTCCGTTGCGCCAGCGGTCTCAGACGCGCTCGAATCCTATGCCGCCGGCGTCAATGCGTGGCTCGAGCTGGTGTCGGCGGGAGGGCGCGGCAGAGGCTCGCCGGAACTGTTGATCGCAGACGAACGGTCGATCGATGCCTGGACACCTGGCGATAGCCTGAGGATTGCCCGGTCTTTCCTGAATGGCCTGCGACCGGAAAGCGCACGGAAAGGAACGCCGAGCTTATCAAGTGCAATTATACCGTCGGATCGACCAAAAGTGCTCGAACTATTTGCGACTGATCCGCAGCAGCGCCTCGATGCATGGGCGATAGACGGTGACCGAACCGCTGCCGGGACACCAATTCTCGCCGCCGATATCAGCGGTTCCCTGTCGCTGCCCTCGGAATGGTATCTCGCCGATCTTCAGTTTTCGACAGGGCCGGCCATAGGGGCCACGATGCCGGGCGTACCTTTCGTTATTGTCGGTCGCAATACGCGCGTCGCCTGGGCCTTCCGGTCATTTCCCGTGCCAGACGAGGAGGCACCAAGGGGGCCGTCACCCGTGCAGGCGGCAGGTTTCCTGACGATGCTGGAGCTGTTCACGCGTTCGGCCGACGCGACCGATGCCATCGGAGTTGCCGCAGACATGTTGCCGAAAGGCATGGAGGCATTGGCCATTGACCGAGAGACCGTTGCCCGATGGCCAAAAGAGGAAGCCGTACGAGCGTTGTCATTTCGCGACATTCGACTGGCGGAGCTTGAAGCGCGGCAATCGATCTTCTCGACTGAAGGCGCCATCGGTGTTCAAAGGGACACCGTAAGTACCGTGGCGCGAACCCTGCTGCCCCTGATGGCGAAGGAGCTTTGGTTCGTGCAGTCCAGAGACAGCATCGAAGGCACCGATGCGAACGACCTTCGTCGTGAACTACTGGACAGGCTTGCGTCGTGGAATGGCGACATGGATCGCTATTCACCGGAACCTCTGCTGTTCTGGACTTGGCTCCGGGCTTTGCAGCAGCGCATTTTGAAAGACGAATTTCCGGCAGCGCAGCAACTCTGGTGACCTGCCCCCCTTCGGTCCCTCGTTCATAACGAGAGTCTGCGGGTTTGATCTTGATAATCATGGGTTTCGGTTTGGGCAAGCGCGCCGGGCGCGGAGCCCTCAAATTGCTCAAGCGCTCGGCGCGCTTGCAGTGGC
>NZ_JBGFGP010000126.1:0-83235 GCF_041224545.1 Sedimentitalea sp. XS_ASV28 | reverse complement strand
GCCACTGCAAGCGCGCCGAGCGCTTGAGCAATTTGAGGGCTCCGCGCCCGGCGCGCTTGCCCAAACCGAAACCCATGATTATCAAGATCAAACCCGCAGACTCTCGTTATGAACGAGGGACCGAAGGGGGGCAGGTCAGGAGCTGTTTGCGTCGCGTTGCGAGTTGCTGATCAGCGTCACTTCGTCGGGCCAGATTGCACAGGTTTCCACTCCGCCGTATTTCGTCCTGATCGAACAGGCACTGCGCGATGAAGGCACCAGCTATCATTACCTTCCGCCGTCCCGCTATAGCGCGGCGCCTCGGCACCTGATCGAGCGACTGCAGGGGGCGTTCGAAGATCTTGGAGAACCGGTCCTTCAGGGGCCCACCTGGACAACGGACGCGCCTTTTCGTGAGACCTACGAAGCGATTGAGGCGATGCGGGCCGAGGGTTTACTCGCGGTCGAAATGGAGGCCGCGGCGCTCTATGCGTTTGCCGAAGCCCGGCGCAAATCGGTCATCTGTTTTGCCCACGTGACAAACCAGATGGGGCAGATAGAGGGAGATTTCGAGAAAGGCGCCGAGAATGGTGCAGCAGAAGCGCTGCGCATTGTGGCGCGCACTGCCCGGCGGCTCGGATACCGGAATTGACCCAGAGTATCGTGGGGTCGGTGGAGAAGGCCTCCTTTCCTTACCTGTAACGCCTCAGATACATCCTCTCGAAAAATACCTTTGATCGATGCGCGAGTCCCATTCGCGGCAGAACCAGATTGAAGCGCGGCGTTCGTGCAACCAGAGTGCCGGATTTGTTGTCGTCGATCACGCACATCAGCTCGACCCGGAAGGTGCGTCTTGGGGTTTTTCCTTTCAGTTCGTCGACCAGGTTGGCCGCCGCGGCCGTTGCCTGAAGGTCGGCCATATGCGCCTGTTTCGGCATCCAGTCGGGGCCGGGAAAGCTGCCGGCGTCGCCTGCGACATAGGTGCAGGTGAACCCGGGCACGCGGCAATGGTCATCGGCCTTGATCAGCCCGCCGGGAGAACGCGGCAGATCGGTGTTGTCGAACCAGGGGTTGCCGGTAATTCCCGGCATGAACAGGATGAGGTCGGCATCGAACTCGCCGCCTTCGGTCACCACCAGGTTCGGCTCGAAACGCACCATCTTGTGGCCAAGATGGGTCTCGATGCCCAGTTCCTTCATGCGCCGCATGATCCGGGGCAGCGCCTTTTCACCAAGCCGGATGCCGGGCTTAGGCGCGGGGCTGAAGAAGACCAGCTTGAAGCGGTCGCGCCGGCCCTGGCGGCGCAGCAGTTCGTCTGTGCCGAAGAGAAACTCGAACATCGGCCCGCCGCGCATGGCGGTACCTTCCTTGGGGTTGCCCGAGAACCCGAAGGCCAGTGTGCCGCTCTCGAGCTGCTCCAGGCGCTCCTTGAATGCCATGACCGGGGCGACGCCCTCGCAAGGAGTCAGCGCGTGTTCGATGCCCGGAAGCTTCTTGATGAACTTGCCGCCGGTGCCGATGATCAGCCCGTCATTGCGGATCTCGCCATCTGTGATCTTCACCAGCCGCCCGCCTTCACCCAGCCCCTCGGCCGCGGCCTGGACGTAGCGGATGTTGTGGCGGCGAAAAAAGCTCTCCAGCGGTACCACGATATCGTGGGGTTTACGCTGACCCGAGGGCAGCCAGATCAGGCTGGGCAGGTAGACGAGCCTCGGCTCGGGTGCGACGACCGTGATTTCCAGCATCTTGTCGGCAGCGCGCAGCTTGCGGGCAGCGGTCAGCGCGGCAAATCCGGTGCCGAGAATGGTGACATTAGTCATCTGTGCTCCGATCTTTCAGTGATGGGATTTCGGTTCGTTGGTTTCAGGCCGCGTGAGAAGCCGGTATGGATCCGTTCGGATGTACCTCCTTGCCCTCGGCAAAGACATGGACCGACCCAGGCTCAAGCGGCTGCCACGGTTCGTCCGTAAGCGGCTTGGTCGCGAAGAGTACAATCTCCTGCGCCGCGTCACCGCCGCAGCAATTACGCCGGAGCTTGTGCAGGTGTGTGTGGGCGTGGGCGATCAGATGCTCACCGTCGCTCAGCATGAAGTTGAACTCTCCAAGCGAGGCCAGGTCGCTGATCAGCGGCGTAATCGTGGTCAGGAGTTCTCCCGCCGACAGGCCAGGGCCGGACTCGGCGATCCGGTTCAGCAGCAGGCAGAAGGCATGCTCTGAATCGGTATCGCCCAGAGGCTGGAACCGTCCTGAAGACAGCGGCGGCGCCGTGCTTACCCCGGGCAGCTTTCCATTGTGGGCAAAGACCCATGAGCGGCCGTCTAATTCACGCTCGAAGGGATGCGTGTTCGCTGAGGCACGGCCGATCTTCTCCGGATTCGCCTTTCTGATATGGGCGATCACGTTGGTGCTGCGAAAGTCGTATTCGGTTATGAAGGCGAGGCACCGACTTTCGGCGGCGGGAACGGGTTCCTTGAAAATGCGCGCCGCGCGGCCTTCGTAAAAGGCGACGCCCCAGCCATCGGCATGCGGTCCGATCTCGCCGCCACGCGGTTGGAGCAGGGCGAGCGACTGGTTGACGTCCGTCGGTCTGCTCGCGCTCATCGCAAAAAGCTCACACATGGGCTGCCCTTTCAGAAGTTGTTCGCGCCGCGCCGCGCCGGTCATCGTTCTGACTGCCCCTCTTGCCGCGTGGCCGGATATCCAAGACGGTTCCATTCCTTCATGCCGCCATCGACCAGCAACGCACCAGTGAATCCGCTCGCACTCAGCACTTTGAGCGCGGCCTTCGATTTCCGGTCGGTGAAGCACATCACCGCCACGGGGCGTTCACGGCGATCCTCCAGTTCGGGCAGGTTTCCGGGCAGTTTCTGGAGCGGAATGTTGACCGCCTCCGGTACATGCCCCTGCGCGCCGTTGAAATCCGCTTCGTCGCGGACATCGAGAAGCAGAATGTCCTGGCCGCCGTCTAACCTGCGGCGCAGTTCACCAACCGAGAGCGAAGCTGGCTTCCGCAACCTCTTGATCAGACGGGGAAGGAATACCACGATCGCCAGCAGCGCGAGGGCAAGCAAGCCTTTCTCAATCGCGCCCTCGCGGCCGGCCACCGCCTCGCGGCCGGCATACCCGAGATAGGTATAGGCGGCCGCTCCGGGGATCATGCAGATGGCTGTCGCCAGCACATAGGGGACCAGCCGGATGCGGGTCAGTCCCAGCGCATAGTTGAGCAGGTTGAACGGAAAAAGCGGCACCAGCCGGACGAAGGCGACAAAGCGCCAGCCCTCGTCCTCGACGCCTGTGAGCAGCTGTTTCAGCCGCGACCCACTTTTCTCCGCGACCCAGTCGGATGCGAGATAGCGCGCCACGAGAAAGGCGACCGTGGCGCCGGCCGTCGCAGCACCCAGATTGTAGACGGCCCCCAGGACCGGCCCGAACAGGGCGCCGCCGGCCAGAGCGAAGACCGATCCGGGCATGAACAAGATGGTGGCGATCGCATAGACGATCATGAAGGCCAGTGCGGCCCAAACACCGAACGCTCCCAGCCGGGCTTCCAGCGCAGTGGGCGTCAGCTCTGAGCGAAAGGTGAGCGCTGCCGCGATGGCAGCACCAAGAAATAACCCAAGGGCGAGGCGGACTGTCGACTTGGCGCTCATAATGGGCGTCGGCCGCCGGCAATGTCGCGACAGCAACTGATAGACCTGCGCGGATGTTCAGACTTCGGGCGAGGCAGCCTACACAAAGCCGATTCCGACCCTTGCAGTCCGGGCGGCGTCGAAACCGATGCGGCCGCATGTTGACACGGGATCATTGCTATCCTATTATTCAAGTGGTCGCTTGAGTAATAGTTATCCTGCGATCCCCGGTCAACCTCAGCCACGAAGAAAATCGGGCCGGAAAGCGAAAACCTGCTTGCCGATTGCGACCCCGATAAGGCGGCGTCGGCCTTGGGGGCTGGCGCGATGATCATGAATAACCGCAAAAGGAGCGGCGCCATGAAGTACCTGTTCATCCTCAACGATCCGCCGTACGGCACCGAGCGGTCCTTCAATGCGCTCCGGCTGATTCAGGCGCTGCCGAAGACTGAGCCGAAGCCGGACATTTCGGTGTTCCTCATGGCCGACGCCGTGGCCTGCGCCAAGACCGGGCAAAAGACTCCCAACGGCTATTACAATCTTGAGCGCATGGTGAGGGGTGTTGCCCGGCAGGCGCAGGTCGTGCTGTGCGGCACCTGTATGGACGCGCGCGGGATCGGCGACGGGGATCTGGTTGCGGGCGCCGAACGAGGCACCATGCCTCAACTCGCCGAGATGACGGCCGAGGCCGACAAGGTGCTGGTCTTCTAGACACCGCGACGCGGTTCAAACAAACGGAACAATCAATGCACATCGTGATCATCGGCGGTTCATTCGGTGGCCTGACCACCGCCTACGACCTCAGGCGCCTGCTACCGCGCGGCAAGCACGAGATCACCCTGATCTCGCGCGAGCGGAGGTTCACCTTTATCCCCTCGCTGCCCTGGGTCGCCATGGGATCGAAGACGGTTGAAGATATTTCTTTCGATCTCGAAGGGCCACTTGCCCGAAAGGGGATCAATTTCGTCGATGCGGCGGTGACAAGAATCGACCCCATTGGCCGGAAGGTCGAAACAGCGGCCGAGACCCTCGACTACGACTATCTTGTGATTGCCACCGGCCATCGCAGCGCCAATGAGGCCGTGCCGGGACTCGGCCCCTTCGATGGCCCCGGACATTCGCTGATGTCTCCGCCCGAGGCGGAAGAGGCCCGCAAGTCCTGGGCCGCGTTTCTGGCCGATCCCGGCCCAATAGTCATCGGTTGCGCGCCGGGGGCCAGCTGTGTCGGTCCCGCCTATGAGTTCATGTTCGAGGCGCACCACGCGCTAAAAAGCCGCTCGCTGCGCCACAAGGCGCCGATCAACTTCGTCACGCCAGAACCGTTCCTTGGGCATTTTGGTGTCGGCGGTTTCGGAAAGATCCGGCTGTTTCTGGAGGCCGAGTTGGAAGATCGCGACGTGCGCTATCACACCTCCGCCGCGGTCGCGAAGATCACCGGCGACACGGTCGAACTGGCCGATGGCACGGCGTTCGAATCTCGATTCTCCCTTGTCATCCCGCCCCTAGCCGGGGTCCGGCCGGTGGCTGAGGCCAAGGGCCTCGCCAATCCCAAGGGCTTCATCCCGGTGGACCAGCATTATCGGCACCGTGATTTTGACAATATCTATGCCGTCGGCGTTGCGGTTGCGATGCCGCCGGTCGAAGACCTGCCGGTGCCGGTCAACTTTCCCAAGACTGGGCACATGACCGAGCAGATGGCCAAGATCGCCGCGCGCAACATCGCTGCCGACATTCAGGGAGGTGACAAAACGGCCCACGAGTTGATGGTGGAATGCATCATGGACATGGGCGACCGCGGCGCCCACATGGTCGCCGACCCAGCGCGCCCGCCGCGCAACGTGACCCGGTTCGGCACCGGTCGGCACTGGCTCTGGGCCAAGAAGGTTTTCTCGGGTTACTATCTTTGGAAAATGAGACGCGGCGCAACGCGGAGCCACAAATGGGTGTGGTAGCGCCGTACCTGCAATATCCGACATCCACTGAGAATTTTCTCGCTCCCGCGACATCGGTGCGGGAGGTGTGAAGAAGCATTGAATTCGGCGTATATTCAATTGAATAATGAGGCAATTGCATCCGCGAGGTGACCTGATGGCGACTGTGAGCCCGAAACACAGGCTTCTCGAACAATTCGCGCTAGTCGCGAAAGCCCTGGGCCAGGCCAACCGGCTCGACCTTCTAGAGTTGCTGGCCCAGGGCGAGCGCAGCGTGGATTCCCTCGCGCAAGAGACCGGGCTCACCTTGGCCAACACGTCGCAGCATCTGCTGCATCTTCGCCGCGCCGGCCTGGTGGCCTCAGAAAAACGCGGGCTCTACGTATTCTACAGCCTCGCCGGAGAGGACGTTATTGAACTCCTTGGCGCCCTACGCCACACCGCCGAGCGGCACATCGCTGAGGTTGATCGCATCGTCGCCGGTTTTTTCAATGAGCGCGACAGCCTCGAAGCCGTATCGCGAAAGGAGCTGCTGGAGCGCGCCAATGATGGCGCAGTCACGGTTCTCGACGTCCGGCCTCAGGAGGAATTTCAGGCCGGACATATACCCGGCGCAGTGAACCTACCCCTCGGCGATCTGAAAAAACGCCTCGGTGAACTACCGGAAGGCAGTGAGATTATCGCCTATTGCCGGGGCCCCTATTGTGTCCTTGCCTTCGAGGCCGTCGCGGAACTGAGGAAAAAGGGATTCAGCGCCCGGCGCCTGGAAGAGGGCTACCCAGAATGGAAAGTGTCTGGCCTGCCGGTCGAGACCGAATCGGTGGAAAACTGAAGCGGGTGTTGGACGCGTCGGTCGCGTTCGGCGCGCCATATCCCTATTGGTCGTCAGGTTGGAGAGATATTTGGCAGCTGTCGAGTCTGGCACGATTTCGTCTGAAACTTGCTGCAACATCGTTGCTCGACTCTGGTTCAGACACTCCCAAGTCATCCGGCCTGCGCGCCGGGCGGTCGGGACTCCGCAGGACGATGATCGTCTACGGGGCAGACGGTCGAGAGATCGCCATGTTCGCCTGCAATCCGATCCGTTCCGCAGCAAATTCAAATGTCTAACCGCCCAAAACCGATGACACCGACCGCCAGGCCGACAGGGCGAAGACCGATACCGGCATGGGCGGAGACCTCGGGCTCCGATCGGCGTGCCGATGAGAGCTGCCGCTCCGCCAGGGGGCGCCCCCAAAACACTCTTCTTCCATCCCATGGCGATGACGGATGAACGAGTGCGTGACGTTCAATAGTTCACCTGTTCGAAGCCGTAGTTGCCCTCATAGTCCCGCCAATCGACGAACACCGACCGGTGATAGATGCTTGGACAATGGTCTCCATATCTCTCGAGCCCGACATGGGCTTCGGGCAGGGCGCCGGGCGACGAGCGTTGCCAGGAAAAGTCGCCTTGTGTCCCATAGGTCCCAAGAACGACAACCGCGCTCCGATTACAGTCGCCGTCACGGTCGGACTCGCGCTGCCGGGCGTAGCGCACGTCATAGACACGGATCGAGCGCACGAAATTGAACTCCGGCCCGCTGATGTCGATGTCAGCGCGATTTTGAACCAATCGAAGCGCCAATCCTCCCGGTACCTGACCGGGCTCAGCTTCTGTTCCGCGGAAAACCGCGGGCACAGGCATGCTGGCGGCTTGGAGCGGTGCATCCGGAAATGTTTGAGGCAGGGGACGACGCAAACTATCGAACAGAACGTCGTAGAATCGTCCGCCGCGGTCGACACTGTCGTCAAGCTGGAAGGACGCGCCCATAGGGCAGCGCCAGATTTGGAGCGGCGGTTCGATTGGCCAGGGCGTGATCCGTCGGATGAACTCGGCCCTGGCCCGCGAGCACGGCACGGATGCCGGCCAACCGCCGGAAAGGCAGAGCAGGATCGCGCAATCAATCGGATAGGTTTGCGCTTGCGTGCGATCCGACGTCCCAACGAGGGACATCGCCGCTACAATGACAAGTGCGACGAAACGGGTAAGGGCTTTGGGCATGGCTGAACGTCCATGGGGATTCGAAAGTCGCTAAAGCCTGCATCATTACTATATTATTGTCACGTCTAATATAGCCAAGTGCACACCATCGGAGGTATGCGACGGCGACTACTCAGAAATATCCGGTGCGGAGGTGGAAAGCTCTTCGAGGAGGTCGATCACATCGACGGGTGTCACGTGTTTGGCCTTCGCCAGCGTCTCAGAACAAATCGAAGGCTCGATGAAATTGGCGGTGTCTCGCTGCTCAATCCAGAGGATCGACAGTTCCGCGGTATTCCAAAGATAGACCCATCCGACGGCGCGCGCGCCGTCACGTCCGAGCAGCCGGGCAATGGCCGCAGCTTCTTCCTTTACCTGTGTCACCGTTTAATTCACTCCAGATATATCGACCGTAGGCCGAACTGCCCGAAGGCATAATGGCCATTATTGACTGATTGGGTTTTCGGCTCTTTTGGGCGCTTATCCCACGGATTAACTCCCGAGTCCGATAAGGATACTTATGTTAAATATGCGATCCGGCGTGGCGGGTATGCATTTGATAAATTGAGCTTTGTACTATCCATACCCAACCCTCACGTGCACTTGATCTTCTTCGCTCGCCTGAAATGGCGCTCCACGCCAATTCAGAGAATTTTTCCCCGAAGACAAGAGTCTACGGAACGAATGTAGAATATATTGCGTGGTTAAATACTCTACATCGTGGCTCAGCCTATGGCATGAAACTGCGAGAACAACTTGGTCTGAATATTCAGGAGGCTCGCCGTTCCCGCGAGATCAGCCAGGAGGACCTCGCGCATCGGGCCAACATCGATCGTGGCTATATGGGCAAGATCGAAAACGCGAAGCATGCGGCCTCAATCGACATGATCGAAGCCATCGCAAAGGCACTGGACATCGAGCCGATGGAGCTTCTCAAGCCCAGAGCCTAACGCTCTGCCAGTCCCAGGAAGCGGCCATATTCCTCGCTGACTTCCCGCGCTTCCTCGAAGGCCCGCGCGCGCTCCTCTTCGAGGCAGCGGAAGTAGCTCTGGATGTCGCGGATATAAAGTTCAAAGTCGCGACGGATGATGTCGGCATATTCCAGCACGGCTTGAGAATCGCTCGGAACGAACGGCCGCGGCGGCGCCAGGCACGATTCGGCGGACGCGGTGCCAGCCAGAATCAAGAGCAGGAATATAGCCAGTGCGCCGCGAAAGCGGCGCAACCTCAGGCTGCCAAAATCCCATGAAACCTTGAATGAATCCATGCATCATGCCTAATGCTGGCGTAACCGTCATACAGCCGCATTAGCTGAAATATACTCTTGCGGCTAATAATATACTTTCGTATGTGCTGGGCATTATCAACTGTGCCCGGCCATCCGCCTTTGAAGGAAGCGTGATCCGGGTGATGGACCTAAGAGACGAAGCACCGAATGTGGTCACCGAACCCAGATTCCGCGATCTGGTCGCCAGCGGCTATCGCGTCGAAGTTGTCTGCAAGACGGATGCCTTCAAGAAAGGCCCGAACTGGCACGGCATCTGGATTCTGCGCGCCGTCAGCGACGAGGGGCTGGAGAAACTTCTGGTTACGGCCCGAACACGGACCTCTCGCAACGACATCAAGATCCGCGAAATCAAAACCGTCACCGGCGTCATCTCCTTCCTGCAGGGCATCGGCTTCTCACACGCCGATATCCCGCTCAAAGAAGGCAAGCGGACGGTGCACAAGCTTTCCAGCGAGGAACTGGCGCGCCTCGGGGCTTAGCGCCTTTCTCGTCACCTTTCTGACATCGCCGTCATTGGCACAGATGGTGCTGGTGATGGAAAGCGACGGGTCGCTACGGCCGAGCCAGGCGCAGCAAGACTTCTCGCGCAATTACAATGATGGCATTGGCCAAGGCTCTGCCGCATCCGGACTTCGCATCTTTGGTGATAATGCTGATCAGGCCCCAGAGCTGCGCATCGCCGCCGTTGCCCCATCCGTCCGCGCGCCTCGCCCGGAGATTCTATCTGCCATCGAAAACACTGCGCTGCGCTATGCAAGTCACCGCGGTCTTCGCGCCGCGGACATCACCGTCACAGACTGGCTGAACCTCTATCGCGCCAATATCGAGATCGAGAGCGCCTATGATCCGCGCGCGGTCTCCCATGCCGGCGCTATCGGCCTTGGACAGCTGATGCCCGGCACGGCGGCCCTCCTTGGCGTCAACCCGCATGACTGGCGGCAAAACCTCGACGGCTCCGCGCGCTACCTCGCGATGATGCTGGCGGAGTTCGGCGACGCCCGACTCGCGCTTGCGGCTTACAACGCGGGACCCAAGGCCGTGCGCGAGCACGGCGGCATCCCTCCCTATCGAGAAACCCAAAATCACGTCCAGCGGGTGCTGGCCGTCTTCAACCGGCTGGAAGGAAAGAATTCATGAAGCCGACGACACATTTCCTAATCGCATTTGTCACACTGCTGACGCTCGTTGCCGAGCCCGCGCTCGCGCAGAGTATCGACCTCTCCCCGATCCAAAGCCTGCTGCAGGGGATCGTGGACGCGCTGACCGGCCCGCTCGGCGTGGTTATCGCCACGCTGGCCGTACTCGGCATCTTTCTGAGCTGGTTCTTCAACATCATCGACCTGCGCCAGGCGCTCTGGGTGCTGGTTGGCATCGCCGGTGTTGCCGCCGCACCGACCATCGTTGCCGCCGTCTTCGGGGCCTGAGGAGCCAGAACTTTGGCCGAGCGATCGCCTCTCTTCTTAGGGCTCGTCCGCCCGCCGAAACTCCTTGGCCTGCCGATCATGTATGCCATGGTCTGGCTCTTCGGCTCGGTGCTGTTCTTCGTCTGGATCCAGCACATGGTGGTGCTCGGCGTCGCGGCGATCCTCTATCCGATCCTCTGGAAGGCGGCGGATTGGGACCCGCGCTTCATTGACGTCATGATGACAGCGCTCCAGGAGACCCCGCCCACGCGGAACCGGGCGATCCACGGGGGTGACAGCTATGCCCCGTGACGAAACGGTCGATGAGCGCACCCTTATGCCCGGCTGGTATGCGCGCGAGAAACGCCTCGCGCATATGCTGCCCTATGTCAGCCTGGTCGACGATCACACGGTCCGCACGCGGATCAATGAGCTCTTCCAGTGCGTGCGCCTCAGCGGCGTCAACAGCTACACGACCGATGACACCTATCTCGACAAGGTGACGGCACTCTTCGCGCGGATCATCGCGCAACTCGGGCCCGAGTTTAGCTACTACGTCCACAAGGTCTCGAAAGCGATCACCCCTGACCTGCTGCCGGTCCAGGGCGATGGTTTCGCGGCGGCGGTCGATGCCGCCTGGCGCGAACAGCTTTCCTCGGCTGGCCTTCGGGACAAGACCCTGACGCTCACGATCATCCACCGCCCGCCTCCGAAGGGTTTTTTGGCCTTCATGAACCGCAGCGCGCCAGAGTGGTTTCGTGAGGAGACCCAAAAACGGGTCAGGCGGCTCAAGGAAGCCGTCGGCGTCTTTACCTCCGGCCTGGCCGATCTCAAGCCGCGTGTTCTGTCGGCGAATTCCGGCGAGCTTGTCGGATTCCTGGGCGCGCTCAACACCGGGCGCGAACTGCCGCTCTATCCCGCGAACCGCTACGGGTTCCTCGCCTACAATGTCGCCAATACCCGCGTGACCTTCCTTGAGGACCATTTCGAGCTGTCGGACGGCGTTGTAGGTCACCGTTTCGGCAAGAGCTTCACCATCGGCGAATACTCTGAGGCCACGACCTGCACCATGTTCGACATGCTGAACCTGCCCGTCGACATGATCGTCACCCATTCGTTCACGCCGATAAATTCGAACCTGATGGCGGGCCGGATCAAGCGTCAGAAACGCCAGATGCAGGCCTCGCAGGATGCGGCGCTTTCGCTCCTCGAAGCGCTCGACATCGCGCATGACGATCTTGAGGCCAAGCGCCAGAGCTTCGGCGAACACCACATGGTCGTGACGGTTTTTTGCGACAGCCTCGACGAGCTCCAGACTCTCGGAGCCGAGATCGTCAACGCAGCCGCCGCCGAGGGCGTGAAGATGATCGGCGAACGCGCGGCGGCGAAGACGCATTATTTCAGCCAGCATCCGGGCAACCAGCCGAAACGGGTCCGGGCCAGCGCCGTCACCAACCGCAACTTCGCGGATTTCGCGGCGCTGCATCGCACGCAGCTCGGCAAGGACAAACACCAGCTGCCCTGGGGCCAGGAGATCACCCTCTTCCCGACGCCGGAACAGAGCGCCTATTGCTTCTCCTACCACGAGCAGGGATCGCCGGAAAAAGAACCGACCAGCGGGCATACCTTGATCCTCGGCCGTCCCGGCTCCGGCAAATCCGTGCTCTCGGCCTTCCTGATGACGCAAGCCCGGCGTGTGGGCGCGCGGATCTTCGTCTTCGACTATCGGCTTGGCATGGAGATGGCGGTGCGCGCCAATGGTGGGCGCTATGCCTCGATCAAGGCGGGCCAACCGACGGGCCTTAACCCGCTCTGGACCGAGATCGACGCGCGCGGCACCGCCTGGCTTTCGGACTGGCTCGCCTCGCTCCTCCACCGCTCCGACAAGCCGCTGACCCCGGCCCAGACCAACCGCATCCAGGAGGTGGTCCGGCAGAACGCAACCGCCGCCGACCCGGCCTTGCGGAACTGGAAGGATTTCGCCTCTCTCTTCGTCTCCACCGACGACAACGGCGATCTGCACCAGCGGCTCCTCGAATGGACCGAGGACGGCCGCTACGGCTGGATCTTCGGCCAGAGCCTCGAAGACACGTTCTCGCTCGAAGGCGATGTCGTGGGCTTCGACCTCACTGGCATTCTCGACAGCGAGAGCGAAAAGGAGCGCATGGCGGTGCTCTCATATCTCTTCCGCCGCGTCGAGCGCGAGATCGAGGATCGGCGCCCGACAATCATCGTTATCGACGAGGCCTGGAAGGCGCTCGACAACGCGTATTTCGCGGAACGGCTGTCGAACTGGCTCGTGACCGCCCGGAAGCAGAACACCGTCGCGGTAATGATGACGCAATACGCCAGCCAACTCGAACGCACGCGCACCGGCAAGACCATCGTCGAGGCGGTGCCGACGCAGATCCTGCTACCGAACATCCGGGCGCATGCCTCGGATTACGCGATGCTCAACCTCTTCGAGAAGGAACTCGACGTGCTGCTGAACACCGGCAGCGACAGCCGGCTTGCTCTCATCCGCGACGATACCGGCTCCGTGGTCGTCGATGCCGATCTCTCAACCCTCGGCCCCTACCTCACCATCCTCGGCGGCATGGAGAAAGGCGAGGCACTCGTCGGCACCGATTACCGCGACCGCCCGGATTTCTGGAGACTTTCATGACCCGCATTCTCTTCCTCATTGCCGCGCTCGGGGCTCTGGCCTCCTGTGCGCAGTATCAGGAGCCGGAAGCCAACTGTTTTGCCTTCCGTGCTTCGGTAACCTCCGGCGAGCCAGACTGCATCTTCACGCCACTCGGCGCGCCGGAGGGCGGCATTGAGGTCTAGGATCGTTCATATCCTGGTGGCGTCTCTGCTGCCCGCCGCCGTCCTCGCTCAAGGTGTCCCGGTCAATGACAGCGGGCTGACCGCGCGTGATATCGTCGAGACCGGAGACCGCGAGGCAGATCTCGCCGTTCAGCGCGAGAAACTGACCGTTGAAGAGATGCTGACCCAGATCGAACAGGAACAGCTCGCGGTCCTTCGAAACATCCTCGACGCGCAGACCAGTTTCGGCGGCCAAGGCTTGCCGGGCATGGTCTCAAACCTGGAAAGCGGCAGCGGCGATCCGGACCGATCTGCCTTCGCCGTCTACGGCTCGGGCGACATCGATCCCAATCCCGGCGGCGCGCAGATGTTCGGGGATGCGGCGGAAGGTATCGAGCAGCTGATCATCCGGGTCGCCCGGGAAACCCACGGCCGGCCCGGGGTCGGGCGCGCCGGTCTTTCGGTCGTGCAGTGGCGCGCGCTCCTGCAGGCCCTCATCTGGCAGGAGAGCCGGTTTTCAATCGGTGCGCGCTCGCCTGTCGGTGCGTTCGGTCTCACCCAGATCATGCCCGGCACCGCCAGCGATCTCGGCATCAACCCGGACTATTATGACAGCCCATATCTGCAGGTCGAAGGCGGCGCGCGCTATCTCGCGGCACAATTGGGCACCTTCGACGGCAATATCATCAACGCGCTTGCGGCCTATAACGCGGGTCCGGGCCGTGTCTTCGAATATGGCGGCGTGCCACCCTTCGCCGAGACCCAGCACTACGTCCAGGTCATCCCCGAACGCTACAACCTCTACCTCACCCGGATCGGCGGCATCGAAGCGATCGGTACGATCGATCCGGCGCTCCTGTCCAACGCCCATCTCTCGCTCACGGGCCACGGTGCAGCCTTCTACGGCAGCAACGCACCGGCCGCGATCCGGCAGGCGGCGCTCCGCATCCGGGACATCGTCACCCGGATCGGGACCACCGAGGACGTCCAGGAGAGCCTGGCGCTCAACACCTATGCCCGCGCCGAACTCGTTCGCCTCATGGCCGCGCGTATCCGCCTGAAGGCCGCAAGGACGCAGCCGCTTAGCGCCAAACAGCTCGCCCAGGCCGCCGCCCGCATGGCCGAGGCGAAGTTCATGGACTTCACATTGGAGAATTTGGATTGATGCCCCGCACCTTTGTCCCCTCGAGATGGATGCGTTCAACCGCCGTTGTCAGTGCGCTCGCGCTCGCCAGCCCGTTCGTCGCCGGCACCACGGCCCATGCCCAGGGCGTGCCGGTCGTCGACACCCAGAACATCGCCCAGAACATCCAGCAGCTCCGGCAGATGATCGAAGACGAAATCCTGCAGAACGAGCAGCTGATGCAACTCCGCCAGCAAATGGCCACACTCACGGAACAGCTCGCCGAGTTGCAGCGGACCTATGAGGCGCTCACGCGTCTTGCCGAACTCCCCGAAATAATCCGGACCCAGATGGAAGCGGAGCTGAACGGTCTTCTCGATCAGGAATTCGGCGACATCCAGGCCACGATCCGCGCGATCCGCACCGGCGATTTCTCCGGGCTGACCGGCTCAGGTGCCAGCGAGATCGAAACCCAGATGGACCGGGTGCTGGCCGATCTCGGCTTCGACGAGGATACGCTGAGCGAAATGGCCCGGAGCGGAAACCCGGGCGCCGAGCGCATAGCGACGCAGGCCACGACCGGTGCGCTCGTCTCGGCCGCGGCGCAGAACAGCTACGACGATGCCGGGCAGAGCCTCGAGCGCGTCGAACGGCTCGTCGGCCTGATCGACGACATGGATGAGCTCAAGGAAAGCGTCGATCTCAACACCCGCGTGACGGCGGAACTGGCCATCGCGCTTGTCGCCATGTGGCAGCTCGAAGCGGTGCAGACCGTCGGCGACGGCACAGGCGGCGTCATCGATGCGGCCACCATCGCCGAAGAACAGCGCTTCATGGAGTTCACCCTCCCCGACCTTCGCGCCGAGTAAGGATCACAGGCCTTGGATTCTGAAGCACAAATCATTGAGGAAGAACTTGTCTACGGCGCGCTGCGTCGGGAAAGGCTCTGGCAGCGCCTCGGGCTGATGGGCCTGATCTTCGGTATCCTCGGCTGCCTCGGCGCCGTCGCCGTCGCGATCCTCGATGTCGATCCGCCGCCAGTCGTGGTGCCATACGATCCGGAAACAGGTTTCGCGCTGCCCGAAGCCTCTGTTGGTGCCACCACGGTCACCGAAAACCAGGCGATCATCGAGGCGGAGGTCTTCCGCTACGTGACCGACCGCGAGGTCTACAACCAGCTCGACAATGACGTGCGCATCCGCAGTGTCCTGCGGCGGTCTGATGGTGCCGCGGAAGCGTCACTGCGGCAAATCTGGAACAGCGCCAACACCGAATATCCGCCGACAATCTACGGGCCGAACGCGCGGCTCGACGTCGAGATCCTCAGCATCAACCGGATCGGCAACAACCGGGCGACCGTGCGCCTCCGTAAACGCCTGACGTCGATCAATGGGGTTCAGGCGGGCCTCTTCACCGCCACGCTCCTGTTCAAGTTCCGCCCGGAGGAAAGCCGCTCCATCGACCAGGTCTGGACGAACCCCTTCGGCTTCACCGTTGTCGAATACTCGATCCGCTCTGACAGATTGGAGAATTGAATTGCATTGGTATTTGGTGGCCTTCTTTTGTCTCGCTCTTTCAGCCGGCATAGCATCTGCCGAATCGATCCCACGTGGCGGTGCCAATGACAGCCGCGTGCGGATCGCAACCTATCGGGACGGCCAGGTCTATCGGCTGAGCGTTTCGCTCACCCATGTCACCACCGTCGAGTTTGGGACAGGCGAAAGCATCCGCTCGATCATTGCCGGCGACACCGAAGGCTTCGAAATCGATGGTGTACCCGGTGGCCGCGCCTTTGCCATCAAGCCTATTGCGCGCGGCGTGCATACCAATGTGACCGTCTATACCAATCGGCGAAGCTATTATTTCAACGTCACGGAAGTCGCGAGCCCGACCTTCTATGTGGTGCAGTTTCGCTATCCGGACGACAAACGCCGCTCCGCAAACGCGATCGCGCGGGCCACCCCGAACTACAACTACGGCGCCAGCGCGGACACCGAGTTCACCCCGACGCGGGTCTGGGACGATGGGACGTTTACCTATTTCGCATTCCCGCGGAACGCCCCGATCCCGGCCATCTTCCGCTATGCCAACGGACGCGAGCGCACGGTGAACACGGGCGCCGTCAAGGACGGTGTCATCCGCGTCTCGGGCGTGAACCGGCAATGGGTACTCCGGCTCGGCGACGAGGTCGTCTGCATTTCCGTGACACCGCCTGCGGAGGCGTCGTCATGAGCGACAACGCCGAACTCGAAAAACGCCTGGCCGCTCTCGAGCAAAGCGGCCCTCGGCAGGGCGCTGCCCCGCAACGTCGCTCGCCGCTGCTCGCGCTCATGGTCGCAGCCCTGATCCTCGCCGGCGGTGCTGCGCTCTACGCCTTCTCGCAACCCGAAGAAGAGGTCGCCCTGCCGACGGCAACACCAGACGAATTTCAGACCGAGGGTGACGGGTTCGGCGAGATCGAACCCTTCGTGCCGCCCCCTGCACCGGAACCCGAGGTCGTGGTCGTCGCCCAAGAGGCGGCCGAGCCGAACGCGGAACTTCTGGCGCAGCTCGAAGCGCTCCAAGCGCAGATCGAGGAACTCCGGAATGCTCCGGAGCCGGTCGTAACTGAAGATACAGCCGCGGCGGAAGCCATCGACGCGTTGACGGCGCAGATCGCCGCCCTGCAAGACGCCTCGGAAAGCGCGCAGCAACAATTCCAGGACGAGCTCGCGGCACGGGATCGGGAGCTGCAGCAGTTGCGCATGGATTTGGATCTGGCTCAGTTGGAAGCCAATGCGCCAACGCCAGCGCCGCTCGGTCCAACCGAGGACGAATTGCGCGCCCGGGAGGCAGAACGCTTGCGGCGCGAAGAAGAGGCCCGCCGCCTGGCGGAACTGCAGCGCCGCGCCGGAGAGGAGCGCGCCTTCCAGGAGCGCCGCATCACGTCCCCCGTCATCGCCTTTGGGGGCACGGCTGGCGCCAATCCGAATGCCACCGAACTCACGGAACGCAGCTTTGGCGACGTGACGGATTTCGTGCTGAACGGCGCGCTGCCGAGTGTCGTGACCCAAGCCGAGGTGATCGCGAACCCGTCGAACACGGTCATCCAAGGGACTATGATCCAGGCCGTGATGGAGACCGCGCTCGACAGCTCCCTACCCGGCCAAACCCGCGCGATCATTTCCGAGGATGTCTTCAGCTATGATGGGACACGGCTGTTGATCCCACGGGGTTCGCGCCTCATTGGTCGATATCGGTCGGGCATCGAGATCGCGCAGCGCCGTGTCACCATCGCCTGGGACCGGATTATCCTGCCGTCCGATCAGACAATCCGGATCAGTTCGTTTGGCGGGGATCAGCTGGGTCGCTCCGGCGTCACCGGCTTCGTCGACACGCGGTTCGACGAACGCTTTGGCTCCGCCGCCCTCATCTCGATCATCTCCGCCGCGCCAAGTGTGGCGGCATCGGAGGTGAATGACGACGCGACCGCAAATGTCCTCGAAGACGTTGGCGACGATCTTGCGGACGCCACAGACAGCGTCATCGGAGAATACCTCTCGATTGGCCCGGTGATCTATGTCGACCAGGGCGCGCGCGTGACCGTGATGGTCGACCGCGATCTGGAGATATTCTGAGCCATGACGCCGAGTTATCTTCAGGCCTCGCTCGACAAGCTGAAGGACGCCGCCCGCGACGATGTGATCGAGATCTGTATCAACCCGGACGGCTCCTGTTGGGGCGAGTTCCAGGGCGACCATTTCATGCGGGTGCTGGATCAGCGCCTGTCCGTCACCGAGGTCCGCGATCTCGGCAACCAGATCGCCTCCAGCGCCAACACCACGATGAGCAAGGACAAACCGATCGTATCCGTCTCGATCACCTATCGCGACAGGCCGATCCGCGCCCAGGTCGTGACCCCGCCGGCCGTACTATCAGGCATGTCGATCTCGCTGCGCTTCTTCTCGAGCCTGCCACTCGAGGAGATCGAACTCAGCTTTCTCTACGGCAAGGAACGCAAACTCGAGGAGCTGCGGCAGGAAAAGAACCGCGCGTTGCGCGAGGTGGTCGCCTCTGGGGCGATCTATGACGCCATCCGCTTCTGCGTCGAGAACAAGCTCAACATGATCGTCTCCGGCGGCACCTCGACCGGCAAGACCGTCGCCGCCCGCAAGATCCTCTCCTACGTTCCCAATGAAGAGCGGATCGTGACCATCGAGGAAGCGGCGGAGCTGCTGCCCACCCAACTGAACGCCGTGACCCTCATCGCTAACCGTGACGCGGAGTTCCAGACCGCGGACGTGCTCCTGACCGCGACGCTCCGCATGCGCCCCGACCGGATCATCCTCGGCGAAGTGCGTGGCAAGGAGGCCATGACCTTCCTCGAAGCCATCAACACCGGTCATGGCGGCTCGATGACCACGCTCCATGCAGAAACACCGCAGCTGGCGGTTCAGAGGCTCGCCATCGCGGCACTCAAGACCGAGATCCCCATGACCTACCAGGACATGGTGCAGTACATCGAGAGCTCCATCGACGTGATCATCCAGGCCGGCCGCGAGGACGGTGCGCGCGGCATCACCGAGTTCTATCTCCCCGGAACCGAACTAATCGGAGGCATAGCCCATGAAGCAGTTTGAGTATCAGATTCTGTCCTATCCGATGGACAAGAAGACCAGCCTCATCACCATGCAGGAGGACTTGAACGCCCGCGGCCAAGATGGCTGGGAGGTTGTCTCGGTCAGTACGTCCGAGTTTGCGCATATCGGTCACACAGCGTTTCTCAAGCGTGAGACACGTCTCGTAGACGAGAGGGACGCATGAGGTCGGTCATTCTCATGGCTGTGTTGGCCAGCGCTGGATCACCAGCCGCCGCTGAACGTAATTTCGTGCCCTCTCTCGACAGTGAACCAGATGCCTGCGTCGATCGTCCGGTAGAACCGGATTGGATGCAGGAGATCGGTGTTCGCGGAGCCTATAAACGCGTGCTGGTCCAGGACATCTATCGGGCTCGGAATCTGGAACGGATTGTCGCTTCCGGATCCTGCCCCTGTGAAACCCGATTCCCGTCTTGGGTCGAGGCGGAGACCGAGTTCCGCGAGCGTTTCGCCGCCGCCGAACGCTGGGAAATGCTCGAAGCCTCGGATGCCTACAACCGGCGGGCCAACGACCTGAGACCCGAGGCCAAGGCCGTCTGCGAAGCCGAGGGCAATTGGTAGGGCAAGCAAGGCATGAGCGTCGTTACGTATTTCGTCGAAACCTCGCAAGGCTACCTCGACGCGGCCGCAGAGACGCAATTCGGCGCCGTTGCAGCGACGGCCGGTACGATCCTGGTGCTTGGCACGACCCTTGTTGTCGCGCTCGTCTTCATCAACATGATCTACCAATATCGAGCCATGGACGGTCGAACGGCCTTCTGGCTTGCGGTCAAAATCGGGCTCATAGGAATATTCGCGACGAACTGGGTCCAATTCAACGCCTTCTCGTCGGCCGTCCTGAACGGGATTGACAGCATCGCCGGATCGCTGGTCGCCTCCGTCGGCGGCGGCACACCCGGTCCGTCCGGCACCTTTGCCGAGGAATTCGACCGCCTTATCGCCGAGCTCGGCGAATACCTCAACGCCGCTGGTTCGGAGCTGAACTGGATGGCAGGGGCGCTCTTGGACGTGCTCGGTGTTCTGCTGCTCTCGATCCTGGGCGGGCTAGCTGCTTTCATCCTGGTGGCATCGCGGCTGATGATCGCGCTGCTGATTGGAATTGCGCCGATCATGATCTTCCTCACGCTCTTCGAGGTAACGAAAGACTATTTCGCGCGTTGGCTTTCGGCGCTCGTGTCATTCGCGATGTATCCGATTGTCGTCGCGGGTGTGTTCGCGACGATCACCGGCGTTTCTTCCGCGCTTATTGGCGAGCTCGGCGATCCGGAGGGGGCCTCGAATATCGGGGCGCTAATCCCATTTTTCATGATGGTTCTCATGGCGAAGGGGTTCATCGTCGCCACGCCATTCATAGTCCGCGCGATATCCGGGAACATCATGATGCCGGCGCTCTCGGCCGGGCTTGGAGGGGCATACGGATTCGGCAGAGCGCTCGGAGGAGGCCAACAAGCCTACAATCGCTACCTCATTGGTGGGGCCAGCGGGGCCGAATACGCGGCGCTCCGCGCCCGCCAGTTCTTCGGCGTGCAGTCCATGCCCCAAAGGCAGGGCATGAACCAAAATGCGCCCGCCAATGCGGGATCGGGCTCGACGGGTACCGGTGCTCAGATGCTGGCGCAGCTTGCGCGGCTGAGCCGATTGGGAAGGCGCTAGCGTTTAACCGATAGAGCTACTCGATGTTACCTGCGGACCGCCAGGGCGGATCGGGATGAGCCGACGTTCGCTGCACTGTGCACGAACTGGGAAGATGCGGACCTACCTGCCATTCCATTTGCCGGGCCGAGTGTCAGATCCTAGCGCTTTGCGCCAATGTGCACGACGTTCGCCGACACCACGACCAATCAAACGAAATACCTGAATTGTCAGTCCACTCCTCCATTTATTGGCCCGCAGCGAATTATACCCGGCTTTCGTTCATCTCATATAGTGGTCGGATGCAATTCCGGAGGAAACGAGCCTAACGTCTAGCCTTCTCCGAGCATTCCTGGATATTCGTCGTCCTTTCCGGCCGGGCCTGCAGCCTCCCGCGTGTCTGCAGTACAGGTTCCACGCCACGCAATCCTCAGCAACCGATGAATAAATGCGGGATCGGGCTGAGCCGGGGTTCGGCCTTCGGAGCAAACCTGCCAAACCTCTATGCGCCGATCTCGTCGTGATCGGTCAGGCATTCGGAGTGGTCGCGTAGAACTTCCAGCACCCGGCAATCCGCGGTGTTGCCGCCGCTGCACTCGTGGACCATGCGTTTCAGTTCGGTGCGCAGCGCCTCAAGGCGCGCCATTCGCAGTTCGACCTGCCGGAGTTGCCGGCGGGCGATCTGGTCGGCCTCATCGCAGGATTTTTCGGGATTATCCGAAAGGTCGAGAAGCTCCCGGATCGCCTCCAGCGTGAACCCAAGCTGGCGGGCGTGGCGGATAAAGGCCAGCCGATCGAGCTCTGCCTCGCCGTAGCGGCGCTGTCCGCCCGCGGTGCGCCCCGGTTCGGGCATGAGTCCTATCTGCTCATAATAGCGTATGGTCTGCACCTTGGTTCCGGTTCGGCGTGCCAAAGTTCCGATCGTCAGCATAGCAACCTCAAAATCTACAGTCACTGTAGAATATGGCGTGTTGTGCCGCTCGCCTCAAGCCCGACTTCGCGCCGTTGCGGCAATTCGGCGCCGCTGCCGAATTCCAGTTGAACCTCTACTGGCTTTAGGTTATAGCAGGCCCCTCAAGGATAGCGAGGCGGGGCGAATCATTGCGGCTGAAGACCATTCGATGGATTCTGTGGGGGATCACCGGGGCCGTATCCCTGAGTTTGGCCTTTGCGATCCTTTGGCGCGACGACCGGTTCGGAACGGAACCCTCGCGCGAGACCGATGCGTTTCGGGCCGACTTCGAGTTGACCGACCACCAGGGGATGGTCCGCACGGACGAAGATTTCGCGGGCCGCTGGCTTCTGGTCTTCTTCGGCTTCGCGAATTGTCCCGATATCTGTCCGACGACGCTGGCCGAAGTGGCCGCGGTCATGGACGAGTTGGGCGAGAGCGGCGCCCCGCGGGTCCAGCCCCTGTTCATCTCGGTCGATCCCGAGCGCGACACGCCCGCCGCGCTGGCGGAATTCGTTCCGCGCTTCGAGGCGGGAATCGTCGGCCTGACAGGAACGTCGGCGCAGATATCCGCGACGGCGCGGTCTTTCTACATCTATTACGAGAAGATCGAAGAGGCCGCCGCCCTGGATGGCTACTCGATGAGCCATTCCTCGCAACTGTTCCTGTTCGGCCCCGATGGTGCCTATGTCACGGCCTACGCCTACGGCACACCCGCCGAGGAAATTCTTGCCGACCTTAATGAGAGGCTCGAGTCATGAAGACAGGGGCTTCTGGGGAACTGGCCTTGTTTGCAGCCTGGGCGGTTGCTCTGATCGCGACTCTGTCCGTCCTCTTCATCGGCGAAGTGCTCGGTCAAACTCCTTGCATCCTGTGCTGGTATCAGCGGGCGTTCATGTTTCCGCTGGCCGTCATCCTCGGCATCGCCGCTTGGCGTGCCGATTTCACCATTCGAATCTATGCCTTACCGCTGGCGATCATCGGTGCCGGGATTGCGCTCTGGCACCTTGGGCTCTTCATCGGGCTCATACCGGAGGCGATTCAGCCCTGCACGACGGACGGCCCCTCGTGCACTGACGAGAACCAGCTGTTCCTCGGCATGCCGATCCCCCTGCTTTCCCTCGCCGCCTTCTCCGCCATCATCTTCCTTTTGATGGCGGCGCAACCGGAGTCCGACAAATGAACCGAAGAACCCTGATCCTTTCTACGGCCGCAGTCGCCGCAGGCGCATTCGGCGGTGCCACCTGGTGGGTAACCCGACCAGGCCCCCCGGAGGGCGCCGCCACGGTCGCGCCGGAAGTCATGGAAATGCTCGAAAGGCCCTATTCGCCCGTGCTCGGCCCGCAAAACGCGCCGGTGACGATCGTCGAGTTCTTTGACCCGGCCTGCGAGGCCTGTCGTGCCTTCCACCCGATCGTCAAGGACATCATGGCGCAATATCCCGACGAAGTTCGGGTGGTGATCCGCTATACGCCCTTCCACGGCGAAGGTTCGGAAGTCGCGATCAAGACCCTCGAGGCGGCCCGTCTGCAAGGTGTGTTCATCCCCGTTCTCGAGGCCTTGCTGGAGCGACAGAACCTCTGGGCGTCTCACGGAGCGCCCGCGGCCGAAAGGATCATGATAATCGCCGGGTCGGTCGGGCTGGACGTGGACGCGGCCGAATCGCAGATCAGGATGCCTGATGTCGTGGCGGTACTGAACCAGGACAGGTCTGATGTAGAGGCCGTCGGAGTGCGACAGACGCCGACGTTCTTCGTCAACGGCAAGCCGCTCGATCCGTTCGGTGCGGACGAATTGCGGCGTCTTGTGGCGGCCGAAGTCGCGGCGGCGCAGAGCTAGACCCGCGCTGCGGGGAAACGAAAGGAACTCTCGCAATGAGAACCACATTTGCCGGGGCGGTGACTGCGCTCTTGCTGACCGTCGCGCTCTCCGGACCCGTTCTGGCCGGATCGGAAGACGTGGTCGTCGAAGGCGCGTGGTCGCGCGCCTCGATCGGAACCAACCGCCCGGGTGCAGCTTACATGAAGATCCGTAATACCGGCGACGAAGCGGTGACGCTGACCGAAATCCGCACCGACATCGCGATGATGCCGGAAATCCACCGGACATCGACCAACGACCAGGGCGTGAGCTCCATGGCTCCGGTAGGCGATATCAAGATCGGGCCCGGTGAGACGGTCGCCCTGGAGCCGGGCGGGCTGCACGCCATGCTGATGCGCCTGCAACGGCCGATGGCTGAGGGCGACAGGTTCCAGCTAACGCTCGTCTTTTCCGACGGCGGCGAGTTGGTGGTCGACGTGCCGATCCTTGGCATCGCGGCACGCGGGCCGGAGGGCTGATGCGGCGGCGCCAAATGCTCGGATACGGCGCGGCCGGCGCCGGCGCCCTTGGCCTGACGCTTTTCGTGGGCTGGTGGCGGGTGGACGGCCCCGGCGGGCCGGATTCCGGCGGGCAGCGTTCCTTCGCGCTGTCGGCGATGGACTTTCGCCTGACCGACCACGAGGGAAATGCCATGGGCCCCGAGACGCTCATCGGTCGCGCGACCATGGTGTTCTTCGGCTTTACCTTCTGCCCGGACGTCTGCCCGACGACACTTGCGGACATCTCCGGCTGGCTGGACGAGCTCAGCGCGGATGCCGAACGCATGAATGTGGTTTTCATCACCGTTGACCCCGAACGCGATACAGTCTCGGCGATGAAAGAATACGTCGGTTATTTCCACCCGGCGCTCCGTGGCTGGACCGGATCGCCGGACGAGATTTCCAGGGCGGCAGAGGGTTTTCGAGTGATCTACGAAAAGGTGCCGGTCGAGGGCGGCTACACGATGAACCACACCGCCAGCGTATTCGTGTTCGATGCCGGCGGACGCTTCGTTTCAACGATCGACTATCACGAACCGAGGGAATTCGCCGTACCGAAACTTCGCCGCGCCCTGGAGACGGATGATGGAGGGCAGACATGAGGTTGCGCTGGATCGCCGCGATGCTGGCCGGAGGCGTTCTTGCCGGGGCGTCCACGGCTTGGCTGGCGTCCGACCGCGTGCTGCCACCGGGGCCGGATTATTCGGACGCAGCGGTGGTGCTTCGGGTGCTCCGGGTCGGCGACGAAAGTCCGGTGGATTTGGCTTCGAGCGAGCCACCCCCTGAACTTCCGACACCAGCGTTCCTGCCTGCCCCGCCGGCCGCCGATACGGCCCTTGTCACACCCATGCCGCCGCTGCTGGCGCCCTGGACGGCGGTTCTAGGGCCGGGCGACACCCTTGACGGCGTGTTGCGCCGCGCCGGCCTGCCAGCCGCCCAGCGGCAAGCCTTCACCCGCGCAATGCAGACCCAGTACGATCTGGCAAACCTTCGCCCGGGCGACGAAGTGGCGGTGCAAAGCTATCCGGACGGCCGCCCCTATCAGGTGGTTCTTTCAGTCCCCAGCGGCGAGCAGGTGCTGGTCCTGCTCGAAGAGGAGCCGGTAGTTCGGACCGTAGCCCCGGACCTCGAAACGTTCGAGCTCACCGCGACGGTCACTGTGGACAGCTCGATATTCGCCTCTCTCGATCGGGCCGGGGCGCCGGCCAGCCTCGCGGTCGATCTCGCGGCGGAGCTTGGTGGCGCCGTGGATTTCCGGCGCGATCTGCGTGGCGGCGAGACGCTCCGGTTGCTCTGGCGCGAGGCGCGTTTGCCAGACGGGTCCCGCGTGGGCGCGCCGCAGCTGAAATATGCCGAACTGGGCCTCGGAGATGCCCTGTTCGAATTCGTACGCGATCTGGATGCGGGCGGTTCTGCGACGGTGTTCCGCAATGGCGAGCGGCTGAGAGCTTTCTCCCCGCCCGTGGTCGGCGCGCGGCTGACCTCGGTCTTCGGCCGCCGCACACATCCGGTGTATGGCGACATCCGAATGCACAAGGGCGTGGATTTCGCGGCGCCGCGCGGCACCGCGGTATTTGCCACGGCGCCGGGGCGGGTGTCTTTTGTGGGGCATCGAAGCGGCTACGGCCGCGTCGTGGAAATCGCGCATGGACCGTCTATGACGACCATGTATACGCACCTGTCAGCTTTCACAGAGGGCCTTGACATTGGCGACCGCGTGGAGGCCGGCGACCGGATCGGAGCGGTCGGTTCGTCGGGCCTCGCGACCGGACCGAACCTGCATTACGAAGTCCGGCTGGAAGGGCAGCCGGTGGATCCTATGGGTGATGAGCGCCTCGCCGGTCTGGTCGATGACCGCACCGCGACAGACACCCTGCGCCGGTTGACCGAGGCGCGCCGGCGGTTTTCCGGTGCCGCCGAAGCCGATACGGGTGCCCGGTTCACGCTTTCGACCAAAGGAGACGCGACATGACAACCGCAAGGACCATTCTCGCAGCAATTCTGACCATGTTGGCGGCCGGCCAGTCACTTGCTCAGGGCACGCCGATGGATGTGAAGAAAACCAATGGCTGCGGCTGTTGTCTGGCCTGGATGGAGCGGATGGAAGAAAGCGGATTTGCGCCAGAGGGCGACGATATGTTCGCCGGGCTGCTGGTCCGGTACAAACTGGACATGGGCGTGCCGCCAAAAATGGTCTCGTGCCACACTGCCGTGGTGGAAGGGTATGTGATCGAGGGCCATGTGCCCGCTGCGGACATCCGGAAATTGCTTGACGAAAGGCCCGACGCCGTCGGTCTGGCGGTGCCGGGAATGCCGATCGGCTCGCCCGGCATGGATTTCGGCGACGGCCGCGAGGCGTTCGACGTCTTTCTGATCGGCCGGGACGGGGCGACCGAGGTTTTCAGCTCCTATCCGGGCAACTGACACGAAAGATTGCGCGACATTCCAGCGCAGGAGGGCTTCTGCGCTTGAACCTAAAGTTGCTTGAGGTTGCAGAAAGGCCCGGAAAGCATGGCTGACCGGTTCAGCCGAGATTTCGGGAGACGATCATGAAAAGAACACTGATGGCGGGCGGATTGCTGCTCGCGATGACGAGCGTGGCGGCGGCGCAGGAGGCGCCTGTCATCGAGGTGCTGAAGCAGGCGTCTTGTGGTTGCTGCGGCGGCTGGGTTGCGGCCATGCAGGAGGCCGGGTTCACGCTGAACGTACGCAACGTCTCGGGCGAGGAACTCTATGCCGCAAAGGAGGCCTCCGGTTTCTCCGATGATCTCTGGGCCTGCCACACGGGCACCGTCGCGGGATACACAGTCGAGGGCCACGTTCCGGCCCGGGAGATAATCCGGTTGCTGGAAGAACGCCCCGCCGGGTTGGGGATCGCCACGCCCGGGATGCCCACCGGGTCGCCCGGTATGGAATACGGCAACGAACGCGAGGCCTTCGACGTGGTCTTCGTGAACCTCGACCGGAGCCAGCAGGTCTACGCTTCCTATCCCGGCAACTGAGGCTGCTCTTCCGCAATGATGGTTGACAGTGCCGCCGAAACGCCAGGCACCGGAGGCGGGGCGGCCCATCGAGGGCACCAGCGATCGCCGGATTGTGGTTGTCTGCGGTCTGCCGCAGGTTCATTCTGCCCGGTCCGGGAAGAACCATGAGCGATATTCTCTTCGACCCGTTCGGACCGGCTCTCTCTCCGGTTGCGCTCGTGGCGATTGTCGGGCTGGCCTGGCTTTACCTGCGCGGCACGGGCCGACCGCGGCTGGTGGGCGAGCGCGCCGGCCCCATCCGGCACGGTCTGTTTGCCGCCGGGACGCTGATGCTGGCCCTCGCCTTCGAGGGCCCGCTGGCGGGCGCCGGGCAAAGGCTCTTCTTTGCGCATCAGGTTCAACACCTGGCGATCCGGCTGCTCGGGCCGATGCTGATCGTTCTCGCGCATCCCTGGCCGGTCCTGCGGGCCGGGCTGCCGCGCGGGGTGCGGCACGGGCTAGCGCGGTTCGGTGACCGTCCCGCGACGCGAGTGGCAGTTCGCGCCCTGACCCGCCTCGATGTCAGCTTCATCTTGCTCATCGCCGCGCTCTACTTCTGGCAGGTTCCGGCGCTGCACAACGCTGCCGTTTCGAGGCCGCCGCTAGTACTGGTGGCGCATGCCGGCATGGTGCTGGCAGGTCTCAACTTCTTTGCGGTCGTGTTTGACCGCCGCGATGCGCCCGAGGCCGCCACCCAAAGCCTGCGGCTTTTGGCGCTGGTCGGGATCATCGTGACGAACATCCTGCTCGGGTCGCTCACAACGATGAAGGAGAAGGTGCTGTACACCGCCTACGATGTCTCCGGGCGGCTCTGGAACTTCGCTCCGATGGCCGACGAGACCACCGGCGGCTACACCATCTGGGTGCCGTCGTCCTTCGTCATAATCGCGGCAATCATCCTGGTCTTCAACGGCTGGAACGCGGCCGAGGTCCGGCGCTGGAATGCGCGACACAACTGGAGCGGATCAAATGCAGCCGCGCTCGAATTCCCGGAAACCGCGCATGAATTGCGTCTCAAGGTAACGGAGCCCAACCGGCGCATGGGCCGGACGCTGGCGCTCGTCTCGGCCGCCATGTTCGCGACCGTGATGATCACCGGTGCCACGATCATCTACGCGTTCTAGCGGCCGGTGATCGACATGCCACCCAAAGCGCTTTTGCCCGCCAAAGCCCGCCCAATTCGCCGATTGCCTGACCGGCTGATCCTTGCGGCGGCCGTGTTTTTGCCGGCTGCCGCGCTGGCCCACGGTGGCGAGGGCTTGTCGGCGGCATCCGCATGGTCGTCCTGGAGCCTGACGCCCGAAATCAGCGGCCCGATCCTGGTGATCCTGACGATCTATGTCCGGGGCGCGGTTCGCCGCCACTCGGTCGCGCAGCCGGTCTCGGCTGTCCGGCACACCCTCTTCGCGGGCGGCATGCTGGCGCTCTTTCTGTCGCTGCAATCGCCCGTCGACCCGATGGGCGAGCGGCTGTTCCTGGCGCATCAGATCCAGCATCTGCTGCTGCGCATGATCGGGCCGATGCTGGTCGTGCTCTCCCGCCCGCAGGGTGTGCTCACCGCCGGCCTGCCGGAGGCGCTGCGCAGGAGCATCATCGCGCCAGTCATGGCCAATGGCGCGGTCTCGGGCCTCTACCGCCGTCTGACCGGCCCAGTCGCGGCCTTCCTTCTGTTCCTGCTGTCGCTCTATGTCTGGCAGGTTCCGGCAATCCACAACTCCGCCTTGCGCGCCCCGTTGATCCACTGGGCGATGCACCTGACGATGCTTGCCGCCGGCTTCCTGTTCTTCGCGATGATCTTCGACCGGCGCGACCTGCCAACCGCACCGCCGCATTTCCTGCGCATCGCCCTGCTCTTTATGGTCATCGTGTCGAACATCCTTCTCGGCGCGATCACGGTCTTCAAGACCACCGTCCTCTACACCGCCTATGACATAGAGGGGCGGCTCTTCGGTATTGCGCCGTTGACCGACGAGGCCGCGGGCGGCTTCATTCTCTGGGTGCCGGCGAGCATGATGGCGATCGTCGCGATCGTCATCGTGGTCTACGGCTGGAATCTCACCGAAGAGAAACGCCTTCGCCGCGGGCATGGCATCGCGGGGCCGGCGCCGGTGACCGCCGGGCCGGATCAGGTGGGCCGCGGGCAGGTGTCGGCGCGTAACCGGCTCGGCCTGCTGCTGGGTCTCGGCGCCCTGACCATCTTCGGCCTGATTATCGGAACGGGGGTTTTCGTTGTCTCTCTGAATTGAAATGCCGGCGCCAAACCCTCAGTTGGCGCTGGCTGGATTTCTTCTGCCGTCATTGGGAACCTACTGACTATGTACTCTGGTTTTTCCCATCGTCGTAAGCAGCGCAACGATACTCTTCACGCGCATCGCGCAAGATGTCGAACCCGCCCCATGCGGCGATGCCCGCCACCGCGATACCGACCACGAGATCGGGCCAGTTGGTGCCAAGCCACCAGACTAGGCCGCCGGCCACGAGGATACCCGCGTTCGAGATGAAATCGTTCAAGCTGAAAGTGTTGGCGGCGCGGATGTTGACATCCGGATCGCGCAGTCGCGCCAGCAGCCAGATACTGACGCCGTTCACGACCGCCGCGATCAGCGCCATCGAGATCATCATCGGCCCCAACGGCTCCGACCCGGTATAGTAGCGGCGCACCGCATCCGCCAAAATTCCCACCGCGAACAGGATTAACAGTCCGCCCGATAGGTTCGCGGCGACGCGTTTCCATCGAGCGGAACGGTAAAGGGCGAAAAGGCTGATAGCATAGACCAGGCTGTCGGAAGTGTTGTCGAGCCCATTGGCGATCAACGCGCTGGAATCGCCGATACTTCCGGTGACAAAAAACCCGGTGGCGATCGCGACATTCAGCGTGAGCACGATCCAAAGCGTGCGTTTTCGTCCGTGACCTGAGGTTCTCGACAGCCATTCGATCATGGAAATTCCTTCCGGATTTTGCCGCGCATCATATCGTTGCGTCATCCCAATACAACGCGCAGCCAGCAGTTAGCGTCCCTCAGCGGTGGTTTTCCTCGGCGCTCGATGTCGGGCGCGCCAGGAGGGCAAGAAAAAATGTGCGGGAAAAGAATTTCGCCTTGAACCTCTACCTGCTGGAGATCCTATTTTGAGCCAGGGTGGCCGCTGATCTGCCTGCCAGCGCGCTGGCGTCAACTGATATCCGCGAGGTGCCAAGATGAAAGCAAGGCTGGCCGGCATTGTTGTGGCGTTACATGCACTGCTGTTTCCCACAGCTGCCCTGGTGCAGCAGCGGTTGGTTGGCGACGATCTGCTTGTCGAAAATGCCTGGACCCGCGCGGCCGGTGAGCTTGGCGGCGCGGCGGAGGTCTATTTCACTCTGCGCAACACGAGCGAAAGGACGATCGATCTGATCGGTGTTCGCGCCGATGTCGCCTCGATCGAGACGCTGCACAAGATCGGTTCTGACACGACCGGCGCGCCCCGCATGAGCGCAATACCGGAACTGCGGGTGGAACCGGGCGCGTCGGCGACGCTCGAACCCGGCGGTCCGCATGTGATGCTGATCGACCTCGAAAGGTCGCTAGTCGAGGGCACGACGCTGTCGCTTCGCCTGACATTCTACGACGGGGACGATCTGACGATCGAAGTGCCGATCCTCGGGGCCGACGCAACCGGCCCGCAAAACACCGCTACGGCAGCTAGGGCGCCGTCGGACTAACCAAGACGCGGGCGACAAAAACGCCTGGAAGGATGCAGATCATGTTCACCCGAACCACCGGCCTTGCCGGAATGGCCACAGCCTTGGGCGCCGACCAAGCCACCAAGGCCGTAGTCAGCGCCAACAGCGCAGCTCTCGCCGGCGGCGTCCCGGTCTTTCCGGGCTTCAAACTGGTCTTTCTGCGCAACGACGGCGTGACCTTCGGCCTCTTGGGTGGCGTGCCGTGGTGGGCGCTCGCGGCCCTCGCGCTCGCCATCGTGGTCTGGCTCGCGGTGCTCATGGCGCGGGCGACTGACCACCTCGAGGCATTGGCCTACGGGCTGGTGATCGGCGGCGCACTCGGCAACGTGGCCGACCGGCTGCGCTATGGCGCGGTGACGGATTTTCTGGATTTCTACGTCCGTGACTGGCACTGGCCTGCGTTCAATCTTTCGGACGTCGCGGTGGTCGGCGGCGTATTGCTTCTTCTCCTGCAGCAAGCGTGGGTTGCGCGTGGCCACAAGCACAGCAGTTGAAACATCGAAGCGTCGCCTCAAGCCCGGCATGTTGGTCGCAGGGCCGCGCCGCCTTGGCAGTGCTACGCTTTTGGAAACTTCGCTTCGCCGTGGTCATGACGGCTGCGATCATCACACCCTCCTCGACCGACGCATGAAGATTCGACCTCGGCACTGAAGCTCTTGTCAGCCCTTGTCGATCAGATGGCGTTCGAATGCTTTAAGCGTTTCCCGGCTGACGTGGTGTTCGATCCCCTCGGCGTCGCGCTCGGCGGTGTCGTCGTCAATCCCGAAGGTTTTCAGAAACGCCACCACGATCCGGTGCCGACGCCGGCAGGCATCCGCCAGTTGCTGGCCGTGCTCGGTCAGAAAGATCGACCGATAGCGTTCCCGCCGCACCAGGCCCGCCGCCTTGAGGCGGGATATGTTCTTGGTGACCGTCGGCGGCTTGACCCCAAGACGTTCGGCAATATCGACCGGGCGTGCCTCGCCGAAGGTCTCGATCAGTTCGGCGATCAGTTCGACATAATCCTCGGCCATCTCGCTTTCGTGGGCCTGCCGCACCAGGGCGAAACCCTCGGCCTGGGTTTCGGGCGAAAGATCGCCGGGGGCGAAGACTTCACGGGACTTTGACCGAAGGTTCGTCATTTCGCGAGACTGCCCCAGCAACGACGGATTGACAACTTATTTGCTTTGGGTAGATATGTTAGCCGTGTCTAACTTTGATCGGATATCGAACGTGGTTCGGCGAGGTTTTTTTGGCAGGGTGCTGGCGGCGGCCATCGGGCTGGCGGTGGCGGCCGGTCCCGCGCCCGCGACACCAACCAAAGAGGCGCCCTGGCTGCCCGAGGCCGCGGCCTACCGGCTGACGCTGTTTCTGGGCAATCTGGCCCCGGTCCCCTGGGACGACATCCGCCTTGCGTGGGAAAAGCCCTATCGGGGCTCGGCCTTTGCATCGGGCGCACTGGACCGGCTTGAAACCCTCAGCACGCTGGACACGCGCCCGCTTGTCGCCGCGATCGGCGCGCGCGACCGGCAGGCCACCTTCGCCGCCGCGACCCGTCTGATCGCCGCGCGGATCACCGAAGAGCTTGACCGCGCCGTTGCCGCCGAAGACCCCGCCGTCGCGCAACGTTCGATGAACGCGGCCCGCGAGGTTTACCGCGCCTTCGCCGATGGCATTGCCGCCGCCGACGCTGAGGCCGCCCGCAGGCTTGGCCGCGCATGGCTTGAACTGGGCAACAGCCTCGGCCGTGCCGGCGTGCTGGGTGCGGGGGCGAGCGAACCCGACACCGCGGCGGCAGAGGCCGCGCGAACCGTGATCGCGGACTATCTGGCCGATAACTACCTTCGTCCCGCATTCGCGCCGCGCGCGAGCCTGAGTGCGGTGCCCGAAAGCGTTGCGGTCTCGGGGCGCGCTGTGACGGTCCCGCCCAGCCTGCCGCCCGGCAGCGACATCTTTGCCCAGAACCCGCTGCCGCGGCTGGTGCTGCGGTTCGAGGAAGAAGGCATAGATGAGGCCGACCTGCCGCTGGTGGCCTATGGCGACATGCTGTTCGACAGCCCGCAGATCTTCGGCGCGCCGGCGCGCGATCTGGGGATTTCCTGCGCCACCTGCCACAACCGGTCCGAAGCCAACAACCGCCTGTTCGTGCCGGGTCTCAGCCACGCCGCGGGCGGCATGGACGTCGACAGCCCCTTTTTCAACCCGATCGCCAACGACCGGCGCGACGACCCGGTCGACACGCCCAGCCTGCGCGGCATCCGTTTCACCGCGCCCTACGGCCGCGACGGGCGCGTCGCGGGCCTGCGCGAATTTACCCGCAACGTGATCGTGGGAGAGTTCGCGGGGGCCGAACCGACGCCCTTCATGCTGGATGCGCTGATGGCCTATATGCTGGAATTCGATTTCCTGCCGAATGCGATGCTGGCCGCGGATGGGCGCCTGAGCGATGCGGCCCCGGCCGCCGCGCGCCGGGGCGAGGCGATCTTCAACCGCCCCTTCGCCGGCCTGGGCGGGCAGTCCTGCGCGACCTGCCACCAGCCCTCGGCCAATTTCATCGACCGGCTGGCGCATGATATCGGTTCGGCCCCGCCGGGCTACGACGGTGCGCGGTCGGGGGCCTTCGACACGCCGACGCTCTTGGGGGCGGCCTATACCGCGCCCTATTTCCACGACGGGTCGCTGCCGACGCTGGCCGCCGTGGTCGACTGGTTCGACGCCACCAAAGGCCTTGGCCTTGGCGCCGATGAACGGGCAGACCTGACCGCCTATCTGGAAGCCGTCGGCGGGGCGGATGACCCATACGAGGCGTTCGACGCCGAAAACACGCCCTTCCGGCTGGCGTTTGCGGAACTGACCACCTTCGCCTCGACGCTGGACACGCTGCTGCCGCGGCGCGACGCACAGCACATCCTGCTTCTGACCGATACCGTGGCGGGCGACCTTGCGCTGGACGCCAGCACCATGGCGAACCTTGCCGCGCGGCCGCAGGTCTATGCGCTGGCCGACCGGCTGGCGGCGGTCGGCGTGGCGGTGCGCGGCGGCGACTGGGCAGATGCCGAGGCGGAGTGGCAGGCGTTCAAGGCCCAGGCCGGGGCCATCGAGGCCGAGGCGTTCTGATGACAGGGCCGATCACCCGACGCGGGGCGCTGACCCTGACCGCGGCCGCGGCGCTTGGGCAGGCGCTGCCCGCCTTCGCCCAGGGCGCGCCGCTGCGGCTGGCCTTCATCCCGCAGGAAAACCCCGAAAAGCTTCTGGGCGACATAGCGGCCATCACCGGCTGGCTGTCGCAGCGGATCGGCCACCCGGTCGAGGGTTTTGTCACCATCGACCACGCCGCCGCCGTCGAGGCGCTGAGAAACGGCGACGCCGACATTTCCTTCATGGGCGCGCTGCCCTTCGTGCTGGCCGAGGCCGAGATCGGTGCCGTGCCGCTCTTGTCGGAAGTCTACCGAGGCGCGGCAAACTATACGGGCCGCGTCTTCGTGCGCCGCGACAGCGGGATCCGGGCGCTGGCGGACCTCAAAGGCCGCGATATCGCCTTTGCCGATCCGATTTCGGAATCGGGCTACCTCTATCCGCTGGCCGAGTTTCAGCGCGCGGGGCTGATCGACGGACCGGGCGCGGCGGACGCTTTCTTCGGTCAGATCTACTTTGCCGGTGGCTATCAGCAGGCGATGCAGGCGATGGCGGCGGGTCTGGTCGATGCCGCCGGCGCCAGCCAATACGCCGATCTGCTGTTGACGCCCGCACAGCAGGCCGAGGTGACCTGGATCGCCGAAAGCCCGGCGATCCCGAGCCATGTGGTGATCGCGCGCCCGGGACTCGACCCCGAACTTTCGGCCCGTTTCGTCGCGGCGATGCTGCGTCTCAACGCGCCCGAAAACCGGGGGCTGCTACGCTATCTTTACGGGCCGGACGGCTACGTGCCCGCCGACACCGCGGCCTATGACGGGGTCCGCGCGATGGCGCGCGCGCACGGGCTCTTGAAATGACCCGCGCGATCGAGATCGGCGATCTGAGCTTTGCCCATTCCAGCGCGGACATCCCTGCGCTTGCGTCGGTGAACCTTGCCGGCGGCGACGGCGAAACCCTTGCCCTGCTGGGCCCTTCGGGCGCCGGCAAGACCACGCTTCTGACGCTGCTCGACGGCCGGCTGAGGGGATGGCGCGGGCGGGTCGCGGTATTGGGCGCGGCGCTGTCGCCGGACCGTGCGCCGCCGCGCCGCGACCGCGCCGACACCGGCTTTATCTTTCAGGAATTCGCGCTGGTCGAAAGGTCGAGCGTCCGACGCAACGTCCTGAACGGCCGGCTGGGGCGGATGGGCACGGCGCGCGCGCTTTTCGGAAGTCCGGCGGCACATGACGCCGCGATCGTCCGCCGCGCGCTTGAGGATTGCGGCATCGCCGATCTGGCCGACCGCCGGGTCGACACGCTGAGCGGCGGCCAGCGTCAGCGGGTGGCGATCGCCCGCTGTCTGGCGCAGGAACCGAAGCTGATCCTTGCCGACGAACCGGTCTCGAACCTCGATCCGGCGCGGGCCGCCGACATTCTAGGGCTTCTGACCGAGGCCGGGCGGTCGCGCGGCGCGACCACGGTCTTTTCCTCGCACCAGCCCGAACTTGCGCGCCGCTTCGCCGACCGCGTCGTCGGCATGCGCAACGGGCGCGTTCTTTTCGACCTGCCGGCCGATGCCCTGACCGAGGGCGACGAGGCCGCGCTTTACCGCGACGACGACGCCACGGTCGCCGCGCGGCTTCAGGTCGTGCACTGATGGCGGACCGTGGATTTTCGGGCTTTCTGGCCGGGGCGCTGATCGGGGCGGCTGTGCTGTGGTCGTTTATCACCACCGAAGTCGACATCGCCCGGGTCCTGTCAGCGGGCCCCCGGATCGCCGATTTCATCGGCCGGATGATCCCGCCCGACCCGACCGTTACCGCCGAGATCGTGAAGGGCAGCGCCGAGACACTACGCATCGCCATTCTCGGTACGCTCGGCTCGGTGCTTCTGTCGGTGCCGCTTGGCGTCCTCGCCTCGGAAACCATGGCGCCGGCCGCGATCCACCGGCCGCTTCGAAGCCTGCTGGCGATCATCCGTGCGGTGCCGCTGATCCTGGTCGCCATGCTGATGGTGGGCGCGGTCGGGCTTGGCCCCCTGCCCGGCATCATTGCGGTCGCCTTTCACGCCACGGGCATGCTGGCCAAGTTCTATGCCGAGGCTATCGACGGCGTCGCTCGGCCCCCGATCGCGGCGCTGGAAAGCGCCGGTGCGGGGCCGCTGGTGCGCCTGAGATACGCGATCTGGCCGCAGATGGCGCCGGTGGTGGCGCGCGACACGATTTTCCGCTTCGAGCTCAACCTGCGCGAATCGCTTATCCTCGGGATCGTCGGCGCGGGGGGCATCGGCTTTTACATCCAGACCTACGTGCGGTCCTTCCAGTACGACAAGGCCGCCAGCGTCACGATCGCGGTGGTGGTGATGGTGGTCGCCATCGAGGCGCTCAATGTGCTTCTCCGCCGCAGGGTTTCCTGATTGAATTGCGTTGTCCGCCGCGTGACGGCGCAGGGACCGGAGATCAGGAAGACTCGCCCCCTTCGCAGGACAATCCGCGTTCCCGGCCCAAACAATCTCTCAATACCTCGTGATCCGGTCTATATCGGTGAACCGCGCTCTGGCAGATTGTTGATTGTCCCAGGGAGGATGGAGAATGCGCACAAATCTATTGACCGCCGCGACCTTATCGGTGGCTTTGATGGCGACACAGGCGTCGGCGAACCCGGAGTTCTGGCAGTACGAATGGCCGAAAACGAACTTCGAGATGACCAATGTCGAAAGCTGGACCGAAATCCTTTCGGGCGGGCCGCCCAGGGACGGGATTCCCGCGCTCAGCGATCCGCAGTTCATTCGCGCCGGTAATGAAACAAAAATCGAAAACCGCGAGCCTGTCGTAACCGTCGAGATTGAAGGCGAAACTCCGCGCGCCTACCCGATCCGATACCTGACCTGGCACGAGATCATAAACGACAAGGCCGGCGGTGTCCCTTATGCGGTCACCTACTGCCCGCTTTGCAACTCCGCTCCGACGTTTGACCGGCGCGTGAACGGGCGGGTTCTGACCTTCGGCGTTACGGGCAAGCTGCGAGGGTCGAACCTGATCATGTACGACCGCGAAACCGAAAGCTGGTGGCAGCAGGCGGTGGGCGAAGGGATCGTCGGCGAATATACCGGGGCGTACTTAACCCCCCTGCCAAGCTGGATGGAGAGCTGGTCCGAATTCAAGACGCGCAACCCGGAGGGGCTCGTCATGGCCCAGCCCGCCTTCCCCAGAACATATGGACGGAACCCCTACGTCAGCTATGACAGTTCGAGCCGGCCGTTTCTCTACAACGGCGAGATGCCGCCGCACGGCATTCAACCCCTGGCGCGCGTGGTTCGCGTCGGCAACCGTGCCTGGCCAGTACCGCGGCTGGCGGCGGAGGGAGAGATTGCCGAGGCTGGCTTCACCATCTCGTGGGCGTCCGGGCAAGCGTCGGCGCTGGATACGGCGCGGATCGGGCGCGGACGGAATGTCGGAACGATCCGGGTCCGCAAGGACGGAAAGGACGTGCCGCACGATGTCATGTTCGCATTCGCTTTCCATGCGTTTTTCCCCGATGGAGAATGGATGCTGCGGTAGTGTACGCCGTCCGGCTCCCGTTAACACTGACGCTCGTTTCCACTGTCTAATGGCCATGCATAAGTGCGCCGGCGGCCATCTCTTCGCCGAGTCCTTTACCACCCTTCTTCGCGCCGCCTCCGGCCTTGCCGTTCAGGAGGCGCAGCGCGTTCATCACCACCAGCAGCGACACGCCGACATCGGCGGCGATCGCGCCCCACATCGAGGCCATGCCGAAGGCGGTGAGCCCGACGAACACCGCCTTGGTGGCGAGCGACATGCCGATGTTCTGGCGGATGATCCACATGGTCCGGCGCGAATGGCCGATCAGCCAGGGCACCTTGCCGATATCGTCGGTCATCAGCGCGATGTCGGCGGTCTCGACTGCCGCGTCCGAGCCGATGGCGCCCATGGCGATACCGAAATGCGCCCGCGCCATGGCCGGGGCGTCGTTCACCCCGTCGCCGATCATCGCCACCATGTCATGGCTTTCCACCAGTTCCTCGATGGCCTCGACCTTCTGTTCGGGCAGAAGTTCGGCCCGCACCTCGTCGATCCCGACCTCGGCAGCAACGGCGCGCGCGGTGCGCTCGTTGTCACCGGTTAGCATGACGATTGTCTTGACGCCCTGCGCGTGCAGCCGCGCCACGATGCCCTTGGAATCGGCGCGGATGCGGTCGCGCAGCTCAAGCACGCCCAGAAGCTTTTCACTGTCGCCCACCGCGACCAGCGTGCTGCCCGCGCCCTCGATGCGCTCCCGCAACTCTTCCGGCAGCGAGCCGTCGATGCCCTTCTCGGCGGCGAAGCGGTCCGAACCCAGCCAGATCGCCCGGCCCCCGAACGTGCCCTCGACGCCGCGGCCGGGCACGGTGCGGGTGTCCTCTGCCGCTTCGCCGCCGATACCCACGACCTGGGTGCGCGCCAGGATCGCGCGCGCCAGCGGGTGCGACGACCGCGCCTCAAGCGCTGCCGCGGCTTCCAGCAATTCGCGCTCGGTCGTGCCGCCCAGCGGATGCACCGAGGCGACCTCGGGCTCGCCCTCGGTAATGGTGCCGGTCTTGTCCATCGCCAGCGCGGTGATCCGCCCCGGGGCCTCGACATAGGCGCCGCCCTTGATCAGCACGCCGTTGCGCGCCGACGAGGCGAGCGCCGCGACGATGGAGACAGGTGTGGAGATGACCAGCGCGCAGGGGCAGGCGATGACCAGAAGCACCAGCGCGTTGTAGAACCAGTAATCCCAGGCGCCGCCCGCCACCAGCGGCGGAAGCACCGCGATGGCAATCGCCAGCACCATCACGATGGGCGTGTAGATACGGGCGAACTTTGCCACCCATTGTTCCACGTTGGCGCGGCGCGAATGCGCCTCGCTGACCATACGGATGATGCGCGACAGCACGGTGTCCGAGGCCGGTTTCGTTGCCCGCACCGTCAGCGTGCCGTCGCCGTTGATCGTGCCGGCATAGACCTCGTCGCCTGGTTCCTTCGTCACCAGCGCGCTCTCGCCAGTGATCGGCGCCTGGTTGACGCCGCCGATCCCGTCGACCACCTCGCCGTCGAGCGGGATGCGGTCGCCGCCGCGCACCACGAACCGGTCACCCACCGCAACCTGCGCGGCCAGCACGTCCGCCTCGGACCCGTCGTCGCGGATCACTCGCGCCGTGGGCGGCGCCAGATCGAGAAGGGCCGCCACGGCATTGCGCGCCCGCCCTACGCTCCAGCTTTCCAGATAGAGCGAGAGCGAGAAGAAGAAGGCCACCGTCGCCGCCTCGAAATACTCGCCGAGAAAGATCGCGCCGGTGACCGCGACGACCATCAGCAGGTTCATGTCGGGCGACAGCCTGCGTGCGGACGAAACCGCCTTGGGTGCCACCAGCCAGGCGCCGAAGACGATGGCGGCCAGAAACAGAAGGCTCTCGGCCAGCGGCATCGCCGCCTCACCATGGCCGGCGAACAGTCCGATCGCCCCCTGGAACCCGGATTCCACGATATGATAGCCGAAGCCAGCCGCCCAGAAGCCGCCCGAGAGCACAGTGAAGAATTTCTGCCGCTTCAGATGCGCGGCCTGGGCCTCGGCGGCGCCTTCGGCATCCCAGAGGCTGGCGTTCATGCCCGTTGAGCCGATCAGCTTGATGATCTTGTCGTCACTCAGCGGTTTGGCCGTGTCGAGCACCGTCATCCGCCCGTTGATGACGTCAAACGCCAGATGTTCCTCGCCGCCGACCTCCGGCCCCAGAACCCGGTTCAGGATCGCCACCTCCTCGGCGCAGTCGAGCCCGTTCACGCGGAAACTGCGTCCCTTGGCGTCCACATCGCCTATGGGCCCGATATCGCCGCACATCGCGCCCTCGTCCGAGCCGCAGCAGGCGCCACCGGCCCCCTCGCCACCGGTCTGCGTGAGTTCATGTTTGTGATCCTGAGCTTGATCGGGTTTGCTTCCGTCATGCGGCATCGGTCTCTCCGGCTGCGAATCATCCATCTCGAAGCAAGATAGGAGCTACAGCAACTAGAGCTTCAAGGGCGTTTTTAAGGATCAATGGCTATTCCGTCTGAGCGGATCTGAATGGGGTTGATTCCGGTAGAGGGCTGAATACCTTATGATACGATCCTGCCCTCTACCGGAATCTAACCCTTGGTATGAAGGCATCTGTTTGGGGACGCCGCTTCGCAGGGGACAGCTCTAATTGGCAAGCCGACCGGAGCCCGAGGTCTCCGCCTGGAGTTGGAGTTTTCCCGGTTTGATGGACACATTTTGACTTCTAATGGAAGGTGTTCAGATGCCGAGAACGAGGAACCTGTGGCGTGCGACCATCGACGGGATCGGTCGGTTATGCCTACGACAACGCGATGTGCGGGAGCTTCTTCGCTACCCTCGAATGTGAACTGCTCGACCGCCGCAAGTTCCGCACAAAAGCCGAGGCCCTCAAAGGCTGGAGTATTCCAGCGCTTTACTGTCCACGAAACCGGGGAAACTCGACACCGACGCCGATCGCATCGCTGGCGAACAGCTTGTCGAGGTGCGCCAGCGCATTAGACAGTCACGACGGTTCGAGTCACAACTGCAGCGCATCGCCACGGGCTGCAAGTCCGGAACAGTGCGCGAATGTTACGTGCTTCAGCCGGTATCACCCGGATTCGCGTCATCGAGAACGGGCAGGTTCATCCGATGGATGCCAGAAAGGGAAACGTGCCCAGCATCCAATAGGCAAACGTGCTGAGTCGACCGGTCATCATCGCGAGCCCCATAATGATCATGATGACGCCTGCCCCCTGATGCAGCCGGCGCCCCACACGACCAACGCCGCGTAATTTGCCGGCGAGGTGGTCGGTGAAACCGGCCACCACCAGAAACGGAATCCCCAGGCCAGCCGAATAAACGGCAAGAAGCGCAACACCTTCACCCATCGTGGCGGTCGCGGCACTGGCAGTTAGAATGGCACCGAGGATCGGCCCGATGCACGGCGTCCATCCGAAACCGAACGCAAGTCCAAGAACATAAGACGCCACCGGCTGTCCGCCCGGCAGGTCCAAGTTAAGACGCATGTCTCGCTCCATCACGGACAGCCGCGCGGCCCCGATCATGAACAGCCCGAACAGGATGATAATGCCACCTCCAACGAGATTGAGCTCGTAGCGCCAGCGAAGTAGCCCCTGACCCAAAGCGGTGGCGGACGCACCCAAAATCATAAATATCGTCGAAAATCCAAGTACGAAACAAAGGCTCAGCCAGACCGCCCGCGAGCGGGGCGGCGCTGCACTGCCTGCGACAGTTCGACCCGCAATATACGAGACATAGCCTGGAACCAAAGGCAGGACGCAGGGGGAAACAAAGGAGATGGCCCCGGCCAGCAGAGCTGCAATCAATCCGAGTAGCGAAATATCCACCATCAGTTCGGGTCCCTTCCAAAGAAGGACCGCACGGGCATTTTAAGTGCGGCAAAATACGCAAGCGTCGGAACGACAATCCATTGCAAAAGCGGAGTCAAACCAGTGTCGAGCAACGGTACCACTGGCATGAGGTCGCGATATGCCCAGGCCGCGCGTATCACGATGTTCAACCACTCGCTGAATATCGTGTAGGCGACGCCGAAACCCAGCACGACGATAAGGACACGGCCAGCCCGCTCACCCGGCCAACCAGAACTGCCCACGAGAAACAGCGACAGAAGTAGACCGCTCATGGCGATCAGAAGGTCACCACCCGTACAATGGACAATTGCGAAGGCGATCTCACCCCACGTCCCCTCGACCCAGATCGTGTATAGAGGAGTGTGGCTTACCTCCCAGACGAGATGTCCGATTGCCGAGTAAAGGATGTAGCGTCGAACAGCGGTGAGCCAATCGGCACGCGCGGCCACTCCGAGAACTGCATCCATCATTCTAATAAGCTCATGTTTGAAACCTTGGTTAATGTCGGCGCGCGTTGGTCAGCCCGTTGATGTAGAGGACCATGTTGACGTGGACAAACTTAGATCCGTGGAAGATTCCCGCATGCAGTCCGTCGCGGTCGATCACGTGAACCAGAGGGCCTTCGGCGGTCCTGGAGGAGAGAGTGGCATAACGTTCCGCTGAGGCGGCCACATCACCTTCCGAAGTGGCGACGATGAGATTCGGCGAAGATTCCATCGCGCGCGTGGCTGCGTCCGTGACGACGACGAACGTCACCATATCGCGCATCGGGGTGATGTTCACCGCGTCCCCGACTTTTGACAGAAGCGCCTGTTGTTCATCACAGATTGTGCCGCAACCCTCCGGGACGAAGCTCAGCACGACGACCTGTTCGTTCAGATTATTGAGGTCGACCTTGTTTCCAGCGACATCGACAAGGTCGAGAGGTGGGATGCCGTCAAGTCCTGTCGTCTCGAATGCCGGTTCCCTCTGCCCTATGAATTCGTCCAAGCTCTCGCCCGGATTGTGTGCGTTGGCTGGCACGGCAAGAATGAGCGAAGCAAGAATAACTATGGCTTTCATGGTCATTCTCCGTCCGGTCCGCTCGAACCCGGGCCAAGTACCCGAACCTCGATCGTTACTTCACCCGCCATTTCAAAGGCCAATGTCAGGGGAAAAGTGGTTCCCTCCTCCAACTTTTTGGGAAGATCCACAAGCATCACATGCATGTCGCCCGGGGCCATCACGACGGGTGTGTTGGGCGGCAGATCCAACGCATCCAGCGGCGTCATCCGAATGATACCTGCACTGTCCGCCTCCACCACATGGATCATCGCACGCGCTGCTGCGGGTGTCGTGATCGCAATCAGTCGATCGATCTGGTCGCTGGTCACGTGAGGTATGCCACGCCAGGACGTGAGGCCAGGATGCTGGCGCGGGCCCAGGCATCGCTGACCGCTACATCGGCATGGGCCGCGACAGGCATCGCCGTGGCTATCGCGATTGACGCAACCAATTTCATTTCCGTCAGTTTCCCTTTTCGATACGCATGGCGATTTCCTCGGCGAGTTCTTCCGGCGGTTGGCCCCTTTCCTGAAACACGGCTTCAAAACGACCGTCAGGACCCATGAGATAAATGTAACCAGCATGGGCCATTAAGTATCCGTCCGGGGCGGACTTGTCTTCCGCCCGTTCATACCAGGTGCGGAAACTGGCCGCCGCTTCGGCCACTTGCGCCTCTGACCCGGTCAGCCCGATCAACCGCGGATGGAAGGCGGACACATACTCGGCCATGACATGCACTGTATCCCTGGCCGGATCGACGGTGATGAAGAGCGGCGCAACTTGGTCGGCGCGTTCACCCAGAATATCGAGAGCGCTTGCCATATAGGCCAATGTGGTGGGGCATATGTCCGGGCAATGGGTGAAGCCGAAAAAGACCAGTTGCCAGCGGTCTGAGAAATCCGCCTCGGTTACATCTCTGCCGGTATGATTGATAAGTGAAAACTCTGAACGAACATCGGCTTCGCCGGAATAGCTTGCTTCACCCGTGCCTTTTCCCGAATACCACTCTACCGAAACCAAGATAGCATAACCCGCGAGCGCCACGAGAACTGCGCCCCACAGCGCCGCACGAAAAACGCGCGTTCTGGATGAACGCAACTCATTCAGATCATTCGACATTCTTTGCCTCCGAAAACAGAGCCTGTAAACCAAAACTGGACGTTAGTCCGGGAACCATTGCTTCTCTGATCAGGAAAGTCGGGATGTCGATACTTCGAGGGTTGAGCGAGCGCGCGAGAGGGTATTGTGAACTTCATGTACCTGTCCTTTGCAACAGAATCCCTGCCGGACCTGGGTCGGGTCCGGCAGACCGCAATCAGCCTTCGTTCGTTTCAGGTTTGCCGGTTTCGGAATAGTCCGACACCGCCTGCATCATTTCCGTGCAGGCCTTCATCATCGGCCCCATCTGCATCATCATATTCATCATGGGCATCATCCCTTCCATGCCTGGCATCCCCGACATATTGCCCTGCATCATCTGCCCGGACATGCCGTTTTGGCCCTGCATCGGATCGTTTGTGCCAGTTGCTTCCTGAGCAAAAGCTGCGGTCGATAGAAAGGCCGCCATGACAGTCGATGTGAGTGCAATTTTTTTGATAGGTTTCATCGTATTATCCTTTTTGATGAGGTGTTCAGTCTCTTTGAATTCCCGACTATTCGGTCGGGTTGGTTTTGCTTGAGCAAGATTTCGAACCGCCCTTCATACACAACCCCAAGCCGCACATGACAGCGCAGGGTGCGAGAGCGAGTATGATGGGCGCGGCCCCCAAGGCCGCCAGCCAACCCCAGTTCAGGTAGAAACCAGCGCCCACTACTGCCATTAGCGCGAGGATCAAAAAGCGGCGGTTGGACATCAGCCCTTGAAGCGAAAGACGGCTTGGGTCACCGAACATTTTGGTGTCAGACATAGATCACTTCTCCTGTTCATTGATGATTGATTGAATTTGCGCCATGATGTCGGGGCTGTCCCATTCGGCTGGCCCAACCAGTCGGCCGCGCTCGCGTCCCGAGCGGTCGATCAGGATCGTGGTAGGCAGACCGATTATGCCGAGGGCGAACATCGCCCTCGTGCTGTCAGAAAGGTACATTCCAAGATGGCGAAGGCCGATTTCCTCATAAAATCGGCGGACAACTTTCAGACCAGCCCGATCGATCGACAGCGGCAGAACGTGGAAATCGCCGCCGCCAAGCTGACCCTGCAATCGGTCGAGAGTCGGCATTTCCTCGCGGCAGGGCACACACCAGGTGGCCCAGATGTTTAGCAGCACGACCTTCCCCCGAAAATCCGCAAGCGTCATGTCGCGCCCCGCGCCATCAACGAAGGGCGGCGACAGCATCTCGCGTGGTTCATCGTGCAGCGGCATACGCGGGCGGGCAAATGCAGGGCCAACCGCGCCAAGGGCGATAGCGCCTGCGATCAGGTCTCGCCGTCTCATGACCCACCTCCCGTTTGAAGGCGTCGCACCACGGGAAGGATATCTTCCTCTAAAGACCGCCGGTTGAATGCGCCGATGTGCTTGTAGGCGATCTGGCCCTCGGCATCGATTACAAAGGTCTCGGGCAAACCATAGACGCCCCAGTCTATCGATACCCGTCCGTTGCGATCCGCCCCAATGCGCGTGTAGGGATCGCCAAGTTCGGCCAGGAAAGCCAATGCCTCGTCAGCATCATCCTTGTAGTTGATCCCGAAGATCGCCACAAAATCACGGGCCGCCAGTTCGTTCAGCAAGGGCATTTCGACCCGGCAGGGCACGCACCAGGATGCCCAGACATTGACGATCGCGATTCGCCCCCTGATATCAACTGAACTCAACCCGTCTGACCGTCCATCAATAGGCGGCAGTTCAAATTCGGGGATGGCCTTGCCAATCAGAGGAGATGGCAGGCTGTTATCGTTGTTGAAAAGGCCCCAATAGAATGCTGCGCCGATGGCAGCAAAGACCGCCACAGGTAACAATGTTAGTATCGGGCGCTTTCGCGGTTTTTGGTCCACCTCGGTGGTCATAGCCCACCTTTGTCGTTTGCAGAGACTTCCGCCTGGAATTCGCTTTGCCGCTCAGGCCAAGTGCTCTTGATGTAGGCCAAAACAGCCGCAATTTCGTCATCCGACAGAATCTCTTCGAATACCGGCATGTCACTCTCGTAGCCGGGGATGATCGAACCAATGCCGCGTTTTGTTACGATAAATAGGTTGCGATCTGAATGATGCCATGTGTGTCCCGTCTCATCGTGTGGCGGCGCCGGCATCCGTCCGTTCGCCAGCCGCCTTTGCCAGTCCGGCTGGCCTTCCAGATTGGCACCGTGGCAGGAGGCGCAGTTCTCCGCATAAATCCCCTGACCTTTGACGATCATATCTGCCGTGACGGTTTCTCCAAGAAACGTCAGGTTTTCGACGATCTGGTCTGAATCAGACTGCTGGGCCATCGCACCGACGGTGACCACAGCCGCCGCTGTAGCGCCCGCCAGGATTAGAAATCTCGGTTTCATCGCGGCCTCCCCAGGTACTTCAGCAGAGCGGCCAGGCTGAGGACCAGAACTGCGAGCACGAGGAGCAGGAACAACCCGCCCCCGAACATCATCGTGCCCATCATCGGGCCACTCATCATGTCCATATACTCATTCATCGGAATAAACGGAGATGCCGCTCTCGCCGAATGCGTAGGTCTTGAGGGTTCCGTACTTTTCGCGCGCCATGCCGGGTGCGTTGCGCGGCATGCCCGGCAGGGTGATACCCGCGATATCCGGCTGCTCGGTCACCAGCCGCTCAAGAATGTCCACCGGCACCAGCCCGCTGACAAAGTATTTTTCGATCTTGGCCAGGTGACATCCGAGACCCTGTTCGGGAACACCGACCGAGACCGATGTCTTGTCGAAATTGCGATCATCGACGCGCTTCACTTGATAACCATTCGCTTCGAGGTAGTCCGCGTATGCATCGCAACAGCCGCAGCTCGGATCGCGCCACATCGTGACCTGTTTCGTGGTGTCGATCAGTTCCGGTGTCACCTCAGTTGAATTCTGCGCAAACGCCAACGTGGTCAAAGCCCCCGTTCCAACGACGCCGCCTCCAATAAGTCCGAGTACTGTTCTTCTTTGCATTTTTCTTTCCTTTAAGTGGCCGCAGTTTCGGTCCAAGTTGCACCGCTGTCGCGGCTGAGTTTCAGGGCACCGCCCATGAGGGCGGCGACATAAGTCTCGTCTTCGGGATGAACGGCGATGGCCGAGACGGTCCCTTCCGCCACCTGCTTCCAGACCAAACCGCCATCAGCCGACGTCCAGATGCCCGACGCTAGCGCGGCATAAAGCCGTTCCGGTACCGAGGGGCTGCTTGCCAGCGACATCACCGGTTCGCCTTTGGGCAGCGGATTCGCGGGGGGTGGCGCGTCGCCGGCCACAAGCGCATCCATCGCGTTTCCGGGTTGCACATCCTGCCAGCGACAGAAGCAATCGGGCACGCGCGTAAGGCCCCTCTCGGTGCCGGCATATATCCAGATGCCACCCATGCCGGTCTCAAGATCGACGGACACGAGGGTGAGCGGATCACGCTCTGCCTCGTCCAACCAGGGGCGATCCATGGCGAGCGCCCAGCTTTCGCCTGCATCCTCGCTTTTATAGAGACCGTCGCCACGGATCGCCGCGTAAATCAGATCGGGTTCTCGCGAACCGATCGCAATGGCATTGACCTCGCCTGTGGGCAGTCCGGCACTGCCGATGTGCCATGTGGCGCCGCCATCCCCGGACTTCCCGACGCCGCCCTCGGCCAACCCAGCAACAAAGCGTCCGGGCCGGTCGCGATGGGTGGCCAGCGCCAGCACCTGCCCGGGGGGTTCCTGTTCGGTCCAGCCTGCGCCGCCATCACGGCTGACCCTAAGCGTTCGGCCTGCTACCACGATGGAATCGCCGTCAAATGCGAGCACGCCCGCCGTGCCATCGCTGGTGGCCAGCGCGAACCGCGGCACCATCCCCGCCACGCCGAGACCGAGCGCCGACATGAGAACCCTTCGCCGCGTTGGCCAAATTCTTGTTTCAATCATTTTCAACTTGCATTCTCCTCTGCTCAGGCAACACGGATCACACCCATCATCCCGGCCGCCTGGTGCTCGAGGATGTGGCAATGGAACATCCAGTCGCCCGGATTGTCGGCGACCAGGGCAATCTCGACGCGCTCGCGGGGCGAGATCAGCACGGTGTCCTGCCACTCGCGATACTCGGTCGGTTTCCCTTCGCGGCTGATGACGCGGAACGAATGGCCGTGCAGGTGGATCGGGTGGCTGAATGCTGTCGCGTTGGTCATCTGAAGCACGTGGCTTGCACCGCGTTCCAGCGTCAGGAAGGGTTCGAGCATCGGTCCTTCGGCCGCCACGCCATTGACGAACCACATGCCGCCGCCGGCCATCCCGCTCATCATGCCGCCCATCATCCCGCGCCTCTGATCAATGCCCATGTCACGCTCAACCATCGCGCCCATCATGCCGCCGGTGAACAAGATCTCGTGACGGCGGGCCGAGGCAATTTCAGGCTCGGAGAGCGGATTGTCCGGCAGGGCAATGTCCCAGTCTGGCGGCCCGTCGCGCAGGGGCGTGTTGCCATAGACGACATCCAGCAAACGAAAGTCGTTGTCACGATAGGCCCGGTCGACCACCTGTACCCGCGTTCCGGGCGCGGCAGGGCAATCGAGCATCACATCCGCGCGCATCGCCGACCCCAGAACCACGATACCGTCCGGCGGCGAGTGAGGGGCAACCGGCTGGCCGTCGAGCGCGATGACGCGCACGTCGAGGGTGCCGAAGTCGAGCGCAAAAAAGCGTGCGTTGGCGACATTGATCAGCCGCAGCCGGATGCGTTCGCCTTGCTGCACCGCGAAATCCTCGGACAACCGCCCGTTTATCGTCACCGTGTTTCCCAACCGCCCCGCATGGCTCATGTCCATCGGCCCAGCGAAATCGTCCGCGATCGTGCCATCCTGCGTCAGTCGCCAGTCATCGAGCACCCAGGTCACATCGCGGTCGACCTGCGGCGGGTCCGGTTCGTCGATGATCAGCGGTCCGTAAAGCCCGCGCCCGACTTGCTCAAAACTGCGCTGGTGCGGATGATACCAGAAGGTTCCGGCATCGACCGCATCGAACTCGTAAGTGAATGTTTCGCCGGGGGCGATCGGCTCCTGCGTCAGATACGCGACCCCGTCCATCGCATTGGGCAGGCGCAGCCCGTGCCAGTGAACCGTCGTCCCTTCGTTCAGCCCGTTAGTGACTTCGATGCGCAGCCGCTCACCCTGCCGCACCCGCAATTCCGGGCCAGGAACCAGGCCATTGTAGCCCCAGGCGGGCGTTTCGGAACGGGGAACCGGGGTCAGGCGCGCGAGGCCCGGCGCTGCGCGCAGCGAAAATCTGCGAATTTGCGGCGCGGCCAGCCCAGGCGTGCCAATCGCCGTGGCCGCGCCGCCTGCCAGTGAAGAGGCGAGAAAGGAACGCCGTGTGAAAGCCGGTTTGAACTTGGAGGACATGGATGAACGCTCTCTGATCTTGTGAAGAACCACCGAAGCTGCGCTACGGAAACGGTTCAATAGATCCCCGTGACCAAGCCAAAGGGCTTGATCGACAGGTGGAGACACACCAAACGCGGTTAAGCGCCGTGTGTCAGATCAGAGATCGATTCGAGGTGGTTGTTTGGCCGGAGGGCTGGTGAGGCCGCGAAAGTCGTGCGTCACCGACGTCGTAGGCAAATGAAAACCAGCCTGAAACACGTCCTGCAGTTGTGGTGCAAGCGCTGCAGTGAGATTGCCCGCGTTGCAGACGAAATCGCACGCGAAGCCTGTTCCGTCCACATCGGCATCGCCGCATGCGTCACAATCGGGCATAACCGTGATAGTGGCACCAGAGGCAATCATGTCAGCTGCCATGGCACCAGAGCCCGCCGTGTGCGCAAACGAACTTGCCGCGAAAGCGGCAAGGACGGCGGCAAGAATCAGACGAGTCAAAAAAGTCATACCATAATGGCTATGCTTTGTTTTGCCGGTTATCAAGGTGGACCTGTTCGAGAGCGGATTCAATTTGTAGTGTTCGAGAGTTTTCGGGCGTCGATGATATCCCCTCCTCCCTAGATCAAGGCACCAATTTGCGTTCGCCGATTAACGAGGTAATCGTAGGTGGTGGCCCTCGCAGTATCCAACGTTATTTTATGGCCGCTTCACAGTACTCATGAGAGCCGCAACAAGCGGAATCACCCTGTCATCGGCAAAGTGATCTGACCCAAACCAGCTCGCGGAAATTATTTCGAGCCGCCTATGATTTTGCGCTTGACTCTGTATCGGTTACAGAGCGTACGCTCGTGCAAATGGCATGTTCAGGATCAAAAATTGATAGTCATCTGCAGAACAGCTGGTCTTGATATTCGGCCTCACGCCATCACGTCGCACAAGTTACGAAAGTTTCGGCCCTTTTGGTCGGAATCCTGTTGATGGCGACTTCCACTGCCAGCGCCGAGCGCGGGTCAGAGCTATTGTCCGGCGGCGGGATTCTGAGCGATCGCCTGGTTTCGGTGGCTGTCGCGCAGGATACCCTGAGGGGATTACCCTTGTTGAACTGGGATGCGCTTGATCGTGTGACCATCCACGAAATCACCTATGACTGTGGGGGAATCCCTGTTTCCGGGTTTCTGTTTGTGCCGCATCAACCCGGTCCTCACCCGGCCATCATCTACAAGAGGTGGCTACGGTGACTTTGGCATGCTTGCCCCGGACCTTACTTTTTTCCAATTGGCTGACCTGGCGGCTGAAGGCTACGTCATCACCGCGAGCCAATACCGCGGCACCGCGGGCGCTGCGGGACACGACGAGTTTGGCGGTGAAGACGTTGCGGATGTCTTGTCGCTGCTCGAGGTTTTGCCGGATATGGCGTCGGTGGACGGATCACGAATTGGCATGATAGGCCATAGCCGCGGCGGCATGATGACCTACCTTGCCTTGACCCGGACCAATCGCATCCGTGCGGCCGTGGTGCTCGCCGGGCCGACCGATCTTGCCGCCGGGCTGAACACCCGGCCGGAAATGATGCAAGTCTACTCGCAAGCCTTTAGCCACAATGGCGGCGAACTACAGGCGGCCCTCGAATCGCGCTCGGCGGTCAATCTCGTGGCACGATTCCCAAGATCGACACCTATCCTCATAGTGCATGGAACCGCCGATTGGCGTGTTTCCCCGACTGACTCGCTAAAGATCGCTGAACTGCTACTTGGCGAACAAATTCCTTTTCGTCTGGTCATGCTGGAGGGCGGAGATCACGGTCTGAGTGAGTACGAACTGGAAGTTCAGTCAATGATCCGGGATTGGTTCGGTCGATACCTCGCCACCGGAGCTGAACTGCCGAACATGGCACCGCATGGGCCGTAGGGGGTGAGTATGTCCCCTCCCAGCGACAACGGCACTGTTGACAACAGGACGCCCGGTCACAACGTTTATTCGGGGCGGTCGCCTACTGCCCGGCGATGGATATTTCTGCGGTGGATACTGCTGATCGCAGGCGTGGTCCTGTTCAACTATATTGCCGCGCGTGGCCTCGCTGACCTCGCCGAGGCACGTCTTAGCACGGGAATGTCAGGCGACGCCCTGGTCGCCCTTGGCGCACTTGCTGTCTACGCTGTGCTGCTGGCGGTTCCCTTCGTACCGGGAGTCGAGATCGGTCTCTCTCTGCTCATCATGCAGGGCGCGGCGGCCGCACCTTTCGTTCACGCCGCCACTGTGGCGAGTTTGAGTATCTCTTATGGGTTGGGTTCGGCTTTCGCGACAACGCTTCCCTGCGCATTTTTACGGCGCATGGGTCTTCCGCGTGCCTGCGCCTTTGTTGACGCAATGAAGGATCTCGATCGCCCCGCCCGATTACAAACCTTGCAGAATGCGGTGCCGAGATGGGTGGGACGCTGGATCATCGGGCACCGTTACATCCTGCTGGCGCTGCTCATCAACATCCCTGGCAACAGCCTGATCGGCGGCGGCGGCGGCATTTTACTCGTGGCCGGTCTAAGCCGATTGTATTCATACCCGGCAATTCTTCTGACACTGACTCTGGCAACCGCGCCTGTTCCCTTGGCCGTCTGGCTGATGGGCGCCGAGATTTTGCAGTGATGCCGTTTCACGCGACTTCTGCAAGCGCGTCGATCACCGCACACTCTGGCACATCATCGCCCGTGCATTGTGAGACTGTTTCGGTCAGTACGGTCTCGATACGCTTCAAGTCGACGATCTTGGCGCGTACGGACTCGATGTGGCGGGTGGCCATCGCCTGCACATCGGCGCATGTCCCCGCCCTGCCGTCTACCAGACCGAGAAGGTCGCGGATTTCCTCGAGCGTGAATCCCAGATCCCGCGACCTCATCACGAACCTTAGCCGCGCGACATGCGTGTCGTCATACGCGCGGTAGTTCTTTGCGGTCCGCGGCGGGTCGGGCATGATGCCAATATTCTCGTAATAGCGGATTGTCTCCAGGTTGCACCCGGTGAGACGCGCCAGGTCGGAACGACGTAGAACGCTCACCTTTCTGTGATCATTTTTCATGCTTTCACCCATTGAGCCTGTATCAACTACAGAGGGTAATTTGGATTCATCAACCAGGCAAGGATGATTCGAACATGACGGAAACAACAACCGAAGCTCGAGTGGCGGGCTTCGAAGAGAGGCAGGCGACCGACCGAAAAGCCTGGGCCTCGACCAGCGGCGCGCTGATAGGCGCGCTTGCCATGACATCGTGCTGCATCCTGCCTCTGGTGCTGGTGAGCTTCGGTGTGGGCGGGGTTTGGATCGCCCAACTCACGGCGCTCTACGCCTACAAATGGTACACATTCGCGATCGCATCCGGCCTGATCGGCTACGGTTTCTGGAAGGTTCGCCAATCCGAGCGCGGCGAATGCCGTGAAGATGCCGCCTGCGCGCGACCCGTCAACCGCACTGTTATGAAGGCGTCGCTGTGGCTGGCGGCCGTGGTCACGGCGGTTGCGATGATCTTTCCCTACATAACCCCTTACATCCTGACCTACTGAGAGAGGCCCGCACATGAAAAGATTGGCAATAGCACTGGCGGCGTTCCTGGCGGCGTCCGCCGCAAACGCCGCCGAGCAGCAGGTAGGGATCGAGGTTTCGGGGCTGTCCTGCCCATCCTGCCCTTATATCGCGGCCACGGCGCTTGAGTCAGTGGACAGCGTGGAGATCCTTGAGGCCGACTACGACGCATCAGCCCAGATGGCGGTGTATATCCTGTCCTATGACGATGCCGTGACGACCCCCGAGGCAATTGCCGACGCGACAATGGAATACGGCTACCCCGGTCGCGTGCTCGGCGCGGTGCCGGAATCGTAATGGCACGAACCTAAGAGACTGGAATGAACGACAAGAAATTGCTTCGGCGCGGCCTGATTGGCAGCGTCATCGCCGCAATCTGCTGTTTCACGCCGCTTCTTGTGGTGATGTTCGCCGGGGTCGGCCTGTCGGCGCTGGTGGGATGGCTTGACTACGCGCTGTTTCCGCTGCTTTTCGCGTCGCTTGGCGTGGTCGCGCACGCGCTCTGGCTTCAGGCAGGGAAACCGGGACCTTGCCCGCGCAACCTGATTATCGCCGCCGTGGCGGCACTCTCGGCGCTGCTCTTCTGGCTCGAGTTTCGCTATGCATTGCGGATTTCGGTCGCCGCGGCGCTGGCGGTTGCAGGATATGCGCTGTGGCTACGACAGGCCGAACGTCGGGCAACAAGGCCGGCGGATGCCAAGACGAATTGAAGCTTTCAAGGCATCGTTTTCCCATCGTGCCAGGGAACGGCGCGCGCGAGGACAGCAACCAGGCACCGCGAGCACTCCGGCGGCAATGCAAGGAGAGAGATGATGACTCAGATGGGAGGTATCATTCCAATAGCACCTCAGGTGATGGGGTGTTGTTCAATCGTCAGCCTCTTCTGGGGCATGACAATCATGGCGACGCCGCTCATCGCGATTGGTGCCATCCTATACCTGCTAACCCGGCGCCCCGACGCAGCCCGGACTCAAGAGGAATTCTGACATGAAGGATTGTTGTGACGGCGGTGGCGACCGCAAGGGCTCCTACGACCTGATCGTCGTCGGCGCGGGCTCGGCCGGGTTTTCCGCCTCGATCACCGCCGCTGAAGCGGGCAAGCGGGTAGCTCTAGTTGGCCACGGCACCATCGGCGGCACCTGCGTCAATGTCGGCTGCGTGCCGTCCAAGGCGATGATCCGGGCCGCCGAGGCGGTACATGGCGCATCCGCCGCAGGCCGGTTCCCAGGCATCGCGCCTTGCACGCCCTCGGTCGACTGGTCCGCGCTTGTGGCCGGCACCACGGATCTGGTGGATGAGATGCGCGACAGGAAATACATCAGCCTGCTGCCCGAATACGAAGGCCTGACCTATATCGAGGAAGGGCCCGCGCAACTGGTCGAGGGGGGCGTCGAAGTTGGAGGGCGCACGTTCACGGCCGATCGCATCATCATCGCCACCGGATCGCGCCCGCACATGCCCGATATTCCGGGGATCGACGCGGTCGATGTGCTAGACAGCACCTCTCTGCTGACCCTGCCCGAACGCCCCGACAGCATCATCGTGCTGGGCGGCGGTTACATCGGCTGCGAACTGGCGCAAATGGCATCGCGGCTGGGGGTGAATGTCACACTCGTCACCCGTTCGCGCCTGTTGCCGGGGGCCGAGCCGGAGGTTGCCGAGGCACTGACCGAGGCGCTGCGCGCCGAGGGCATCCGCATCGAAACCGGCCTGAGCTATCGCGAGGTCGCCGCCCGAGATGGCGGCGTAGCGCTGACCATCGAGCGCGACGGCAACCCCGAGGCCCTCACCGCCGCGCGGCTTGTGGCGACCACTGGGCGCGTCTCCAACTCCGACGGCCTTGGACTGAAGGAACTCGCCATCGAGACCAATCCGCGCGGTGCGATCCGGGTCGGCCCCGACATGGGCACGACGCGGCCCGGCGTCTACGCCGCCGGTGACGTGACCGACCGGGATCAGTTCGTCTACATGGCCGCTTACGGCGCCAAGATCGCGGTCAACAATGCGCTCGGGCTGCAGCCGATGGCCTACGACAACACCGCGATGCCCTGGGTCGTGTTTACCGACCCGCAGGTGGCGGGCGTGGGCCTCAGCGAAGCGCAGGCGATTGAGGCCAGGAATGAGGTCAAGACCAGCGTCATCGGGCTCGACAACGTGCCTCGCGCGCTGGCGGCTCGGGATACGCGCGGGCTGATCAAGCTGGTCGCCGACGCAAAGACCGACCGCCTGCTGGGCGGGCAAATCGTGGCACCGGAGGGGGCCGACACGATCCAGACGCTTGCGATGGCCCTAAAAATGGGGATGACCACCAAGGCGCTTGGCGAGACGATCTTCCCCTACCTAACCACGGTCGAGGGCCTGAAGCTCGCCGCACAGACGTTCGACAAGGACGTGGCAAAGCTGAGTTGCTGCGCGGGGTGAGGCCATGGACGGCAAGAAGCAGGATTTCCTGGCCACCCTACCCGGCACGCTGATCGCCTGGGGGCTGCCGATCGCCGCGATGGTCGCCGTGATTGGCGTGCCGCACCCGGTCAAGACATGGGTCTGGGTGGCGGGGCTGCTGTGGATGGGCGCAGCCTGTCTTTGGAATGCCCGGAGGTGCAGCCGGGCCCATTGCTTCTGGACCGGGCCGTTCTTCCTGCTGATGACGCTGCCGGTCCTCGGCTATGGCTACGGCCTCCTGCCGCTAGGAGGAGAAGGGTGGAAATGGCTGGGCGCCGCCATTGGCGTCGGCGCGTGGGGTATCATCGCCCTGACCGAGCGCGACGGTAAGTACAGCTAGACGCTTCGATAACAGCGGTGCGCGCGAGGGCATAAGGGGGAGATGAAGAATGCCTCGGGCGCCGGCGCGATCAGAACCAAATTTAGGACTCGGTCGAGGTCTGGCGGTCCGCAGCGGATAGCAGGATAGGAGGCACACATGAGCAATGAAAAAACGGGGCTCGCCGGTCTTCTGGCTCTCAAGGCTGTCTGTTGCGGCGTCTTGCTGCTTGCACTTGGCGGTGTGAGCCTTGGCAGCGCCATCTCGGCGCTGGCCGGGAACGGTTGGGTGCAGGCCGGCGGCGTCATCCTGGCCGCGTTCGGAGTCGGCTGCTGGTCCGACCACCGGCGCCGGGCGAAGACCTGGGCATCCGGAAGCACCGGGGCGGCCAAGTTTCGAGGCGAGATACCCAAGCGGGAGCGGAACAGCGTTCCGGCGGAGTAGTTGCCCGTCGCCGACGCGCAGATCGGTCAGGCTGAGCCTTGCAGCGGAGATGCGCTGGTTCTCTGCGGCGGTGGCGGTCACGGCGCGCTCGAAGTGGGTTTCGCGCAGGCTCTGGAAGACCTCGGCGTCGGATACGATCGCATCCTCGGCACATCTATCGGAGCCTTGAACGGCGCGTTCCTGGCCGGCGGCATGTCACCAGCTAATCTCGCGTCCTTGTGGTGCACCGCGCGTCTCTGGCGTCTGTTTCGTCCGAATTGGAGATGGCTCCTTCACCCGCGCACAAAACCCGGCCTCTTGTCGCTCTCTGCACTCCGACGGTTCCTGCACCACGCGTTGCCTGTTCGGAAATTCGAGGATCTGAAAATCCCGCTCGTTATCGTCACGACCGATCTCGCGACCGGCAAGGCCTGCTACTAGGAAGACGAGGGCGACATTATCGGACCACTGCTCGCGTCGATGAGTCTGCCGGGGATATTTCCGCCGATCACACTGAACGGGCACTTGCACATTGACGGGGGCATTGCCGACAACGCGCCCTTGGGTCGTGCCGCGGATCTGGGGCATTGCCGGGCATTGATAATCGAATGCGCCTGTGCCAATCCCTGCCGCCGTCCGCCGATGGGTCTGACTGGAATTCTCGGCCGCTCCTTCGAAATTGCGCTCGCGCGCAAACACCGTGCGGACCTAGCGCTCCAAGCCGAAGGCATCGATGTCATCCGCATCGTGCCGCGTCTTGAGAACGAAACCGGATTCCTCGACCTTTCCGCGTCTCAATCGCTGATTGAAGCGGCTCGTGCCCAATCTTTGTCGGAGCTTCCAAAGCTACTTGCGCACCGCGAGGGCTCTGCCGGAACCGAAGAACGGGAAGCGGCCGCGACAGGTCGGGCCGTGAAAGAAGCAGCGGAGGCGCCATGACAACGACTCAAACCGCCGGAGTCCCCGACCCGTCGCTGGTAACCAGCGCCAGGGTCAACGAGGCGCTTTCGGCGCTTCTGACCGAGGCTCGTTTGGCGTCACGATGGAACGGGCTCTTGCGCGCATCGCAGTCGGCGCACCACCAAATACTGTCTGCGTTTCTCAGCCATGGACGTCCACCGGACATCGCAGCGTTTTCGGATGACGTTCTGGAGGATCTGGGCAAGCGTGATCTGGTGCATGTTCGGGACGGCGGCATCGCGCTGGCATACCCTTTTTCCACGGTTGCAACGGATTTCGGGGTTTCGGTGGAAGGGGTCGGCATGCATGCGGTCTGTGCCATTGACGCGCTCGGCGTCGCGGCTATGACAAGTCGCAGGACTGAGGTTTCATGCCGGTGTCCGGTCTGTCAGGTGTCCACATCCGTCACCGTTGCAGCCGACGGCCTGACGATCGAGGCCGCGTCAAGCCGCGCGGCCCGCGTCTGGGCCGGCGTGACCGAGGTCGGCACCTGCGCCGCCGACAGCCAGTGCAAGACTATGCGCCTGTTCTGTTCGCCTGCTCACCTCGCGACATGGCTTCAGAATCATGCCCCCACCCGAGGATTCGACCTCACGCTGGAAGAAGGCGTGCAGCTCGGAGCGGCGATCTTTCGGCCGTTTCTGAACGATGACGTCAGGGAGGATCAGTATTGAATTCGCTGATCCTGTACAGTTTCACAGCCGGTGCCGTCGCAACGGTCAACCCCTGCGGCTTCGCGCTGCTTCCGGCGTGGTTCGCGCGGGAAATGGCAGCCCATGCCGATCGGCCCGTGGTGGAGCGGTTTGTCCGTTCGGTTCTGGCGGGTGCGGCAGTCAGCCTCGGCTTCGTGGCAATCTTTGTCATCGCAGGCGCGATCCTTGCAACCGGCGCCAACTGGCTCGGGTCTGCCTTACCTTGGATCGGCGTCACGCTCGGCCTCGGCCTCGCACTGATCGGGGCGCTCTGGGTCTTGAACTTGCGTCTGCCGGGCTCCGGCGTGGTGGAGGCGTGCCGCCGCGTGAACACCCGATACGGCGCCTTCGGTTTTGGCGTTTCCTATGGCCTCGCTTCCATATCCTGCACACTTCCGGTCTTCATGTCGGTGGCCGGGCTGTCGTTTCTGGTCGCGAACGATGTATCGCCGGTTGGCCTCATCGCGTTTCTGGCAGGCGCGGCTTCGGTGCTGACGCTGGTCTCGGTCCTTGGAACCGTTTCAGGGGCGGGGATCGCGCGGCTGGTGCAGGGCCGAACGACACTGCTGCGCCGCTTGGCCGGGGGCCTCACCTTTCTGGCGGGCCTCTATATCGCGCTCTACTGGGGCAGGTTGTTTCTTGGCAGCATTCCCCTGGCCGACGAAATCGCCAATACCGTGGGCTACTACGCCTCGCGCGCCACGACATTGCTTTCGTCCAAGGTCGGCATCGCAGTGCTTCTCATCGGAACCCTCATTGCGGCGAGCTTGGCGTGGGTCTTGTTCCTAGACGGAAGATGGCGAAATCCGGACAGGCATCCTGCAACTGAAGCACAGACAATCCCGAAAACGGCCGCGCAACGGCGCCGCGATATTTGAAATGGAGTATTCAGACATGTCTCAGCAATTCGACCTGATGGTGATTGGGGGCGGCACTGGTGGCAATGGCGTTGCCCGGATGGCGGCGGCTGCGGGATGGAAGGTGGCGAGCGTCGACTGCCTGCCCTTCGGCGGTACTTGTGCGCTGAGGGGGTGCGACCCCAAGAAGATGCTAATCGCGGTGACCGAGGGTGTCGAATGGACGCGGGCGATGCAGGGCAAGGGGCTCGAGGCGCATGTCTCGGTCCAATGGCAGGACATGATCGCCTTCAAGCGCACCTTCACCGACACCATGCCGCCGCGTATCGAAAAAGGACTGGAGAAGGTCGGTATCACGGTCCTGCATGGCAGCGCACGGTTCACCGGGCCTGATACCGTCAAGGTCGACGGCACCGACTACCGTGCCAGGCATTTCCATATCGCCACCGGTGCGCGGCCCATGACGTTGAATATCCCCGGCGAGGAGCATCTGATCACCAGCACCGACTTCCTCGAGTTGCCGGACATGCCCCGGCGGATTGCCTTCGTCGGTGGTGGTTTCATCGCCATGGAATTCGCCCATATCTCGAAACGCGCCGGTGCCGCCGAGGTGACGGTGATCGAGATGATGGACCGCACACTGGGCAACTTCGATCCAGATCTGGTGGCGATGTTGGCCGAGGCCACCGACGAACTGGGCGTCGACCTGCAGACCAAAGCGAAGGTGCTGGAGATTCGACGGTCGGACGAGACGTTCGAGGTGGATTACGAGACATCGTCAGGCGTCAGAGCCGTGATCTGCGACCGGGTCGTGCATGCCACCGGTCGGGTGCCGAACATCGACCATCTGAACCTCGAAGCCGCGGGCGTCGAGTATTCCCGACGCGGGATCAAGGTGTCGAAGTACATGCGCACGACAAACCCTGCGATCTTCGCCGCAGGCGATTGCGCCGACAGCGGCCCGAATCTGACCCCTGTCTCCGCCAACGAGGGACGGATCGCCGGCAAGAACCTGCTGGCCGGAAAGGATGAGCGGGCCGTGGCCTACCCGCCGATCCCGAGCGTGGTCTTCACGCTGCCGCAAGTCGCCGCGGTCGGCCTGTCAGAGATGGCCGCGCGCGAAAAAGGCCTCGAATTCGAGACGCATTTCGAGAAGACTGATGGCTGGTATTCCTCGATGCGGGTAGGAGCGCGTCGGTCCGGCTACAAAGTATTGGTCGAGAAAGGCACCGGTAAAATCCTTGGCGCGCATCTCATCGGTCCCGGTGCCGAAGAACAGATCAACCTATTAGCGATGGCGATGAAGGCCGGGATGACGGCAAACCAGATCAAGGGCTTGATCTTTGCCTATCCGAGTTATGCATCCGACATCGGTTCGATGGTTTGATTTTCCACGTTGAGGTCGAGCCAATGTTTAGTGACCCACACGTTTGCGTTCCAAGGCGTCTGCGGAAGCCCAATCGCTGGCATATTTCTGAGAACGCGAAAAACTGGCACTGGGGGATTGCGGTGCGTCTAGAAAAGCAGGCAGTTAAAGAGATGCTCTGCAATTGAACACAGGATCGAACCTCAGGACATGCCCTTGGGAGAGGAATGGCAGCTTTTGGCGAACCGCGTCCCTTTGAACAGTTTGCAGCACCAGACAAGGTGGGCACTCTCCGGCCATTCTCTGCACCTTGACCGAACAGCATCTCAACTGGCGTTCAGCCCTTACCCAACGCTCCTGACCGTCTCCGCTAAACCCGAAACCTCGCTCTCCAGCTGGTCCAACTCGCTCAAAGCTTCTTCAATTTGCGCGACACCCGCCCCCGTCGAATCATCGAGCCGAAGCGTTTCCTGGCCCACAAAATCCATTTCGATTTGCCGTAGGTCCTCGGAGATTGCCGCAGCCAGGTTCTTCCGGTTGTCGGCACGTCTCCGATCTGAAGAGGGCATGCTCGCCGCCTGATCTGCGCCCTCGCCCACTTTTTCGCTGTCGCCAATCCCACGTCCTCGCGGAGCGGTCGGCATTGCGCGGACACTTAACGGCAATTCGCCCATCGGTCCAACCGGCCGTTCCGGGAACGGCAGCTCCCCCTCCTGCGCCGCGTGAATCCCCTTGAAAAACGGGTCTTCAAAATACACGACGCGCTTCGCCCGGACCGGCATCTGCGCATCGACCACGACGACGATCTCGTCGAGCGGAAGACGACGCGCCTCATCCTCGGGCAAGAGCGACACTTCCTCCGTCCGCTCGGACTGGCTGCGGCCTTCGAACGGATTCTTACCGACTGCGCGGGACCGCGTGACGACGGTCTTCGTCGTCTTGCCGACCGCCTTGCTCAACTCCTCGATGGTCTTCTCGTCGGACGGCGTCAGGTAGAGCTTGATGCCGGCATTCCCCTGCAACGCCCGCCGTGTGTTCTCGCCGTAGATTTCATCGATGGCGGGAATCGTCTGGGTGACCACTGCGAGATGGCCACGATAGTGCCGCAGTACCTCGATGCTCTCGGCCACGATCGGCATCTTTCCGAGCCGGTTAAACTCGTCGAGCATGATCATCACCGGCCAGGGCTCATCAGGACCCGGCTCCTTGTCCTGGAGCGCAGAGAGCAGATCGGAGAAGAAGAGCCGGATCAACGGCGCCAGCGGCTTCACCATGAGCGGCTGGACGACCAGGTAGACGCTGAACGGCTTCCTGCGGATGGTCCGGAAATCGAAATCCGACACCGAAGTCGCATCATCGATCGCCGGGTTCTGCCATTGATCGAGACCGGAGGTCATCAGCAGCGAGACGTAGGATGTCAGCGTGTCGTTGTTTGTGGAGGCAAGCCGCGTGAATATCAGCCTGGCGGCCGCGTTCCGGACCTCGTGGGAGCGCGCGAGATACTCCTTCTGCTTGTTCCCGCCCGAGGCGGCGATGCGGTAAATCTCACCGAGGGTCGGCCGGCGTCGCTGGAAGGCAAGGAGGCCAGCGGCGACGAAGAGATCGATCCCGCCTTTCAGGAGGCCCTGGACGCGGTCGTTGTCGTTCTGCAGGAAAAGCGTCGCCAGGAGTTGCAGCTCCATCTGCTGGCGCGCCGGGTCTTCGAGCTCGCAGATGCGCAGGAGCGGGTTGTAGCGGTGCGTCCGCTTGTTCTCCCAATCCGTCGGCGCGAAGCGGTAGACTGTGTCGCCCTGCGCGGCGCGGTGGCGTGCCGATGCCTCGAAGCACTCGCCCTTCACGTCGAGCACGACGGCGGAGCCCTGCCAGATCAGCAGGTTCGGAATGACGAAGCCCGTCGTCTTGCCGCGACCCGTCGGGGCGACGATCAATGCATGCGGGAAGGTCTTGGAGCAGAGGAAAGGGGCGCGGGAGTTCGGCTTACCCAGCTTGCCAATCACAAAGCCGGTGCCGGGCTTCCCGAAGAACCCGTTCCGCTTCATCTCCCGTCGCGTCTGCCAATGGGTATAGCCGAAGCGCGTGAGCGCCGAGCCGGACATGGCAAGGCTCATCATGAGGCCCGTGACCCCTGCCCCGCCCATGATCAGATTGATCAGCCGGAAGTCGTCCGGTCGAACGGCGCCGATAGCCCGGTAATTCTGCGCGATGTAGAAGAAATCGATCTCCGCTTGGAAGCCGAGGTCCTTGAGGTTCATGACGGCCGAAGCGATGACATAGCCGATTGCGACGGCAACCAATGTGACCAGCGCCACACCGATGGCAAGGCGGCCCTTTCCCATCGGCCCCATCAATGCGTCTCCCCGCGTTCGCTCTCACCATCGACCAGATCGGCGCGATGGAGTTCGTATTCCCGGTCCGCGATCTCCTCGACCACGGCCCGCGTCGCCTCGCTGTTGGCGGTCGACGCATCCGATTGCAGATAGGCCTTGGCGGCATAGAGCCGGTCGAGGCGATCTTCGATCTGGTCTTTCAAAACGTCGGCATCGCCGTCCCGAAGCCGCTCGATCCGCGCGTCATCAAGGTCCCGCTCAACCGCTTCGCGATAGCTCAAGCGCTGACCGTCATCCTGGAACGGCGAATGCAGGTTGCCGGCCCGCTCGTGATCGACGATCCGCCGGAGGTCCGCGTCAGCAATCGGCCTGGCCTCAACGGCTTTACTTTCCCGCTCGTCCAAAGGACGCTCCTCACGAAGGTTGAGCTGAGCTTCCCGCGCCTCGTCGATCACCCCGTCCTGACGCAGGACCTGATGTCGCTCGAGCGCGATGCCGAGCTGGACATGGGCCCGGTTGAGGGTCTCGCGCGCCGTCTCCAGATCCTCGCGACGTTCGAGGTTGAGACCGTCTTTCTCGGCCACGCGTGCCAGATCGTCGGTGATCCATTGCCGCTCCAACGCGGCATTCTGCGCGCCGGTCTCCATACGGGCCACGACCACCGAACCGCTGATCCCGGTCCCCCGAAGCGCGGTATCGACCTGCGCCCGGACCTCCGGCTCCCGCAACCGATCCAGCTGGTCGCGGTCGATATTGACCTCGGAATAGACCCCGCCTTCGGAGGGCTGTTCCGTCAGCGTTACGGACCGAAGCCCAAGCGGCTGCATATGCGCCAGCCGCGACTGGATTTCGTTCAGGCTGCGCTCGAGCCTCGGCCGCTCGGTCTCGGGCTTCTCGGCGATCATGCCCTGGATGCGCTCGACCTGTTCGGCGTAGCGGGTTCTCAGATCCTCGAACGATTGCTCCTCGGCCATGTAGACCCCTCCTTCAGACATGAGTTTGCCGCCCTTCGCCAGAAGCTCCCCGGCGCGGAACAAGGCGTCGGCGATGTCCTCCCGGTTGTCGGACGAGGCTTCAGCGGCGAGTGAGTGGTAGACGATCCGCGTGTTCGCAATCTCTTCGAGCGCGCGGTCCAGGTCAGCGCCCACGCGCGGGCGCGGCTCCGGCTTGCGCCCCTCTTCCTTCGCCGCGTAGACCTCACGCGTCCGGGGCGAATAGTGCACCACGCCCCGATCCAGACGCCGGGTGGCTTCGAGCCGAACACCAAACTTTTCCGCCTCCTCGACCATGGCGAGGCGGAAATCGTCATAGTTGAACCGGTGGTCTCGCCCGAGGAAGAAGAACTCGCCCTCCTGCGACCGGCGGTTCAGGACGATATGCGCGTGCGGATGATCCCGGTCCTCGTGGACCGCGATGATGTAGTCGAAGTGCCCCTGGTCGGTCTGGAAGAAGCGCTCCGCCACAGTCGAGGAAATGTCCCGCACATCCTCTCCCCGCGTGCCTACGGGGAAGGACATCAGCATGTGGGTGGTCTGCCCGAGCTTGGGTTTGAACCCGGCGCTCCAACGCTTGGCGAAGCGCTCGGTCAGGTCCTTCACCTCCGGCGATCCAAGCTTCGCCTTCCCATCCAGGAAGCCGCTTGAGTCCACGATATGAGAGGACTTGGTGGTGAGGTAATCGAGCTGGTTTGCGAGCTGGGATTTGGTATGCGTGCCCCCGCTCCGGATCGCCTTGAAGACCGCCGCCCGGTGGCCGGCTGCGGCCCGCACGAGCTGCTTCTGATTGGAGACATGCAGCCCCTGCATTGAGCCCCGGATACGGCTCCAGCCGTCCCGGAAGACCTCGCCGGTGACGTTATGGACCGCATCATTCAGCCGCATGGGCGAACTCCCTCAAAGCGGCTGTCGCTTGCAGCTGCATCGCGTCGCGCCGGCGGCGCAGCAGCAGGTCGATCTCGTCGGCGGAATCCAGGATGAAACGCGCCAGCCCGCGCATCTGCGCGAGGCGCAATTCGGAGAACTCGGAGCCCGCCCCCTGCCCCATCCGGTTGGCATGTGTCATCTGTTTGGCGATCTGCACGACGCCGTTGCCGACCTCATGCAGAGAGGCGCGGTAGCGGGCCATCTCGGCGGCCAGTTGGGCGTCCGGAACGAAGGTTCCACCTGCCGCCTGGATGAGTCGCCTGAGCCCCTCCGTGCGGGTCTCAACTCCCGCCAATGCCAGGACCTCATCAAAGGCGCCGAGCTCCTCAGGGGTGAGCTTCACGGTCACGGCAGCCGTCGCAACGGCCGCATCCCGCTGGCGCTCGTCGTCCGCCTTCAGCGTGTACTGGATGGACCTTGGTGTGACCCCGAACTTCGTCGCCAGCTCCGACGTCGAGACACCTTCTCCGGCCGCACGGACGATCTCCATGCGCTCAGTCTCGGTCAGTCTCCTGGTCCGGGTCATGCGAAGAAAGCCCCCCTATTTCCTGCCACCTTCATACGAGGTCGCAACCATCTTACGAAACTATAACAACAGGTCAATACTATATTCTTGTAGATTCAGCAGATGCGGCCTCGTATTCCGTTTCAGGCCGAGCGGCCCTGATGAAATCGGGGGCGCGAGGCCGCGGCCCGAAGGGCCCGAAAGAGACCCCTTCTCCGCCTCTCACCCAAACCGCATTTCTTCATGCCCGTGCCCGAGGTTCAGACCGAACACGCATGTGTTCGGACGGAAGCGAGGGGGCGGCGCAGACCCTCACCGACGGGGCTGACGGACAGGGTCAAGGGTGGCCAGATTTGGCCCGCCAAATCTCTGCCGCAAAAACCGGCAGGCAGAGCCTGGCTGTTTTTGGGGATGGCCCCCTTGAGGCTGGCTGGCAGGTCTGTCGCGGCCCCTTCAGCAACCACAGTCCTCAGGACCGCACCGCGGTCCTGCCCTTCTTGCTCGTGACCCCGGCTCAAGGCAGGTGTCACAACGGATCGCGAAGCCTTCCCTGAAACAGGGAAAGGGCCGCCGGATGGCGGCCCAATCCTCGGGGAGGCGTTCAGTCCTGGGGTTCCTTGGCGCTTGGCGGGAACATCACCAGCTCCGAGACCGCGACGGGGAAGTCGAGCTTGAGGCTGAAGAACTCCGAGCCATCGCCGTTGCGGGTGTTGCGGAACATGGCGCCGACGCGTTGGAAGCGGGTGCGCTCCTGGCCGTCGCTGTCGGTGAACTTGACGGGGACGGTGGCGACGAAGTGGTTGGTCATTTGGGTTTCTCCTTTTTGCGATGGGGATCTGCCAGCACGGGGGCAAGAGGCCCGGTCGCAAGCGCAAATACGGAGGGTCCGCGCCAAAGGCGTGGAAGCCGTACTTGTGCTTGCCGGAGCGCCAGCGGAGGGTACGACCGGGCCGACCCCGTGCGATCCACATCGATGAGCAAAAAAGGAGAGACCCGGATGGCCGCTGGCATCACGCAGGCGCCATTGTCCTTCATCATGTCGAGAGACGCAGGCCCGGGTCGCTCAAGCCCGCAACGCGCGCGCACCGTGGTCCGGCTCGCTGCCGGTTGGCCGGCGGAGTTCTTCGGCCTCAAGCTCGGCTTCCAGTTCGGGGTATGTATGCGCGGCCGACCCCCCGTCGCGGGACCCCATGCCAGCCGATGAGGATGGGGCGCTATCTGGTGGACCGGGTGAAAGGGACGGTGTCGCAAGTCGTAGTCCGCAGTTTGCACCGCGCGTGAGAAACGAAGAAAGGGCCGCCCGAAGGCGACCCTCTCTTGTTACGTCTTCACTGTCTGCTTCGCCGGATCGGCAACCCGCATCACCGTCAGGCCTTTCGCTTCCGCCTTCTGACCGAGGTTCAGCGCGACTCCGTTGCCGCCGAAGAGGACGACACCGGTTGCGGCGAACCTGTCGTCCAGCATCTCGTCGTTGCATTTGAACGGAGCTGCGCGTCCGTGCGCGGACCAGCGCGGATCGAAGCGGGCCTGCGCGACGCCGCGCGCGCGCGCCCACCGGGCCGCGAACATCTCCGCCCCGTGCTTGCCGCCCTTGTGGCAGATGAAGATGTCCTGGTTGCGATTTTGCCTGATCCGCTCCCGAACCTTGTCGAGCGTGTTGAAGATCACGTCGATATCGGTCCAGTCGGTGGCACCCGAGACGATCAGGGGAACCCCCTCGACTTTCGACTTGGCGGCGGTTTCGCGATCGTGCTGCTCCAGAAGCTGCCTGGCCTCGAAGACGGCCCCGGTCTCCTGCGCGCGGGCGCTCGCGCGCGAGCCTGCCGCCGGGATGAAGGCGTGACCCGTCTCGATCTCGTAGTATTCCGCCGCCGCCTCGCTCATCACCTCTATGGCGCCGACGATCTCCCGCAACTGCAGGAAGCGGGCCTGCGCCTCTTCCAGAGCGGTCTCGGCGATTTCCGATCCGTCGTGGCATCTTGCCAGGGCGCCGATCTTGTCGGCTGTGCGATCGATCTCCTTGCTTAGCGCAACCTTGCGCCGCTGCAGAATCGTCGCGAGCCCATGCGCGAGAGGTTCGATCTCGGTTTCCAGACCGGTGTTGCGCAACTGCCCGAGCAGGGTCTCGAAAGTTTCGCGGATGATGCTGTCCTTCAGGATGTCGTCCCCGAGGATCGGCAGGTCTGCACCCTTCTCCGTCAGTCCGAAAAGCTCGATGGTCTCGTAGGTGTTCGCTTGGTCGTAGGCCATGTTCCTGTCTCCAGATGTTTGACTGACCACCACGTGAGTGTGGTGGCATGGCCGAATGTCTGGTTCTCCGAATCTGCCCGGGTCAGGGACGGCGCAGCCGCCGGCTTGCCGGGCGCAAAAGTTTTCCGGGTGAGGCGTTTACCATACGTCCAACTTCTCGCACTGGACAGCCCTCTCCACCCGCACCGCCCTCGCCTAAAAGTTTTGCGATCCTTGACGCGGGCTGATTCGGGGGCCATCCGGAGGATATGCTTCCACGCTCATGTGTGTGTGTTTTGACGGTAGGTTTGCCCGACACGAGCAGGCAAAGGGTGCTGCCGGACGCGGAAGGCGGATGCAGCGGCGGGATCGTTTTGCTCCGGCAAAACAGACCAAAGCGCAATCCGGCGGAGCGGCCGGGGAGCGACGTGCTCGCGAGACGGGCAAACCGGGATGCCGGGTACAACGCCGCGGTGAGGACGCATGTCCGAATGCGCGATCGGCCAAAGGCCGATACTCGCCTGCGACACGCGGAGCCGAGCAGGGGAGGCCGCCAGGCTGAGATCAACCGGTTGGTCGTGCTTGCCACCGCGCAGATGGCAGGTCTGAGCCCTCATTGAGTGCTTTCCGCAATGCAGCCAATGTCCGTTCGAGAGAAGATCGCTTGACCCTCCTGTTGGCGGACGGTCTAGCGTAAACCTACTGGTTTCATGAAAGGTGCCAACGGACATCACCGATCAAACGCTGCTACTTGCATTCGGCTTGGGTTTGTTGGGTTTCATCGAACCCTGCACCATCGGGGCTCATATGCTCTTTTTTTTGGGAGGCCAGAGAGTCCGCCCGATGGGTCAGCGGCTCGGGGCAGCGTTGGTCTTCCTGCTGGCCAGGCTCGTCGTGATGGGGGGATTTGGCGGCTTGATCGTGGTGCTGGGCCAGCGTCTTATCGGCGTGCAGACCGGTGCGTGGCTCGTTTTCGGGGCAATCTATCTTGGCCTTGGGCTTGCGATACTCGCGGGATGGGACAAAATAATGCGCCGCCGCATCGGGTTCGCGCCCGAACAATGGAAGGTTGCGTCCAACCCGCTGCTTCAGGGACTGGCGTTCGGGCTGAACATTCCCGCCTGCGCTGCACCGATCCTTTTTGGGCTTATCGGTACTGCGACTGTCAGCGGGTTGGCGACGGCTGGTTTTCTGATGATGGCGGTCTTTGCACTCGCGCTGTCGCTCCCACTGCTACCGCTCTCCGTCGTTCCTGAACTTACCCGGCCCCTCGACCGGCTTGCGGACTGGTTGCGACCACGTCGCTGGCTACTGGGTGTGATCTTCGTCGGGCTAGGTATCTGGTCGGTTTGGTTTGGCCTGTTTGTCGAACCAGTGGACTGGAGCGGGACATGACCCCCCGCCGTCGCTTCTGGCACGTGGCAGGCGCAGGCACTGCATTCCAAGCAGGATCAGCAGCGGTGGACAGTGCAACGGTGATGTCGGCTTTGGTCTACCAACTGACGGGCAGTTCAGTCGCCGTCGGCGCGGTGTCTACGATCCTGCGGCTCGGCTGGCTTCTTCCCCGACTCTTCGTTGGTTATTTCGCCGGTCGCGGTGCGTCTTCAATGCCGTTCTATGTCGTCGGTGCCTTTGGACGGACGGCGGCGATTGCCATACTCGCAATCGTTCTCTGGATCGGCGCGACCGCTGGTTGGGCTCATGCTACACTCGGGGCCGCGACCCTTGGACTTTGGGTTCTCTACGCTTTCCTCAGCGGCATCGTTGGCGTTCCCTACAATGACATTGTTGCCCGATCCGTCCCGTCAGAACACCGGAGTCGGATGCTCTCGATCCGCTTCTTCGGCGGAGGAGTCGTAGCTCTTTTTGTCGCGGCATTGGCAGACAGGATGTTGCGGACGCTTGAATTTCCAGCATCTTATGCCGCCGTGCTGGGGATCGCGGCTATCCTGATGTTGCTTTCGTCTTTCATCTTCACGGCGATGGGTGAGCCTGAGCAGAAGTCGCCTTCCAAAGCAGCGAAAAGCTTCGCCGCCTACTTGCGCGAGGGTGCCGTGACATTCCGCAGCGATCCGGTGTTCCGCAGCTTCGTTTTTGCGCAGTGGTGCGGCGGCGCGGTTCTCATCGCTGCTCCGTTTTTCGTCGTTGCGGCCAACAAGCTTGGGGTGGGTCTTGAAAACGTCGCGCTCCTGCTCGGCGCCCAGACCGTCGGTGCACTATTGGGAAATCCGCTTTGGGGCTGGTGGGGCGATCGCCTAGGCAAACTGAGCTTGATGCGCGGGATCGCAATTGCCCGTACGGCTCCGCCAATCGCGCTTCTGGTTTTTCTGCTGATACCCATTCCGGCGGAGGCAGTCGTGCCAATCCTGCTTATTGTATTCTTCGTTCTTGGCGCATTGGCGAATGGACTGACAATTGCGGTTATCGGTCTGCTGATGGAGATATCGCCGGACGACCGGCGGCCCGCCTATAGCGGGTATTTCAACGCGCTGACGGCACCCGCTTTCGTTCTCCCGCTTATCGGAGGCTTTGCCATCGCCGCCTTGGGGACATGGATCGTCTTCGCGACAGCGCTTGCAGCGGCAATCGGCCAAGCCACGATTCTCGTGCGAATTGTCGTGAAAGAATGAAAAGCTCAGATTATCCGCTCGGCTATCTGACGGAAAAGCGGGCATTCGGCCAAAGTCTGAGAGACTCGCATAGCTGTCGTCTGGACCAACGGTCTTGACCTGCTGGTGAGTCTGAAGCCTCCTCTCGCCTAGGTTGATCGACTGCTAGCGGTCACATTCCACCGATATTGGCCGGAAGGTTATGACATGGGGTTATTTGCGCTGCGGACAGTATCCCGTTCTCTCAGAACTCTCGCCGATACTGGCATGCAAAAACAACAGCTCAGGCACTGAAAATACTGACAGCTCGATTCTGGAAAAGCAGCTTTGTCGGTCATTTTCTGCCTGTTCCATCGGTAGATTGAGTGTAAACAGCAAGGCTTCCAGGGCTGGCCATGAAGCGCGGGCTGACTCCACCGTTGACTGACTTGGAGAGCGCCCCTATCATTTTCGCGACTGTGGAAATGGGAAAGGGTGTGCCGATGGATACGCTGACGACAGAAAATGATCTGTGTACTTTCCCCTGTTTCGACAGGGAGCGCGTGGAAGCGGCAAAACGAGTTGTCTCGGCAGAGGAAACCGTGCTTCCGGCCCTTGTCGATCTCTACAAACTGCTGGGCAACGGGACGAGGCTGAAAATCCTGCTGGCGCTGCGTCAGGGTGAACTTTGCGTCTGCGACATGGCTCATGTCCTCGGCCTCAGCGTTCCCGCGACGTCGCACCAGCTCAAGCTGTTGCGGGATCATGGCTGGGTGCGGATGCGCAATGACGGAAAGATGGTCTATTATGAACTCAACGACAGCGGTCTTCGCGACGCTCTCGAAGGCGATCTGGCTCTGCTGAAATCGCGACTTGGCTAGTTTATTTGCCTAATCATTTCGTCACTATCGAAAGTATCGAAGTGTCAATGACTAAATATTCGAAGGGAACAGAACATGAAAAGCGTTGAAGCGGCACCGTCCCAGACAGCAACCGCCACGTGGCTTTTGCTGGGTGTTGCGGTCGCATTCGAGATCGCAGGGGCAATTGGCCTCCGCTTCAGCGAAGGATTCACTGTGAAGCTGCCCACAGGCATCGCACTTGCCGCGTTCGCTGTGGCGTTGCTTCTCGTCAGCCGGGTCATGAAGACATTGCCAGTCAGCATCGCCTATCCCGTCTGGGCGGGGGGCGGAACCGCAGGCGTGGCACTCATCGGCGTTCTGGTGCTCGGGGAAGAGCTGAATGCCGCGAAGGCCATCGGCGTCGTCCTGGTCGTGCTCGGCGTCGTCATCGTGAACATGGTGTCGGAAAAGACCGAAGGATGCTGAGTTTTGGCTCCGATCCTTCGGTCCTTGATGAAAGGCGAAGTGTAAAATGAGCACCGCATGGCTGTTCGTCGGTTTGGCAATCGTGGCGGAGATCGCGGCCGCTCTCGGGTTGCGGTTCAGCAATGGCTTCACAAAGCCGCTGCCAACGGCGTTCGCGCTGATGGCGTTCGGGTCGGCGTTCTACCTCGTCAGCTTGTCGCTTGTGCATCTGCCGGTCAGCACGGTCTATCCGGTCTGGGCGGGCGGCGGGACGGCAGGCGTGGCGCTTGTTGGCATTCTGATGCTGAAGGAGCGGGCGGGTGTCCTGAAGGGGCTTGGCGTCGCCCTGGTGGTGGCCGGGATTGTCACGCTGAATACCTCGGCGTGAGAGTTCGGCGCGTGATTGCACCCGGCTCTGTATCAAGAGTCCCGTATCAGGGGGCGGCGCAAATGAAGGTTGGCGTGGAAGTGTGACGATGACGAAAGCGCGGCAATCGAAGGGAAATCGTGCGCGGCAATGCCGGACGGGTTCCCGACATCGTTGTGGCTGCCCAAAGTTCCCATGCCTGACCGAAGTTGCGGCGGAGCGAATTCATGACAGATAGGAAAATCGATTGTGGCACACGGTGTCTGAAAGCCGGGAATGTCCGCGAGGCGAAGCTGCGCGCCGGGGATGCGCCGTTTGCCACGGTTCCCTATGTCTGCCGGTTGTCCGGAGAGACGCAAGACCTGATGCTGCTGAGCGATGCAACCTCAAGGAAGCTGGCGACGACCCTTGAACCGCTGAGTGATCCGGTAACGCTCAAAATCCTCTATGCCCTGGGTTCGAACGAGCTTTGCGAATGCGACCTTGCAACCCTGACGGAATGCAGTGACGCCGAGGTCCTGAATCGGTTGGAAAAGCTTGTGCGGTTCGGATTTCTGAAGCGTCGTCAGCTCCACGACATGACCTATTACGCGCTCGCGGAGAAGGGCATTGAAAGCGAGGATTTTCTGATCCGGGCTCTGTGCGACTTAAGCCCGGCAACATCTGAGCAACCGTCATGAAGGAAATGGTGTTCACGGTCAGCGGCATGGATTGCGCCACCTGCGCAGCGCAGATCGAAAGTAAGCTGAAGTCGCTCAAGGGCGTCCACACGGCATCGGTGAACTTCGGGTCCGAGCGGCTGCGGCTGGAATATGCTCCGGAGACAATCGACCCGGAAACGGCGCTGAGGGCGCTCAACAAGCTGGGTTACGAGGCGCAGCCGGTCGGAGCGCCGCCTCAGAGGGACCGCGCCTGGTGGACACGGCCAAAGCTCATCCTGCTCGTTCTGTGCGGGCTTCTGACCGCAGTGGGTTTTGCGCTTGAACTGGCCGGTGCCGGGGAATGGTGGGTCAAGGGCACCTATGGTCTGGCCGTCCTGGTTGGCGGCTACTATCCGGTGCTGAGCGGCTGGCGTGGGCTCAGGAGCCTTTCTCCCAATATCCAGACACTTCTTGTCGCGGCAGCCGGTGGGGCCATCGCACTCGACCTTTGGGAAGAGGCTGCAATCCTGGTGTTCATCTTCTCCCTCGGTGAAGTGCTGGAGGCCTATGCGGTTGACAAGGCACGAGGTGCCATCCGGGCGCTGATTGCTCTTGTGCCAAAGGAGGCGCGCGTCCGCCGAGGCGATGAGGAGCTCGTATTGCTGGTGGAGGAGATACAGATCGGCGACGTGGTCATCGTCCGGCCAGGCGAAAAGATCGCCATGGACGGCGTGGTCATCGGCGGCAGGTCGGCCATCGATCAGGCAGCCATCACCGGGGAGTCGATTCCGGTCACTAAAGGCGAAGGCGACGAAGTCTACGCCGGAACCATCAACGAAAGGGGCGCACTCGATATCGAGGTGACCAAGCTGGCGGCGGACACGACCCTGGCGCAGATCATCCACTCAGTTGAGGAAGCGCAGGAAAGGAAGACGCGCTATCAGCGATTTGGGGACCGCTTCGCGCGTATCTATACGCCCGCCATGTTTGTGCTGGCCATTCTTCTGGCCACCGTTCCCGCATTGGTCTTCGGCGAGGCCTTCGCGCCCTGGTTCTATCGGGGCTTGGTCGTTCTCGTCGTATCCTGTTCATGCGGGCTGGTCCTGTCGGTTCCGGTTTCCGTGGTCACTGCCATCGGCAGGGCTGCACGGATGGGCGTGCTGATCAAGGGCGGCGTCTATCTGGAAGCAGCGGCAAGGGTAGATGTGTTGGTGGTCGACAAGACCGGCACCCTCACCCTGGGCAAGCCCGAGGTCACGGATATCATCCCGGTCGGCTCACTATCGCCAGAAGAGATCCTCAGCCTTGCCGCCGCGATTGAGAAACGATCCGAACATCCGCTCGCCGATGCCGTGTTGCGCAAGGCGGCGAAGGAGGGGGTGGAGGTTCCTGAGCCGAAAGACTTTGAATCTTACCCCGGCGAAGGCGCATCCGCGAGAGTTGGGAGCGGAACCTATCGGATCGGCACTCTGCGCCTGCTTTCGAGATTGGGAATTGCTTCGGACCCGGCAGCCGCTCAGATCGAGCGGCTGGAAAACGACGGCAAGACGGTTCTCTTGCTGGCCGATAGGGACAGCCTTCTTGGGATGATTGCCGTCGCGGATCGCCTGCGCCCGGAAGCCCCGGAAGCGATGCGGGCGATCAAGTCGGTTGGTGTCGGCAGGATCGTCATGCTCACCGGCGACAACGAGGGCACCGCGCGGGCCATCGCGCTAGCGGCAGGGATTGACGAATACTGGGCGGGGCTGCTTCCGGCGGACAAGGTAGAGGCTGTCAGAGACTTGAAGCGCGGCGGTTCGAAGGTCGCCATGATCGGTGACGGGATCAATGACGCTCCGGCCCTGGCGGAAGCCGACGTGGGCATTGCCATGGGGGTCGCCGGAACCGACGTGGCGCTTGAATCCGCAGACGCGGCGCTGATGTCGGACGATCTGTCGAAGATTCCGTTCCTGCTACGTCTCAGTCGCCGCGCAATGAACAACATCCAGCAGAACTTTGCCGCTTCACTACTCATCGTGGCGTTTTTGGTGCCCGCAGCCCTGTTTGGGTGGGTCGGGCTGGTAGATGGCCTGCTGATCAATGAAAGCGCTGCGCTCATAGTCATTGCCAATGGCCTCAGACTTCTCCGCGTGACGTGATATGTTATCTCGCTTTGCGGTCATTCGATCAGTTGAATCCACCCCGCAAAGCCGCCATTTGAGCTCCCTTTCGCACGAATCTAAAACTACAAAGGGGAGCCGCGTTGCCGTAGCTCCCCTTCTGGCGCATTTCTGGAAGTTGGCCAGTGCTCGAAGTCGTTGGTCTCAGCTTCAGTCGATCAGGCCACAAGCGAAAGCCCACCACCCGGCTCCTGCTCCCGATTCCCACTCTCCACGAACGGAATTATCGAGAAAGTCTTGCCGCCGCGCTGCTCTTCGTTCTGAACGGCATTCACCCGCAAGTCACCGTCGGGCGTGTTGATAAGGAGCGAGACATAGTCGTTGCCGGTCCGGCTGCTCCTGGCCATCCAGGCCGAGCCCACGCGGATCGGGTTACCCTTGGGGGAGCTGACCTCGATCCGATAATCGGGATGGGTCTCTTCCGTCTTGAATTCGTTCTCGATCAGCATGAAGTCGAGATCGAACATCATGTTGGCGATGTAACCGGCGAAGGCGTTGTCGGCGTCCATCGCGGTCAGCTCGCCGGAGATCGATCCGGACTTCATGGTGCCGTTCGACACCAGTGGAATGATCTCGAATTCGCCGGTCATCGCCTCGCGCGCTTGCCTGCTCTGCACGGCATTGACGCGGAACGGGCCGAGGCCGACATCGATCTGCATCGAGATGTAATGGTTGCCGGTGGTATTGCCGGCCTCGTTCCAGGCCGTGCCGATGCGCACCTTGCGCCCGGTCTTGTTCAATGCGGTTACATCGTAGTCCGGGCTGCGCTCGGACATCTTCGTCCGGGTCTCGAGATGGATGGCGGTGTCGAAACGGGTGGAGTGGATCATGCCGGAATATGCAGCGGCGGCGGTCTCGGGATTCTTGCTCAGGGTTCCTGCGAACATGGGTCTTCTCCTTCGTGAGGTTGCCGGTGGCTGACCTCTGGCCAGCACACGCGGGATTGCTTTTCGACCCCTCATGGGATCGCAAAACCCGAAAGCCCTCTTTCCTTTCTCTCCTGCGTTTCAGCACGTCGCGCCGGCCGAATGGGGGTGCCGACCTGTCCTCGCGCGCGCCAGCACCTATCTGCGCCGTCACTCGGGCCGAAGGTCCATTTCCGTTCAGGCGGCCCGCTCCGTCAATGAGGACGATCCCTCCCCCACGATCCCTTCCAGTATCGCGGCGGTGTCGACGCCCTCGCCATGCGGCACGAAGACCCTGAGCTGGAAGGCGATGATCTCGGTGAAACAGCCGAGCGCCTTCAGACCATCGATCGTGCCCTGGTCGGCGCCGTCGATCTCGAGCCGCGCCGCGCCCGCCACACGGCGGCGGATCAGGGTGAGACCTCGGCCAAGATCGACCGGCGCGGTTGACCCGAGGGCGGCCGTCAGCATCTCCTGCGGTGTTTTGGGTGTGCCCACCAGGAACCGCGCGCGCAAGGCGGCGGCGCCGTCCTCGCTGACGGTGCGTCCGATCATGCTGGTGCAGCCTTCGGGCGTAACCCGGTAGATGCGCTCATTGCCCGAGGGAATGTCCTTCCAGATCGGCAACAGTAGCCCGGTCAGCAGGTAGAGCTTCGTCATGGTGATCTTCGGCAGGCTATTAGCCTCATCGTCCCAGAGACGCAGGAACTCAGCAGTCTCGATTTTCTCCCAGGCGGAGTTTTTGAATTTGGTCTCTTCTACGTAGGAGGACCCGTTCGGTCGCGTCACCTTGCGCATGAGCGTAACGATATCCTCATCATACATCTGCATCGGACGCGCCGAGATGAGCGCCGCACGACCCGAGGCACGGTTGACCATCGGCAGTTTCTCCGAGTTCCGGTCCAATGCGTCTTCCGCCGTCAGAACATGGACCGGATCGGTCACCTCGAGCCCGATGATGCCTGTGACGGCGCCGGACTTCGGACAGGTCCAGAGATCCTCGGTTGAGACCTGCTCGATCTTCTCGCCGCGCAGCGTCTCCACCCCGAGATCAAGCGTGCCGGCGGCGCGGGCGCGCTCGGTCTGATCGGCGATCCGGGCCATGAATTCGGCAAAGAGCGCGTTCTGCATATGGATCGGCAGCGCCAGTACGCGGTTCAGGAAGCGTTGGATCGGCGGCAGTTCCTCGAGCAACACGCCGTCCTGATCGATCAGCCGCAAGGCGGTCCAGTCCGTGAACTTTACGTAGCTCATCGCCTCAGCACGCCCGGCTGCCAGATCGGCGTAGTAGCCCCGCAAGGCTGCCCTTGCGATGGGGCTTTCGAGATTGTCGTCGGCGCGGAACATGCCCTGCGAGCCAGTCTCTCGCTGGCCTTTCGTGAGCGCGCCCAGCTGATCGAGTCGCCGGGCGATCGTGGAGGTGAAACGCTTCTCGCCGTGGACATCGGAAGTGCAGACCCGGAAGAAGGGCGCACTGATCTGGGCCGAGCGATGCGTGCGACCGAGCCCCTGGATCGCGGCATCGGCGCGCCAGCCCGGCTCCAGCAGATAGTGCCGCCGCCGTTTCTGGTTTTTCGCCGTTTGGGCCGCGTGATAGGACCGACCGGTCCCGCCCGCGTCCGAGAAGATGAGGATGTCCTTCTCGCCGTCCATGAAGGCCCGGGTTTCCGAGGAATTGCTGCGGGCGGACCGCTTCTCAATGAAGAGCGCGCCGTCCTGCGATTTCAGAGGGCGGATGGAGCGCCCGGTCACCTCGGCCACGGCCTCGTCGCCAAAGGCCCAGAGGATCTGGTCGAGCGCCGACGGGATCGGCGCCAGCGCCATCAGCTCCAGCATCGCCGCGTCGCGCAAGGCCAGCGCCTCGCGCGAGACGACCAGCTCGCCTTTTTCATTCTGGAGCGGCTCGGCCACGACATTCCCGTCGAACTCGACAAGCTTCTGGGCGTGGATCGGAAAGGCCTGTTCGAGATAGGAGAGCACATAGTCGCGAGGTGTCAGCGCGCCCTCGACCAGCTCGTCTTCCGGCTCCATCGCCTCGAGCCGGCGTTTCAGCAGACTTTCGCCCGTGGAAACCACCTGGACGACACAGGCGTATCCGTCCTTCAGGTCCTGCCCGATGGCGCGCACCACGGTCGGGGCCTTCATGCCCATCAGGAGATGGTTGAAGAACCGCTGTTTCGTGCTTTCGAAGCGCGATTTTGCCAAGGCCTTTGCGGCAGACGCATTCGTCTCGCCGGAAGCGTCGTTGACGCCCGTCGCGGTCAGCGCCGCTTCGAGATTGTGATGGATCGTCCGGAACGCGCCGGCATAGGCGTCGTAGATCTCGATCTGGGCCGGCGTGAGCGCATGTTCCAGAACGTCATATTCCACGCCGTCGAAGCTGAGGGCCCGCGCCGTGTAAAAGCCAAGCGTCTTGAGATCCCGTGCCACGACCTCCATCGCCGCCACTCCGCCAGCCTCCATCGCGGAGACGAAGCTCTCGCGGCTCGGGAAGGGATATTCCGGCCCCTGCCCCCAGAGCCCGAGCCGGGAGGCATAGGCGAGGTTCGAGACGCTGGTGGCGCCTGTCGCCGAGATATAGAAGACCCGGGCCCGAGGGGCCGCGAGCTGCAACCGCAGCCCGGCGAGCCCCTGCTGGGAGGGTTTGACCCCTCTGCCCTCGTCGGAGCCGGCGGCATTTTGCATGGCATGTGCCTCGTCGAAGGCCAGCACGCCATCGAACGCCGCGCCCATCCAGTCGAGGATCTGGCTCAGGCGCGTCGTGCCGCACTTGCCGGCGGAGCGCAGCGTCGCATAGGTCACGAAGAGGATGCCGTCCCCCATCGGGATCGGCCGGTCCGGTTTCCATTTCGAGAGCGGCTGAATGTCGGCGGGCGAACCGCCGAGATCGCTCCAGTCGCGGATCGCGTCCTCGATCAACGTCGCGGATTTGGAGATCCAGATCGCCTTCCGCCGGCCGGCGAGCCAGTTTGTCAGGATGAGCCCGGCGCATTCCCGGCCTTTGCCGCAGCCCGTCCCATCGCCAAGGAAATATCCGAGGCGATAGGCGCGGGCGCCGGGATCATCGTCCGCCCGGACCAAGCGGGTCTGGTCCTCGTCAACCGTGAACCGGCCCGGCAAATCCCGTGTATGGGCATCGTTGGCCATGATGATGGTCTCGAGCTGCGCCTCGGAGAGTTGGCCCTCTTCGATCAGGCGGCCGGGCAGGCGCAGGTCTTCGGCGGCCTCCCGCGACGGCACCGGCGGCGCGACCGAGGCCATGGCGATGCTCTCGACGAGCGGGGTGGGATGTTCCTGAGCCCCCGCGATCTCGATCCGCTGCGGGCGGTAGCGGGCATAGATGTCCGAGACGGGGGAGTTTTCGCGCGGTGTCTCGAGCGCGGTGAAAGCCAGCGGGACGGCGGCGTATGTTTTGGGTCTGGCTGAGGGCGCGGTGGAAACCGGGCGCGCGCGCGCAACGGAAGCGACTCCCCGACGCGGGCCAGGGCGGACCTGCGCAGCGGTCTGGACCAGCGGCGCGGCCGGTCGCGCCGCCGCGATGTCATCGGCGATTTCGAAGACCGCGTCCAGATCATCGACAGACGCACGGACGAGTTCGACCTCCTCCTGCACCTTGTCGAAGACCATGAGCTGAGTCTCCACCGTGGTGCCGAGCTTGCGGTAGACATGGCCTGGGATCGTGAGCGCGAGACGCGGTTTCGCGATCGCGCTGGCCCGCACCCAATGGGCCGCGTCGCGCTCCGGCGTGAACCCGGTCGGCATGATCGCAACGAGACGCCCGCCGGGCGCGAGGCGTTTCGCGGCGGCGATGAGGTGCTTGGCCGCGATGTGCTTGTCTCGGGATCGGTCGACCGAGGACGCGAAGGGCGGGTTCATCACGACGACACCAGGAAGGTTGGGCACCGTAAGGAGGTCGTCGATATGCTCGGCGTCAAAGCCTGTGACTTGTGCTCGGAACGCAGCCTCGAGAAGCACCCGGCGGAAAGGATCGATCTCATTGAGCATCGGCTTGCCGCCCGCGCGAACGGCAAAGGCGGCCAGCGCGCCGGTTCCGGCCGATGGCTCCAGCACGGTTTCGCCAGTGCGGATGGCTGCTGCGCGAGCAACCAGCGCCGCGTAGGGCAGCGGGGTGGAGAACTGCTGGAGCCGGATCTGCTGCTCGGACCGTCGCGTCTCCGTCAGGAGCCGCGTGGCGAGCATCCTTGCGCTCGAGATCGCGCCGGGGGCCCTGCCCCGCACAAGCTGCATCACCGCGGCGGCCTGCGTCATGTCATAGGCCATCCGCCAGTTCCACGCGCCGCCGGCATCGCTGCCACCGAATGTCTCTCGCATGATCCGGGCCAGCGACGAACTCCTGAGAGGCTGCTCTTCGATTGCCCGGCCGATCTTTGACAGGGCGTGCTGAAGCTGCGTTTTCGGTGGGATATTGCGTGTGGGTTTCGGGATCGGGCTGGCCATGTCTGTCCTCCGGGTCAGGTTTTGGATTCGACAGGACAAAAAGCCCCCTCTGCACTTTCGGGAGCGCGGAGGAGGCTTGAACCTGGACGGAAGACACTGAGGAGGCGGTCAGGACTCCTGCCCGGCCAGAAACTCGGCGAGGACCGGGCTCGACCCACCCTTTGCGGAGCTGACGAGTTCGGATCCCGCGAGAGTGTCTTTCGACAGACGCACGAGTCCGGCGGTTTCCTCGATGCGATAGCACCGGCGCTTTTGCCGCCCACGCCGGTAATGCGTAGCAGTCACGATCTGGCATGTGCTGCCATCGGTCAGGGTCATTGGTGCGGCGAGCCTGATCCTGTCGCCCTCCTGGTAGTCCGGGATCGCCGCCCAATCCCGGCAGCGCTGGCGCCAGGCATGGGCATAGCTGTCGGGATCCTTCAGCTCCGAAAGGAGGCCGAGAAGGCCGGGCGGTGCACGCGACTCCACCGGTCCGGCGCTCTCTTCCATGTCCTTGTAGCCCCAGCAGCCATCGTCGTAGCGCGTCAGGAACACGGCACCGAAGGTGATCGAACCGTCCTCGTCGGTCACGTAGGTCGCATCCTCGACCGGCGATCCATCGAGGCTCGTGACCCTTGCTGCGGCATACCAGGTCGAGCCGACCTTGCTGGCCTTGACCAGCACCGTCTTGCGGCTGTCGGTCTCGAAGGTGCAGAGCCGGGTGACCTCAGCTTTCTCGTCCGCGTAGGTTTTGACGCGACGGTCTGTATAGAAGAGCCAACCCACTATGCGGCCCTCCTGCCATCGATCTCGATGAGCGCATCGAGCGGCACCCGGTAGGGCAGCATCTCGTCGAAATCCTCGCAGTTGCCGCAATTCTGCACGATCGCATGGGTGTCGGTGGCATCCTTGAGGATCACTCGGAACGTCCCGCCGAGACCGGAGGGGACATCATAGGTCCCGCCGATCAGGTAATCGGCGGCGCGGCGCAGGAAGACGCGGATCGTGTGGCCATCGGTTGCAAGCCGGATCGTGTCATGACCGCGGTCAATGAGCATCTGCACGTCATCGAGAATGTCGGTGTAGAACTGGCCCGTCAGATCGCGGAAGGCTGCTTGTCGGGCCGCCATCCAGTCCGGATCGCGGAATGGGTTGATGCCCCTGGCAAAGGCAAATGAGGGATCGGCGCGCTCGGTCGTGACGATCCGCGTGGTCGTACCATCGATCCCGTTCGAGCGCAGATGGACGCCAGTGCCGACGATCAGGATCAGGGCGGGTGTTCCCACCGGCCCGTTCCAGTTGGGCAGAAAGGTCGAACAGCTGCGCGCATGCGCGATTTGGGCCGCGACGGCCGTCGCGGAGAATGTGAGAAGTGCCATGTTGATGTCTTTCGAAGAGGTGTGAGAGGGGTCAGATCCGACCCGCGCCCAGACGAGGCCGGGCGCGGGCCGTCCTGTCGGTCAGGCCGCTTCCGCGATGCCGGTATCGTCTGCCGACGTGTCGATTAGGTGAGCCTCGTTCGGTTCGATCCCGGCCGTCTGCATCATCGGCGGACACCAAGCCGCGACCGCCGCCCGCTGCGCGTCTGTCAGCGTGGCGAAAGGCTCCGCGAAGAGCTTGTCGCAGAAGGCGACGACCTCCTTCTTGGTCGACGAGGCCAATGTCACCGCCTCCTGTGCGAGCCCGAGCTCCTCGCCGAGGATTTTCAGGAGCCACGCCTTCTTGAAGCGGTTGAAGAGCGCCGCATTCGGGGTCCAATGCGCCCGGATGTCGGGCATGACCTCGATCTCGAAGTCGTGCATCAGGCTGTCGTGCCGCCGATCCCGCGCAAAGCAGGATTGCGTCGTGCTGGCCGTGGCATAGGCCACGAGTTTGGCTTTCTCGCCCGCGTCGAGCGCTCGGAACAGAGCGAACTGGTCGGCAGGGGATTTTGCCTCGCCGGCCCAGGAGAGATCGAGCGCGTCATGGGTCGCCGCCAACTGTTCGAGCGAGGAACCATCGATCTCGTCCATTTTCGCGTGACTGCGATACTCCTTGCGCGCATCGACCTTGAAGGCATGGGTCACGCTCATGCCGTGCCCAAGCACGTCGGTGACCAGCTTGAAGAGCGTCAGGTCGAGCGTGGCTTCGGGATGCATCGCCATGGCGGCGCCGAGCGCCATCGCGCGTTCGGTCTTGAGATCTTCTGTCAGCGAGGCCGGATAGACGATCTCGCCCGAGTCTGTGGCGCCCACTTCGTTCGATGTGCCGGACGCCTTGCTCGAGCCGTCCACCTTGTCTTCGGGGCGCACGAGGCCGACATGTAGTGTCACCTGCCCGTTCGACCAGGACGCGATCACGCCGGAGCGCGCAAGGTCGTCCTCGCTATAGGCCTCCTGCAGGTCACGGGCTTCGACTTCCAATTCATCAACCCGATTGTAGAGCGCGTCGTAGGCCTCCTCCTCAAGGCTCTCATCCTCCATCTCGCGCTCGAGCGTCTCGAGTTCGGCGGCGATTTCGGCGATGCGCTTCTGACCCTTTTCGTCAGCCTCGACCGGACCGGGATAGACGCGGCCATAGTCAGCCATGGCGGCGTAGTCATACCGGATCACCGCGTCGGCCCAGGCAAAGCCCATGCGCTCGCGGGCTTCCTCGGCGGCGGCCGTGAGTTTCTCGATCAGGATCGTCTCGACCAGTTCGGAATCCTCGAGCACCGAATGCTCTTCCAGGAGATCGGCCGCGATGGCGCCGCCACGCGCCTCGTACTCGTCGCGCACGAAGCCCCCGATGTCGTCGCTGACCTGCACGCCACGGGACTTGAGTGCGTTCCGAACCGTGTAAGCCTGCAGGTAGCTGTCTTCCCTGGTGAGCGCCTCGAAGACCTCTTGCTGCACGTCCTGGCTCGGATGATCCGCGAAGGCCTTCATCGTATCGAGGGTGATCGATTTGGCGCGCGCAGCCGCGCGGATATCCGCGTGGATGAGCCCGTACCGCAGACGGCCTTTGATGGCCGCAATAGTTGTGCCGAAGGTCTTGGCGATCGTTTCGGGCGTCTGCCCGTCGACCTCCATCATCCGCGCGAAGGCTTCGAATTCGTCGATGGCGTTCATTGGCGCCTGGGTGATATTTTCCGCGAGCGACAGCGCGGTGGTCACATCGCAATCCTCCGCGACCAAACGGCAGTCGATCTTTGTCCTGGTGGTGAAGCCCTTGGCGGACTTGTCGGAGGCCAGCTCCTTCAAAGCCGCATGGCGCCGCCCGCCAGCAAGCACGCCGTACTTGCCGTCGATCTTCTGCACCAGGACCGGATGAAGGAGGCCCAGAACGGCAATGCTAGCCTTGAGATGCGCGATATTCTCCGAGACATAGGCCTCTGGCGATTTGCTCCGCACATTGGCGGGATGGGCGACGAGATCGCCGATGGCGACGGAAACGGGTTTGAAGCTTCGAGTCATGGGATGTCCTTTTCTGAGTTCTGCGCCACCCGACGTTTCCGGGCGGCATGACAGACCCCCGGATCCGGGGATCTCGAGCGTTTTCGAACCAACCTGAATTTCTGCATCGCCGCCGCACCGGAGGCAGCGTTTGCACGGCAAACGCGTTCCGGAGCGGAAGGCGATTCAATAAGTTCGAAAACTGCTCAAAATGACAAAAAGACCGCTTTCCCTTTGAAGGGTCAGCGGGCCTGTCCGTGGTCGGGTGGAAGCGCCCTGCCCTACCAGTCGCGCGCCATCATGATGGTCAGCACGCGCATGGTGGTCTGTGGGTTGTCGGGCGCCTCTGCGCCGTAGCGGAAGTCGGAATCGGCCTCGTACAGGTCAATTTTCCAGAACACGGTCTCGCCACGGATCGCCACGGCCCCGAAATCGTGCCAGCCCGCTGGATCATTCTCCGGCTCAAAACTGTCGAAGACGCCAACCGCCTGAACAGCCTGAGTCACGAAGCCGTCTCCAGCCTCCATCAACGAGTGTGTGACATGCATCCGGCCCTGGATAATTCCATCCGGAGCAATGCCAAGGCATGCAAACCTGCGGAAGGCATCGTTCTGAGCGGCGATGGCGACCGCGTCCGGCGAGGAGTCCTCTGCGGGTTCGGGATGGCTCATGGGTCTGTCCTTTCTGGATGTGTGGAAACCACCAGACCCAAAGCCAGCTTTTCTCTTTCGGTGAGCCGTGACCGCCCGAACTATCCGAGGGCGGTCACGGGCACGGTACTTCCTCACGCGGCCCGCTCTTCCTGCCCGGCCTCCGACGCGGCGACGAGATAGTCGCAGGCCCTCTGCGCATCCGCCGCATGCTTGAAGATCGCCCGCTTGTCGGACCGGAGCACCCGCAGCCAGTTTTCGAGATAGGCCGCGTTCAGCTCCAGCGTATGCGCGGAGAATCCCAGCTTCTGGCCAAGGAAGACCGTACAGAGCTCGGCCACGATTTCCTCGCGCGCGTAAGCGGTGTTTCCGAAGCGCGCCTCGCCGTAGCTGCGATTCAGCCGATGCCGGGGTTTCGTCCAGTGACCCTTATGCCGATGTCGGCATAATTGCCATAATGCCGATGTTCTGATTATGCCGCGTTTCTGCTGGCGATTGCCTATTTGCTCGGGTTTCTTGCGTTTTCAGGCTGCATAAGACTGTCGTAGAGAACGCCTGTCTTTCAAACTAAGGAAGTCCGATCTGGAAAA
>NZ_JBGFGP010000099.1:0-304 GCF_041224545.1 Sedimentitalea sp. XS_ASV28 | reverse complement strand
GCGGGTTTCATGACCTTCGTGGGCGCCAATGCAATGGTGCATGGCAAGACGCAGGGCGCATTCCCCGCGCCCAAGGCCTTGCTGAGCGCGGTCTATGAAGGGGCGCTGGTCGATTTCGATACCGCGCTCAGGATCGAGGCCCGCTGGTTCACAACTGTTCTGATGAACCCGAGGTCGGGCGCAATGATCCGCTCGCTCTTCCTGAACAAGGAGGCGCTCGAAAAAGGCGCCGTGCGACCACAGGATGTGCCGGATCAACGTGTGAAGAAGCTCGGTGTTCTCGGCGCGGGCATGATGGGCGCGG
>NZ_JBGFGP010000098.1:0-7005 GCF_041224545.1 Sedimentitalea sp. XS_ASV28 | reverse complement strand
CATCTCGGCCGAGGCGTGCCCCAGCTGCTTTTGGACATAGCGTTCGTCGACCTCAGCCGAACTGGCGAGGCCGGCGCGCAGCGAGTGGCCAGAAAACAGCGCCAGGCGGTCCTTTTCGGGCAGTTCGGAGCGGATGCCGGCGTCTAGGACTGTGCGCTTGATCAGCCGGGCCACATGCTTGTCGTTGAGCCGTGTATCGAGGGCGCGCTTGCCATCCCGCGAGGTCCCTACAAAGACAGGGCCGAAGTCGATCTTCGCAAAGTGCAGCCATTGCTCGAGAGCATGCACTGGGCAGGTCTGATCCTTAGAGCCGCGGCCAATCTCGACCTCGCGCCAACCTGTCTTCGCATTGAGGGTCAGGAGGGCGCCCTTGTCGAAGATCTCGATCCAGCCGCCGGAATCCGGCGTGTCGTCCTTGTGGACGTCCAGGCTGACGATCTCCGAGCGGCGAAGGCCTCCGGCGTATCCCAGCAGCAGGATTGCCCGATCCCGCAGCCCGCGCAGGTCGAAAGGAAGGGTGGCCACCATCGCGAGGATGTCCTCGGCCAGGATGGCTTCCTTCTGAACCGGCGGTCGCGCGTGTTTTCGCTTGATCCCGGCCAGCACAGTGGAGATATGGCGGTTCTTGCGATCAAGGTTGAAGCCGCGCTTCGCGTAGTTCCAGGCGAGACCGGACAGGCGGCGGTCGATCGTGCTGACCGACAGGGGTCGGGACGCCGACTGCGGAGGGGAGGAGCCTGAGCCGGACGCAAGATCCGCGAGGTAGAGGCCGATCATCTCCGGCGACGGTGGCAGCGGCTCAGTGCCCTTCATCCGGCACCAGCGTGCGAAGTGCGCCCAGTCTTTTGCATAGGCCTTCAGCGTGTTGTCGGACGCCGCCGCGCGAGCGTAGTCGCGGGCCGTATCGACCAGCCGATCGAGCGTGCCTGAGCCCGCGACAAAGGACGGAAGGCTCAAGGCCTCGCCGTCAGGACGATCTCTCTCGTTGTCCTCGTTGGACGAAGGCCCGATTGGCACGTCTGAGCTCGATTTCTCGGTGTTTTCTGACATGCCGCTGAGCATATTCTTTTACGTCCGATAATGCAAACTTATTGGACATAATAATGAACGGCAAAGCGGGGCGGTTAGATTGCTATTTTCTGGCAGAAAGCGCCGCACATGTGTAGGCTCAGAGCATGACATTTGCCCGGCCGGATCACACCAGCGACCTCGACACGTTACCCCTGATGCCCGCCTGGGTCACCTCTGCGCGCGCTGAAACCCTTGAAGATGTTGCGTTTTTGTCGGGCGCGACGCTCAACCACCTGCATCTTGTGTTGGGATGCCAGGAAGTGCCCCAAGCCTTGTTGCGAGACAAGCTTGCGCTGCGTGCAGCGGCGGCGTGTGTCGCGTTCTCTGGCCGGCCAGAGCGGGACGCGGAGTTGCGCGATGCGGTGCATCTGCTGCGGCCCGGCGATCTGCCCGGACCGGCGGGCGAAACCTACCTCGCCTGGCGGCGTGCGGCGGAGCGGCCGGTGTCGATCAAGGCTCTGAGTCGAGCCTTGCCGACCCTCGAGCCGGGCCAGATTGCCGCGTGGCTTGATGCCGGGAAAGGGGCGCCGGTGACCCGGGCCGCGATGGCGCTGGAAGCCGTTTTGCGCGAGGCGCCACGTGCTGACGAAGCTGCGCTGATCCTCGCGGATGCGGCTCTCGCCCAATCCCTCGGTTGGGGTAATCTGATGCCGCTGCTGGCGACTGGCCTGAAACGGGCAGACCTGCGCAAGCATGGCGATGATCTTCGCTCCGCCTGTCATCGCGCGCTGATCTCCTCGGTGGTCGGGGCCGTGCGTCTCGCCGCCGACCTTGCACGTCGGGCGACGCATCTGAAGGCGGTCGCGCCCAAGCTCCGGGCCAAGGGGGCAGGGGATGCGGTCGAGATGTTCCTGACGCGGGATGTCGTGGCGCCGTCGGCCTTGCCTTTGCCGGATCGCGCCGCGCGGCGGCTCTGCGACCGGCTGGTTGACCTCGGCGCGGTGCGCGAGTTGACCGGGCGCGACACCTTCCGACTTTACGGTGTGTAGCGATGGCGAAGGATCGATCCGACCCAGATCTTGACCGCGAGCTTGCCGACCTGCCGCCGGAGCTGCGCTGGCGCGAATGGATGCGGCGGATCGAGGCGGTGCTCTTTGCCTCTGCCTCTCCGGTGCCGCGCGACGACCTGGCGAGAGTCGTGGGGCAGGGGGCTTCGGTCGACCTGCTGGTCGAGGACCTTGCAGCCGAAGTGGAGGGGCGGGCCTTCGAGATCGCCCAGGTCGCTGGCGGCTGGATATTCCGGACGCGGGCAATCTACGCCCCCGCGATCCGCGCCGCGGCGGATGTGGAGGACCAGCTACTCGATCTGAGCGAATTCGACGTCGCGGTTTTGGCGGCCATCGCTTACCACCAGCCGATCACGCGCGACGGGCTCAAGGATATCTTCGGCAAGGAAATCAGCCGTGACCTGATCGGGCGGCTGCATGCGCGCGACTTGATCGGGACCGGGCCACGATCGCCGCGCCGCGGTGCGCCCTACACCTTTGTGACGACCGAGCAGTTCCTTGTTGCATTTAATCTGGAGACTCTCGCGGATCTGCCAGAGCGGGAGCAGTTGGAGGACGCAGGTCTGGATGGCGGGTCATAGGAATGGTTGCGGGGTTGGCGATCCCCGTATTGGCCAAACGGTGAGGCATGTCGTGGACATTTCGTGACGCTCTCAGTCGTGACTTGTTGAGAGAACTCAGGCTTCGATCCTGAGCCCTCTGAACAGAGTTTCCCAAGGGGCCCCATCCTCGGTCATCGCGCCCGGTTCCAGGTTTGCTATGTTCTCGTCGATGACTGCGTTGTGGTAGTTCTTGAGCCAGCTGTATTTGCGCCGCACCGTCGCGTTGGGACTGTCGGCTAGACCGCTCTCCACCAACGTTTTGTGCCTACCCAGAAACTCGATCCAGCCGGCGTATTCGCCGTCGAGCTCGCTGAGACTGGCGCGAAGATAGTCGATGTATTGGAGGCCTGACTCGTCCTGGCGCAGGAGGTTGTTCAGGTGACGCTCTTCATCCTCATAGGAATGACCTTCCCGCCAAAGCGTTTGGTCCTGCCGGTGGCGTTCGATGACATCTTCATGGATCGCAATGCGCGGGAAGATGACCTCGCTTTCTTCCATGAGATAAGCCTGAACGAGGGCAGGCCCAAACACCGGACCACTGAAGTCGATGCCGAGATGCATGGGGCCGATCGTCATCGCGCCGCGCACCAATATGCCACTTGCCACGCATTCGATCTGGATGTGCAGCAGATCGATGAGCTCCCAGACCAAGGGGCCGGCCTGGTATTGAGTTTCAATGGTTCTGGTTCTGACGATCGCGTCAGACACGATCTCTGCATGGACTTCGCTGATCATCCGCATCTCGTCGGAGCGGGTGGGCGGTGTGGCATCTCCTTCGGAAACCCTGCGAAACATCGAAAGCAAGTGCCTGATCTCTGCACCGCTTCGCGTGTGCAGGAGGTTCCTGAAACCGAGGACATCAAGAAAGGTCACAAGGCATTCTTCGTAGTCGGGGTCGTTCTCGAAATCAGTCATCTCTGGTCCATCTTCAGCCGAGAAGCTTCTCCAACTCTTCCCCTTGGGCGGCATGCTTCTTGGGGTTTTCTGCTTTCAGCTTGTTCACGTTGATGAGCTTCCATCGGACCGCTGGAAGCTCGGCCGCTTGAGGGCGGTCGATCGCGTCGAAGTCTGGATCGCCGTCATGCAGGGTTCTCAGAAACCTCTTCGCGCCCTCATCCAAGCGGGATTGGATATCACCGATCAGGCGGTCGCGCGTTGAGACCAATTCCGCAACCTCGACCGCTTCCTTCGTCATTCCCTCGAATTCCCGCGCGTAGGGCTGATCAAGATCGATCAGGTTTGGGTTCAGAAGTTCGTGCGGCGGGCGTGGGGAACTCGCGACGTAGATCAGAAAAGTGCGGAACAACGCGTCGGTAAACCCTTCGTTCTCGTAGAGCAGTTTGACGTCGTAGAGGTCTCGCGGGTGCTGGCGATCAAGGGCCGCATGGAGCTTGCCGCCGAACAAATCCTCGAAGGAGACGATGTTCATCGCCGCATATCCGAACGCCTCCTCGACGGCTTCGGAGACTTCGCGTTGTTCCGGATCATGCACGACGCCCCGGGTGACGGGGGAGGTTTCGATCTTGATTTCGGCTGTGCCGAGGCGGGCGAGCGCACGCGTGGCGCCGCCGCCACCGCCGGCAATGCGCTGCGCTTTGGCGCCGGTGATTCCGCTTTCGATGGCGGCGGCAATCCGGTCCATCGCGTCGTTGATCTCGACGAGGCTTTCGGCGCGGTCTTTGACAGGCAGATAGGTCAGATCGATATCGACTGAGAGCCGCGGAAGGTCGCGATAGAAGAGGTTGATGGCCGTCCCACCCTTGAGCGCAAATATTTTCTCCTTTGCGACATACGGCAGTATCCGCACGAGCAACGCCACTTGGGCGGCATAGTCCTCACGCGCCATGACCACGTTCCTTTCCTACAAACTCTTCGGGCACCATGATCCTGTAGCGCGGATGTATCTTGCCGCCTTTGACCAATGCGCGATCCCCGCTGCCTAGGTCGAACTCTTCCGGATCGAGACGCTTGTGCCAGGCATGGTCGTGGCGGTCGGCGAACACGAAGAACAGGCGTTTGACCTTGATCTTCTTGCAACTTCTGAGCAGTGCCGAGAGGGTTCTCGGTCGCAACGTCGTCAGGCTTTCGAACACCATGTCGAGGTTGTGAAAGCTCTCCTGATCCGGCAACTCGTCCAGCGCTTCTAAGATCGCGCGTTCCGGCGAGGACATCACCAATTTCCAGTCCCATGGCAGGGACGATGCTCTCTCGTTGAGATTTTTTCGTGGGTCATTGACACCCAACTCTGGATCGGAGAACAGCGATACGCTGCGTGTTCGGAGTTCGGCGTTGAGCGGCAGTTTTTCGAGCCAGTTGGGGATTTTTGAGCCGTAGAGCCAGACTGTGCTCTTGTCGCCGAGTGAGAGATAGTGCGCATAGCCTTGCAGGTCCAATGCCGTCGCCCCCCCGACATGGACAGGGTAGTGCATGATGTGCTGGAGCGAGAGCAGGCAGGTCTTCCAATCGAGCGTATTCGTGGTGGCGCTGCCTAGTGCCGGGCGGCGGAAGACTCCGCGTCCAAGGCGTTCTAGCCAGCCGCGTTGGACATAGGCGTACGACGAACGCCGGCCTATCCCGTGGTGCTCCAGCCAGGCGGAGTCCACGAGGAACCCCGTGGGGACAGCCTCAAGAAGGTTCTTTAGTTTTTCGTGTTCTTGTCCGCTCATGGGCGACATAATGATGTATTTTTAAAGAGGCCGCCACTTGTTTCTGTGAAAACCTGTGAGATAGTCCGTCAAGGAAGGACAAATTTTCCAATTTTCAAAGAGACTGGTGGTTGTCGGCTCTGGAACTCACCAGAAAAGCAGGGCGGGGATGCCCTGGATTGGATGAGGAGACGCTCGACCATCCTGATCGAACAGTTGAAGCTATTTGCCCATGTCGAATCCGCGGCGCCAAACCAGAGTCAGGTTTCACTTTCGATTGTGGCGATCTTTTGCCCATACAAACATCGCACCGACAGCAGCATTGGCTTGCTGCACGCTGAACACTTCCGGTTCGAACGCGCCCGCCCATTGCTTTGTAGCGCGATGTTCCGGGTGGTGTTTGTCGGTCAGCGCGTCGAGAAACTCTTCGTAAGAGTAGGGTCCTCCACAGTCCTCTGGCGGGCAGGCTCGCTCTCCAGCAACACAGGCGGGAAAGTCCAGATCTGGTCTTCCGGTCGGTTTGCTAATCTTCTCAACGATGACGAGATGCCGCCAACCATCGCCGAAATCATAAGTATATGTGAACTGACTGCCTTTCTTGACCAGTTCCCCAAGAGCAAACTTCTTTTCGTCCTTCCGGCCATCGTTTGGGTCCCAGCTGTCGTCACTTTCGTCGCGGGCCTCGAACCTGTCCTCGCCAATCTCGAACTCATGCAAATGATAGTCTTGCCAAGGCATAGCGCCCTGGAGAACGGAATGCAGGATGTCCAAGCTGATGTCATTCGGAACGACGACCCGGCGCCAGATGGGTGGTTTGATGCCAATAAGTTCGATTTTCAGCTCGATCAAAGTGTGTTCCGCCTGTCTCAATACCCCTGCCGTTGAAGCAACTTTTGATTTTTAGGTTGAAGCATTCAAGGGGAACATTGGCGCCTCCTGCCCTTTGGTCTGGACCGCGCCCTACTCGGTCGGCTGCAGGCAGCCGCCCTCCCCGAGCTGAAACGCCGCCTCTCCCTGCGACGTGCTGCTGGCCGGGCAGTCTCTTCCGGAGCCAGCCCGACCAGCCGTCGCATGGTCGTGGCAACGCTTCATCTCGGCCATTCGGTAACGGTCGCTGGGGCGGGCGCGTGACATCAGTGATCACGTACCTCGCGTCTCGGTCGGTGTTGGTCCTCGCTTTGCCGGACACGCAGCTCCGCGCCGCGATCATGGGTTGCAAACGATGTCCGGCGACCACCGGATCGCATTGGCCGCAGCTGGCAGAAGGCCGGTGATGGTCGTGCTGTGCAAATCCAAGCTATCGGGCTGCCGAAGAGGGTCCGTTCGAAATCCCGGTGAGCCGAGCACGGTATCGATGCTTCGACGGTCTCCCTGCTGCTCTTCCAGACAACACACATCGCATTGCCACGAGAACCAGCCGTCGCGACACATGAGACAGGGTCAGGGAAAGCTATGCCTCGTTCGGGTTCGGATCGGGGCAAAAGGACAGAGAAAACACCGCACCCCGCCGCATCCTTGTCGACAGTTCACCCACCTTCCTTCGCGGCCACCGCGCTTCTCCCTTTGTCTGAGTTGCATGACATGCTGGTCGCAGCTGTCGTCCCGTCCACAAAGGTTGTCACCGATCTTTTTCCCCTGACCCTGCGGGTCATTCCTCGCGAGGCAAAAAGACCGGCGCCT
>NZ_JBGFGP010000097.1:0-370 GCF_041224545.1 Sedimentitalea sp. XS_ASV28 | reverse complement strand
GGTGTCGGCCATGAGGCACAGGTTTTCGCGGCAGCAATCGTCGATCACTGCCAGGATGCGGAACTTGCGTGAAGCACCAAAGCTGTCCGACAGAAAGTCCAGCGACCACCGCGCATTTGGGCGCGCCGCCTCCGGCATCGCGGTGCGTGTGCCGCGGGCCCGGTTGCGGCCACGTCCGCGCTACACCGAGACACCTTCCTCCCGGAAGAGCCGATACCGCGTCGTGTGGGTCATGATCATGCCCTTGCGTTCGAGCAGGACGCCGATCCGACGATAGCCGAACCGACGTCGCTTGCCTGCAATCTCCTGCATCTCTTTGCGGATCTCGGGGCAATCCGGCGGGCGTTCGCGCCGGACCGTCTTTGGATCG
>NZ_JBGFGP010000096.1:0-18209 GCF_041224545.1 Sedimentitalea sp. XS_ASV28 | reverse complement strand
GATGAACCCCTGGCTCACCTTCGCCTTGTCATGCCCGTACGGCACAAGGTCATCGCTCGAAATCCCGAGCTTCGCACCAATCTCCTGGATCGGCGCCTTCTCCGCTTCACGCGCTATCTCAATATCACTCTTGTAGGCCATCTCGTCTCTCCGTTCGTCGCCGCTCCCGGGCGGTCAGGTGTTGGAGGTTCAGGTATCGACACGCCCTGTTGCGGGCGCGTCGCCGGTGGCGTATCGGTCGCCACGGACCGCCGGATCGCCAAGTCGGAGCTCCGGAAGCCTTTGTAATCATTTTACGATGCGGGCGTCGCATGCCGATGGCCATTGGACCACCGGCATCGCGCCGAACACGCCGCAACCGAATCAATCGCCCGCGATCTGCCGGGCCTTTTCGACCAGCACCTCTGCCTGACGGATCGAGGCGTAGTCGATCAGCCGCCCGTCAAGGGAAACGGCCCCCTTGCCGGCCGCTTCGGCTTCGGCCATCGCCTTGAGAATGCGCTCGGCGCGGTCGATTTCCTCGGGCGATGGGCTCATCACGTCGTTGGCCAGAGCGATCTGGCTCGGGTGGATGGCCCACTTGCCTTCGCAGCCGATCACCGCCGCGCGATACGCCGCTGCCTTGTAGCCTTCGGGATCGGAAAAATCGCCGAAGGGTCCGTCGATCGGCCGCAGTCCGTTGGCGCGCGCGGCGACCACCATGCGCGAGATCGCATAATGCCACATGTCGCCCCAGTGCGTCGCCCGATTACCTTCGGAATCCGGGTCGGTCAGCACCGCATAATTCTCGTTGACGCCGCCGATCACGGTGGTCCGCGCGCGGGTACTCGCGGCATAGTCGGCGACCCCGAAATGCAGGCTCTCGTTTCGCCGGGATGCGGCGGCAATTTCGTGCACGTTCTGCATGCCCAGAGCGGTCTCGATGATGTGCTCGAATCCGATCCGTTTCTTGAACCCTTTCGCGTCCTCGATCTGGGTCACCATCATGTCCACCGCATAGACGTCAGCCGCGGTTCCAACTTTGGGAATCATGATCAGATCCAGGCGCTCTCCGGCCTGTTCGACGATGTCGACAACGTCGCGATACATGTAATGCGTGTCGAGGCCGTTGATTCGAATCGACATCGATTTGTTGCCCCAGTCGATCTCGTTGAGGGCCTTGATGATGTTCTTTCGCGCTTGTGATTTCTCGTCCGGCGCGACCGCGTCTTCGAGGTCGAGAAAGATAACGTCTACGTCAGATTCAGCCGCTTTTTCAAACATTTGTGGCTGGCTGCCGGGAACTGCGAGTTCGCTGCGATTCAGCCGTCCGGGGGCCTGCTCGATCGGGTGAAAGCTCATGGGGAAGATGCTCCTGTTGGGAAATGCGTTCAACGCGCCCAATGCAGGAACAGAGAATCGATTTCTGTCAACTCATACTTTTAGACTAGTCTGCTGGACTGGATCTCAACCTTCGGTTTCGCCCGGGCCGGGTCCGGACGGCCGATTCGAATAGTAGAACGCGATGGCCTGGGCGCGGTTCTTGACCGAGAGTTTTTCGTACAGGTTGGACAGGTGAAACTTGACCGTGTTGGTCGAGATTCCGAGCGTCTTGGAGAGCTCGCGATTTGTCAGTCCGGTGGACAGCGCTTCGAGCATCGCGCGCTCGCGTCGGGACAGGCTGTGGATCGGATCTTTTTGCAACTCCCGGACGTCGAGAAACGGGAACACCATCTTGCCGGCGGCAACCTCTGCGCAGGTATCCAGCAGCGCGGTGACCGTGCCGGCGCGATCGACGAAACCGGCGGCACCAGCGGCCATCGCCGAGCGGTGCGCATCGCTGCTCTGGTCGGCATAGACCACCAGCCGGGGCGCCTGTTCCTGGTCGCGCAGAACCTCGATCAGCTTTGCACCGCCCAGGACCGGCAGGTTCCAGTCGATCACCCCGACCTGCACGGGAACCCGCATGACCGTTCCGAGAAACCCCTCGGCGGTGGCGCTGGTCGCAACCAGCGAGAATCGGGGATCGCGGTCAAAAAACTCGGACATGGCGGAAAGAACCAGCGAATTGCTGTCAGCCAGCATGACCGAGATTGGCGAGGCATTTTTGTCAACTGATTGCAATTTAAGCCTTTCCTCGAATTTACTACCCAAAAGTATGGGTAAATTTTCGGTATACCATGGCATATTTGCCTAAATGGGTAGGTAATTTACCACCCATAAAGATACCCAAAGGCAGGAGTATCTTACGTTGTCGTAAAAGTCGAGCGGGTGTTTGTTGAGGCTGAGCAATGATGACCGAGAGGAGGCCGCCGTCATGAACAACATGATTTTTGCGCCATTGGAAATTCCCCACACGCTTGCTGCCGGTCCCGGCCCCGGCAATACCGACCCGCGGGTTCTGGAGCGATTTGCCAGCGCAGGCACTGCCGACCACATGCAGCCAGATGTCCTGCGGGGCATGATCGAATGCAAGTTGATGCTGCGCGAAGTGATGGGCACGAGCAATGTTCACACCTTCGGCGTCGCAGGGACCGGCTGGAGCGGGCTGGACATGATGTTCAGCGCCGTGATGCCGGGCGATAAGGTCGTGGTGTTTGCCAATGGCACTTTCTCGGGCATCGACGGGCTGACGGTTCGGATGAAGGCGGCCACGGCGGATGAACTGCGGGCCAACCCGCTTGATCCGGATGCGGCCTCGGTCACGCTCATCGATGTGCCTCATGGGCAGTCGGTCAGCGGTGAAATCGTCGAGGCGGCGCTGAGCGAACATAAACCGAAATGGGCGGTCATGGCCCATTGGGAAACGGGATCAGGCCGCGTGAATGACATCCGCGGGTTCTCGGACGCCTGCGAGCGGCACGGTGTGATGGGGCTGGTCGATGCAGTGTCCTCCCTTGGGGTCGAAGACTTCCGGATCGACGATTTCCCGGGTGTCGCGGGCTGGGCGTCCTGTCCGCAAAAGGGCATTTGCTGTCTGCCGCTGACCTATGCGCCGGTGTCCTTTACCGACCGTTACGTCGAGGAACTGCGCAAGACCGGCTGCCGCACCTTCGTGCACAATCCGATCCTCGAGGCGCGCCATTGGGGCATTGTCGACGGGCAGGACGTGGACAAGGGCACCTATCACCGCACGCACAGCCCCTATGCGGTGTCGGCCTTTCACGAAGCGCTGCGGATCACCTTGCAACATGGCGTCCGCCAGCGGGCGCGCGACTATGCCTTCCACGAGACGGCGCTGCGCGAAGCGGTCAAGGCCATGGGCTGCAAAGTCACCTCGAACATGACGTCGCTTGTCGTCCTGAACCTGCCCGACAGCCTTGCCGGACGCGAGATGGAACTGGTGCAGTCCTGCCGGTCACAGGGTTTCGGGATCTGGCCGACACTCTCCGAACCGGTGCAGGTGCGCATCGGCATCCTGAATCTGCTGACGCAGGAAGCGATCACCGAGATCGTCACGCGCTTTGCCCGTGCGATGCAGGAGATGGGGGCAGATGTCGATATTCCGGCGATCCAGGACCAACTGACCCGTCATTTCGATACGGCGATCGCCGCCGAATAGTTAGCGCTTTGAGAGGAGGAGCTCGAAGATGGATATTCACGAATACCAGGCCAAGGAAGTTCTCAGCAACTTCGGCGTCGCGATTCCGCAGGGTGCGCTGGCATACAGCCCGGAACAGGCCGCCTATCGCGCCCGTGAAATGGGCGGTGAACGTTGGGTCGTAAAGGCACAGGTCCACGCCGGTGGGCGTGGCAAGGCCGGCGGCGTCAAGGTGTGTGAAAGCGATGTCGAGATCCAGGAATGCACCGAAGAGATGTTCGGCAAGAAACTGGTCACGCATCAGACTGGCCCGGAAGGCAAGGGCATTTACCGGGTCTATGTCGAGGCTGCGGTACCGATTGATCGCGAGATTTATCTCGGTTTCGTGCTCGACCGTTCGAGCCAGCGGATCATGATCGTGGCCAGCGGCGAAGGCGGCATGGAAATCGAGGATATTTCCGCCACGCGGCCGGAAACGATCGTGCGTGCCACCGTCGAGCCCGCCGTCGGGCTGCAGGAATTCCAGTGCCGCGAAATCGCGTTCAAGCTTGGAATAGAAGCGGGGCTGGTGCAGCATCTGGTGCGGACGCTGCAAGGGTGCTATCGCGCCTTTACGGAACTCGATGCCACGATGGTCGAGATCAACCCGCTGGTGATCACCGGGGACAATCGGATCCTCGCGCTGGACGCGAAGATGACATTCGATGACAACGCCCTGTTCCGTCACCCGCAGATTTCCGAACTGCGCGACAAGAGCCAGGAAGACCCGCGCGAGGCGCGCGCCGCCGACCGGGGCCTGTCATATGTCGGACTGGACGGTAATATCGGTTGCATCGTCAACGGTGCCGGGCTGGCGATGGCGACGATGGACACCATCAAGCTGGCCGGCGGGGAACCCGCGAACTTTCTTGATATTGGCGGCGGCGCAACCCCGGAACGGGTCGCCAAGGCGTTTCGGCTGGTGATGTCGGACAAGAACGTCCAGGCGGTGCTGGTCAATATCTTTGCCGGTATCAACCGGTGCGACTGGGTTGCCGAGGGCGTGGTTCAGGCGCTGCGTGAGGTGCAGGTTGACGTGCCGGTGATCGTGCGGCTTGCGGGCACCAACGTATCCGAGGGTCAGAAAATTCTGGCGCAGAGCGGCCTGCCGCTGATCCGCGCGACAACTCTGAACGAGGCCGCCGAACGTGCCGTTGGCGCATGGCAGAGCGATCTCAACCAATCCACCAAGGTGAGGGCTAGCTGATGAGTATTTTTCTGGATCGCGATACAAGGGTGATCGTACAGGGCATCACCGGCAAGATGGCCCGGTTTCACACCCGCGACATGATTGAATACGGTACCAACGTTGTCGGCGGTGTCGTTCCCGGCAAGGGCGGTGAAACCGTCGAAGGATTGCCGGTATTCGATACCGTCAAGGATGCGGTGGCCGAAACCGGAGCCGAGGCAACGCTGGTCTTTGTGCCGCCGCCATTCGCAGCGGACAGCATCATGGAGGCTGCGGATGCGGGCATCCGCTATTGTGTCTGTATCACCGACGGCATTCCGGCGCAGGACATGATCCGCGTGAAGCGGTACATGTACCGGTATCCAAAGGAGCGGCGGATGGTGCTGACCGGACCCAACTGTGCCGGCACCATCAGCCCGGGCAAGGCTCTGCTCGGTATCATGCCCGGACATATCTATCTGCAGGGCAACGTCGGCATCGTCGGACGTTCCGGTACGCTCGGCTACGAAGCGGCGGCGCAGCTCAAGGAACACGGCATTGGCGTTTCGACCAGCGTCGGGATCGGGGGCGATCCGATCAACGGTTCTTCTTTCCGCGATATTCTCGAGCGGTTCGAAGCCGATGACGAAACCGACCTGATCTGCATGATCGGCGAGATCGGCGGCCCGCAGGAGGCCGAAGCGGCGGAATATATCCGCGATCACATCAGTAAGCCGGTGGTTGCTTATGTGGCCGGTCTGACCGCGCCAAAGGGGCGCACGATGGGTCATGCCGGTGCGATCATTTCGGCCTTTGGCGAGAGCGCCAGCGAAAAGGTCGAGATTCTGTCATCTGCGGGCGTGACCGTTGCGGAAAACCCGGCAGTGATCGGCGAAACCATCGCGCGCGTGATGCAATAGGAGGGGTGCCGGATGAAAAAGCCAAAGGTTCTTGTTACCCGCCGCTGGCCCGAAGCGGTCGAGGCGAAACTGAGCGAGCATTTCGACACGGTTCTCAATCATTCCGACACGCCGATGACCTCCGAGGATTTCAAGGCCGCACTCTCGTCCTATGATGCTGTGCTGCCGACCGTGACCGACAAGATCGGCGCTCCGGCGCTGGAGATCACGCGCCCGCAGACCAAGATCCTCGCCAACTACGGGGTCGGGTTCAGCCATATAGATATGGCGCGGGTGTCCGATCATGGCATCTGTGTTACGAATACACCGGACGTGCTCAGCGAATGCACCGCCGACCTGGCGATGACCTTGCTGCTGATGGTGGCGCGTCGCGCTGGCGAAGGCGAGCGCGAGGTTCGCGATGGCCAGTGGACCGGATGGCGGCCAACGCATCTGATCGGGACCAAGGTATCGGGCAAGACGCTGGGCATCATCGGCTATGGACGCATCGGCCAGCAGATGGCGCGCCGCGCCCATCATGGCTTTGGCATGAAGATCATCGTCCAGAATCGCAGCAAGGTCGCTCCCGAGACACTGGCCGAATGCAACGCCATCCAGGTCGACAGCATCGAGGATCTGCTGCCCGAATGCGATTTCGTATCGTTGCATTGCCCGGGTGGTGCCGAGAACCGCCACCTGATCAATACCGCGCGGCTGAACCTGATGCGCCCCGGCGCGTTTCTGATCAACACCGCGCGGGGTGAAGTGATTGACGAGCGCGCGCTCAGCCAGGCGTTGTGGTTCGAGACCATTGGCGGCGCGGCACTCGATGTGTTCGACGGTGAGCCGCGGATCAATCCCCTGTTGCAGGATTGTGACAACCTTGTCATGCTGCCGCATCTGGGCAGCGCGACGCGTGAATCCCGCGAGGCGATGGGCTTTCGCGTGCTCGACAATCTGCGTGACTTCTTTGAGGGCCGCGCGCCGCGCGACCGTGTCAATTGAACGCGACCGGCGCGACGCTCGCACCCGAGAGCGCCGCTGACACACGGGTTGATTATGCCGATGGGCTGCGCGCCGACCTCCATGAGTTGTGGCGCAAGGTCATCGCCCATCGTGCGCCGCAGGTATTGCCGGTCCTTGAAAGCGGTGACGGTCCGTTGCCCGGCGATGCCGACCCGGTGCCGTTTCTTCAGGCGCTGAACATCTGGTTTCATCTCTTGAAGATCGTCGAGGAAAACGCCGACATGCGGCTGCGGCGGCGGACCGAAACACGCGAGGGGCCAGATGCGGTCGAGGGCAGTTTCGCCCGCGCCATATCACAGTTTCCCGACGTGTCGGAGGACGAATTCGCAGCTGCCACGCGCACCTTGTCGGTGGGGCCGACCCTGACCGCGCACCCGACCGAGGCCAAGCGGGTCACGGTTCTGGAGATTCATCGCCGTATCTATCGCTCGCTGGTCGCGCTCGAGACCCAGCGGTGGACACCGCGGGAACGGGCCGAGGTCATGGCCGATATCGAGAGCGAAATCGACCTTCTGTGGCTGACCGGAGAGTTGCGGCTGGAACGCCCGACGCCGCAGGACGAAATCGAATGGGGCCTTCAGTTCTTTCGCGACAGCCTGTTCGACGCTGTGCCGCAGCTTTATGACCGGTTCCAGGCGGCGGTTGCGGGGCGGTTCGACCGTGCATCAAAGGCGCATCCCTGCATCCGCTTTCATTCCTGGATCGGCGGCGACCGCGACGGGAATCCGAATGTCACGTCGGACGTTACAGAGAGGGCGATTGCACGCTCACGCGCGACGATTTTGGATCGGTACGAGGCGGATCTGACCGTCGCGGCCAGCCATGCCAGTATCAGCGCAGCCATCGCGGCCGTGCCGGACGCCGCGCTGGACGATCTGAATGCTGTCATAAATTCGGGAAGGACGGCCCGCGCCGCGCGGCATGCCAATCCCGGAGAGGTGTTTCGCCAGGCGATCAGCGCCATCGGCAACCGCATAGCGGCTACGCGGGATCAGGACGAAGCCCTGCATTACATCCAGGTTGCGGATTTCATCTCCGATCTGAAGCGGGTCGAAGCGGCGCTTGTTGCGGTGGATGCCGATCGGCTGGCGGCGCGGCTGATACGACCGATCCGCTGGCGTGCGGAAGTTTTCGGGTTTCGGACCTTCACGCTGGACATTCGGCAAAACTCGACGGTGACGACGCGCGCGCTCGCCGATATCTGGCAATGCGCCGGCGGCGCGTTCGATTATGGAACACCGGACTGGTCGCGACGCCTGCGCGCGGAACTGGGCAGCGCGGATTTGCCCTGGGTGGATCGCAAGGCGCTCGCCGCCGAGACGCAAGAACTGTTGCGTCTTCTGGCTCTGATGAGAGACGCCCGGCTCGGTGCCGACCGACATGCAGTTGGCCCGTTTATCCTGTCGATGACACGGTCCTGCGACGATCTGCTGGCGGTGTTCCTGCTGGCCCGCTACGCCGGGTTCGGGACGGAAAAACTGGATCTGCGCGTCGTACCCCTGTTTGAGACCATCGAAGACCTGCGCGCCGCACCGCAGATACTGGACGACCTGCTGAAAGTGCCGCTGGCACGGCGCAGCCTGAAGGCCGATGGCGATCTGGTCGAGATCATGCTGGGCTATTCCGACAGCAACAAGGACGGCGGATTTGTCTGCTCCACATGGGAGCTGGAAAAAGCGCAACGCAACATTGCGCGTGCGCTGGCGGGACATGGCCTGCGCCCCGAGTTCTTTCACGGGCGTGGCGGATCGGTCAGCCGGGGCGGCGCCCCCACCGAACGCGCCATCGCCGCACAGCCACGTGATACGATCAACGGACGGTTGCGCACCACCGAACAGGGCGAGGTCGTGTCTTCGAAATTTGCCAACCGCGGAACCGCGCTGCGCAATCTCGAACTGCTGGCGTCGTCGGTCCTGGCGCAATCGCTGGATTCCGGTCCGCAGCTGGCGCGCCCCGAATTCAATGATGCGCTCGAGGCGCTGTCGGGTATTTCACAGACCGCATATTGCACGCTTTTGCGCCAGCCGGGGTTCATTGACTATTTTCAACAGGCCAGCCCGGTCGAAGAGCTGACCATGCTGAAAATGGGCTCGCGGCCTGCACGGCGGTCTGGCGCACAGACGTTGGACGACCTGCGCGCGATCCCGTGGGTCTTTGCCTGGTCGCAGAACCGGCACCTGATTACCGGGTGGTACGGGTTCGGCACGGCGCTCGCCTCGTTCCGTCGGGTACGCGGGTCCGAGGGAGACCGGCTCCTGGCCGAGATGTTCCGGCATTCCCGTCTGTTCCGGCTGATCGTCGATGAGGTCGAGAAATCGCTCTATCACGCGGATATGGACATTGCCGCGCGATATGCGTCGCTGGTGTCGGATGCGTCCGGACGCAACGCGATTTTTGACCGTATCCGCCGGTCATATGATCAAAGCTGTATCGAGTTACGCGCCCTGACGGGGTCGTCCGATATCGGCAAGCGGTTTCCCAACATGTGCGCCAGGTTCGATCGTGTCCGGGGTGAGCTCGGGCGGATACACGAGCTTCAGGTCAACTTGTTGTCACGTTCCCGGCAATCTCCGCGCGACGTGGATGCAACGCCGTTGTTGCAGTCGATGAACTGCATTGCGACCGGCCTCGGCTGGACCGGCTAAATCAATAACGAAGGAGTCACATCATGAATGCACCGCAGAAACCCAACGACTTTTTCACGACATCGCTTGCCAATGGCGATCCTGAAGTGTTTGCAGCAATCACCGGAGAGCTTGGTCGCCAACGCGACGAGATCGAACTGATCGCCAGCGAAAATATCGTCAGCCGCGCGGTTCTCATGGCGCAGGGTTCGGTGATGACCAACAAATACGCCGAGGGCTATCCGGGACGTCGATATTATGGCGGGTGTGAATGGGTAGACGTTGCCGAGACGCTGGCGATTGACCGGGCCAAGGCGTTGTTCGGATGCGGCTTTGCCAATGTCCAGCCGAATTCCGGCAGCCAGGCCAACCAGGGGGCGTTCCAGGCGTTGATCGCTCCGGGCGATACGATCCTGGGCATGAACCTGGCCAGCGGCGGGCATCTGACCCATGGCGCGGCCCCCAATCAGTCGGGAAAATGGTTCAACGCCGTGCAATATGGTGTGCGAAAAGAGGATAACCTGATCGATTACGAACAGGTCGAGGCGCTGGCACGGGAACACAAGCCAAAGCTGATCATCGCGGGTGGTTCTGCGATCCCGCGCCAGATCGATTTTGCACGTTTCCGCGAGATCGCAGATGGTGTTGGTGCGTTCCTGATGGTTGACATGGCACATTTCGCCGGTCTGGTCGCGGCGGGAGAGCATCCGTCGCCATTTCCGCATGCCCATATCGCAACCACCACGACGCACAAGACACTGCGCGGTCCGCGCGGCGGCATGATCCTGACCAATGACGAAAACATCGCGAAAAAGGTCAATTCTGCAATCTTTCCGGGCATACAGGGCGGTCCCCTGATGCACGTCATCGCCGCCAAGGCGGTCGCCTTCGGCGAGGCGCTGCGTCCGGAATTCAAGACCTATCAAAAGCAGGTGCGGGCAAACGCGGTGGCGCTGGCCGATCAACTGATGAAGGGTGGACTCGACATCGTCACCGGTGGCACGGACACGCATGTGATGCTGGTCGATCTGCGCCCGAAGGGTGTGAAGGGCAACGAGACCGAACAGGCGCTCGGCCGCGCCAATATCACCTGCAACAAGAACGGGATTCCGTTTGACCCGGAAAAGCCGACGGTGACATCGGGAATCCGGCTCGGGACGCCGGCGGGAACCACACGCGGTTTTGCCGAGGCCGAGTTTCGGCTGATTGCGGATATGATCGTCGAAACCGTCGATGGGCTGGCTGCAAATGGCGCGGAAGGAAACGGAGAAACCGAAGCGGCGGTCAAGGCCAGAGTCGCCGACCTCTGTGCGCGCTTCCCGCTCTACGCCGGTCTCTGAGCCGCTACACCATTCGTGGCTTACCCGTCACAGAGACCATGAGATAGGTGCGTCCCAAGATAGGGGACGCACGCATGGCGACGAATTTGCGCAACAAATCCGCTCTGCTCTCCATGCCTCTGGACAGGCATCCAAGGAGTCGTGTTCATGCCCGCCAGCTGTTCAGCCAGCGCCGGAAATTGCTACGCTTTTCGCTGATGCGGTCGCCGGCCGCATCCACGCTGTCGCCAATGTCTTCGAGCATCGGGTCGATCCGGGCCTCGCGGAATCGGCGCCAGCGCACCCATATGGCCCAGAACAGCGCCGCAGCGAGTATCAGGAAGATGATGTTGAACCAGTTGATGACACGGCTATCCGGACCCTCGACCGGTGTGATCGAGATCGCGTTGGGAAAGGTCGACAGGAACTCGTTGCGCCAGCCATAGTGCAGGATCGCCACCCATTCCGGGTTTTCCTTGGTCGAAATGGCGTCGTTGGCCTCGGTATAGAGATTCGCAGTGTCGAATTTGAAATAGAACGGCCAGCCCCACCCTGTATCCTCGTTGCGATAGACGATGGGTTTGCCATTTGCGCGCACGCCCTGAATGAACTGAACGTCCCGTCCGGCCAGGTTGGCCGACTGATCGTCCGGGCTTGCCCAGAAAATACGGGTCCAATCGGTGAGATCCTGACGCTCTTCATAGGTGTTGACGATGCGTACAATGTCATATTGAGGCAGCGAGTAGTGCAGCAAAGCGCCCAGCAGCAGCCAGAAGGTCACTATGAACGCCCACTTGATATAGGTCATCTGTCACGTCCTCACTTGAAATTCACGACATAGATCAGCACCGAGATGGCGATCCAGGGCAGAATGTAAACACCCAGGATCAGCTTTCGGCGGAGTGAGTTGTCATACCGCGTCAGCCCGCGCTGTACAAATGTTTCCTTATCGACCGGAAACTCCATTTCTGACCATCGGTCGATGAGCTTTTGCCGGCGGACACTTCGCGAGTAGAGCGATAGCCCTACATAGACGATTGTCTGCGCGACCAGCAGAATGACGACGAGGCGCAGCAATCCCAACATGTCAGACCCGCCTCACCGCGCCCCAGGGGCCGACCTTGCGGATCAGGTCGTCCGCCGGGTCGCGGGGCGGTTCTCCGGTCATGTCCGCCTCGTGCCCGAACAGCGCCGCGCGGGCGCCGGCCTTGTCGACCTGGTATTCCCGGCTCAGGAAATCCGCGACATAGTTCTTTTTCGTGTCGGACCAGCTTTTGTAGCGCAGATAGAATATCGGTTTGTTGCAGATGAACAACTGGCGGATGTCAAGCGGAGTGAGTTCCGCCAGCATCCGGTTCACGAGATCCCGGTCGGGTGTATTCGCGGCGCGCAGGGTATAGAAATAGGCCGGATGATCCGATGCGATACGCGGCCAGGGCCCGCCGTTTTCGGCCCAGTTCAACAGGGCGGCCAAACCGTCATATTCCGGCGGCAGGCGACCGTGGTGTTGCCGCGCCAACCTGCGGAGATCGGCGCGCGAGAGGCCGGTCAGGTCCATGCCGCCTTCGCTGGCGGCGTCGATCACGATGAAATCCATCTTTTGCCGAAGGATCGCCGCCGTATCCAGACCCGGGGCCTTGATGATCGGTTCGACCAGATCGTTATAGGCGAGGAATTTGGCGATGCGGTTGCGATCCTGGAAATCGAACACGTATTTGATCGGCAACTCGCCCAAAGCTGCCTTGTCCGTCGCCGCGATCACCGCCGGATGTTCGACCGACTGAAAGACGTAGAGACCACCGAAATGGCTGGTCCAGAAATTCCGTTGTTCGAACTCGGTTTCTCTCAGCTTGACCGGATTGCGCGTGATGTCTCCGGATTTCTCCGCGAGGGTGATCATGTCCGCGATCAGAACATCATCGAACCACGCATCCTCTTCCTCGCGGAACCGGTCGATGAGCCGTGTGAGTTCGTTCGCGTGCCGAAGCGTGCCTGCCGTGGTGTCGGCCTCGATCCTGATGGTGCGAATGTCGAACAATTGTTGCGGTTCGCGTATCTGGATCACCGAATTCAAGAGTTCCCCGGCGACCGCATCCACCGCTGTCAGCGCAAAGAGCGCGGCCTCGTTCGCGTCGATGAAACGGCGCAGAATGTCGTGGCTGGTGGAAAAGGTCGCATTCAACAGCGGCGCGCGCTTCTGTTCGATGGTCAGCAGGATGAACTGCCGGTTGACGCCATGCTGGTTGAGATAGAGATGATCGCCCAGTTCGTCACCGATCTCGGGCGAGTATCCCGAGATGTCGATATGAAAATCGGTGAGTGCGGTGTGTTTACCGGTCAGGTGGACAAGCGCCCGGTCATAGCGTTCAACCAGTGCGGGCGTGGCCACGTGGACGAGATTCCCGAACATCAGACCGCGTTCGATGAGCCGCTTCATTCCGCGGCCCTCACGCGGCGCAGGCGCCCGAAGAGCGACAGGAAGACAGGCAGCCACAACACTGCCGCAAGACCCGTGATGGGCAGCGTTCGCATCAAACGGGGCAGGGGGGCGTCAAGCCCGGTCACCGGATCGGGATCGAGCATGAACAGCAGACCCGTCGCCAGCAGCGCACAGATCGCCAAGCCCAGAAAGCCGGCCGAAAACGGACCCATCAGCGACAGCAAAGGCGGTTGTGCGGCCACCCCGGCGGCGACGATGGCGCTGATGATCGACACCAGCAGGATGGTCGCAAAGAAAAAGAAAACCGTCACTCCGCTGTCCCCGGCACCTTGGTCACATCGCGGATTTTAACAGGTGTGCCCGGATTTCCCATAGCAATCTCACCGGGATGAACAGAACGGGAAACCGGGTCGGTTTTGCGGCGGGGGTTGGAATTTGCGCCAATTGCTTTCATGTGTGAGCCGACTTCGCCCTTCACCGGACAAGGATTGCCATGATGACTCACACCGATGCCGCCGACCTGACCGCCCGCCTGATCCGTTGTCCTTCGATTACGCCGCAGGAAGGCGGCGCCCTGGTCCTGCTGGAGGAGGAGCTGAGTGCAGCGGGGTTTCACTGCGTCCGCGTGGATCGGGGCGGGATCAGCAACCTCTTTGCACGATGGGGCGCTCGTGGGCATCCGCGCAGCTTTGGGTTCAACGGTCATACGGATGTGGTGCCATTGGGCGATGTCTCTGCATGGACGATGCCGCCTTTCGGAGCCGAGGTGAAAGATGGGGTAATGTATGGGCGGGGGGCAACCGATATGAAATCCGGTGTTGCCGCCTTTGTCGCTGCCGCCATCGACCTTGTGCGCGACACGCCGCCGGACGGGGCAATCCTGATCGCGATCACCGGGGATGAAGAGGGCGACGCGCTCGACGGCACCACGGCATTGCTCGACTACATGACGCAGGCTGGCGAACAGATGAGCGCCTGTATCGTGGGCGAGCCGACCTGCCCGGAAAAGATGGGTGAGATGATCAAGATCGGGCGGCGCGGCTCGATGAGCGCGTGGATCAACGTGACCGGGATTCAGGGCCATTCGGCCTACCCGCATCGCGCGAAAAATCCGCTGCCCGCGATGGCCCGGTTGATGGATCGCCTGGCCAGCCACGAGTTGGACAAGGGCACCGATCATTTCGACCCGTCGACCCTTGCGGTGGTTACGATCGACACCGGGAACCCGGCCACGAACGTGATCCCTGCCGAATGCCGCGCGACGGTCAACATCCGCTTCAACGACAGCCATAGCGGTGCGTCGCTGACCGACTGGCTGCAATCTGAAGTCGATGCGGTCGCGGCCGAATTCGGCATGACCATCGACATGCGGATAAAAGTTTCGGGCGAAAGCTTCCTGACCCCGCCCGGTGCCCTGTCGGATATGGTGTCACACGCGGTCGAGGCGGAAACCGGCGTACGTCCGGTGCTCTCGACCACGGGAGGCACGTCGGACGCCCGGTTCATCAAGGATCACTGCCCGGTGGTCGAATGCGGGCTGGTGGGGCAGACCATGCATCAGATCGACGAGCGGGTGGAGGTGGCGCAGATCCATCAACTCAAACGCATTTACGCCCGTATTCTACAGGACTATTTCGGCTGAAAAGACATGCGCGAGACTGTCGTCGTCATGGTGAAAGAGCCGCGGCCCGGACGGGTCAAGACACGGCTCGGGCGCGATATCGGCATGTGCCCGGCCGCCCGGTGGTTCCGTTTGCAGGCGCTGTCCCTGTTGCGCCGTATTCGCGATCCGCGATGGGATCTCGTGCTTGCCGTGGCTCCAGATCGCGCAGGGTTGCAAAGCCGCGTCTGGCCAGCCGATCTGCCCCGGATTGCGCAGGGCTCCGGTGATCTCGGGGCGCGGATGGCGCGGGCGATGTATCGTCTTGCACCCGGTCCGGTCTGTGTCGTCGGCGCCGATATTCCCGACCTTGGCAAGATCCAGATCGCGGCGGCATTTCACACGCTTGGCAATCACGACGCGGTATTCGGGCCGGCACCGGATGGTGGGTTCTGGCTGGTGGGGCTGAAGCATCCCCGGCGCGCACCTCGAGGTCTGTTCAAGGGTGTCCGCTGGTCGAGTGAACACGCGCTGGCGGACAGCCTCGCAACCCTGGGCAACCTGAAGGTCGCGCAAATCCAGAGTCTCCGGGATGTGGATACGGCCGCCGACCTGCGCCAGCGTTCGGGATAGCAACGTCTTTTCCGGTGACGGCATCCTTCGGGCGTGCTAGGGCGAGAGCATGACGCGCATTCCAAGCAAGCCAGAGATCCTCGACTGGATTTCCGCCAACCCGACCCAGAGTTCGAAGCGGGATATTGCCAAGGCTTTTGGCATCAAGGGATCCGACCGGATCGATCTGAAACGTATTCTCAGGGAACTCGAGGCCGAGGGGCATCTTGAGCGGCGCAAGCGCTCTTACGGCGATCCCGACCGGCTGCCGCCGGTCAGCGTGTTGCAGGTCAAGGCGCCGGATGCGGATGGCGATCTGTTCGCGCAACCGCTGGAATGGCATGGCGAAGGGGTCGAACCGGTCGTTCTGGTGATTCCGCGCGCCAGCGATCCGGCGCTTGGCGAGGGGGACCGCATCCTTGCACGGCTCACGGTCGTCACCGAGGGCAGCCACAATTACGAGGCGCGCTTGATCCGCCGGATCGGCACCAATCCGAAACGCATTCTGGGCGTGTTCCGGAAAGGGGCCGAAGGGGGGCGTATCGTGCCGGTCGACAAGGCCCAGAGCGCCGAATGGACGGTGCCCGAGGCCAACCGCCTTGGCGCGCGGGACGGAGAACTGGTCGAGGCGGAACAGGCCGGGCCGAAGTCGCGCATGGGGTTGCCGCGTGCCCGCATCGTCGCGCGGCTGGGGGACCCGTCGTCGCCGCGCGCCGTGTCGCTGATCGCCATTCATCAGCACGGCATACCTGACGATTTTCCGGATGCGGTGATCGCCGAGGCGGACAGCAAGAAGCCGCTGGGCCTCTCGCAGCGGGAAGATTTGCGTGACATGCCGCTGATCACTATCGATCCGGCGGATGCGCGCGATCACGACGATGCCTGCCATGCCCATGCGGATGACGATCCCGGTAACCCCGGGGGGCATGTCATCTGGGTCGCGATTGCCGATGTCGCCGCCTATGTGCGCCCTGACAGCGCGCTGGACAACGAGGCGCGCAAGCGCGGCAATTCGAGCTACTTCCCGGATCGGGTGGTGCCGATGTTGCCCGATCGTCTGTCGGGCGATCTGTGTTCGCTGCACGAGGGGGTGCCGCGCGCCTGCGTCGCCGTCCGGATGCGGCTCGACAAGGATGGAAACAAGCTTGACCATCGCTTCGTGCGGGGGCTGATGCGATCTGCCGCGTCGCTGAACTATACCGAGGTGCAAGAGGCGGTTGACGGCGCGCCCAATGAGCGCACCGCGCCGCTGCTCGAGCCGGTTCTGAGGCCGCTCTACGCCGCCTATCGGGCGCTGCTCAGGGCCCGCGAGGACCGGCAACCGCTCGATCTCGACCTGCCCGAACGCAAGATCGTCCTGGACGATGACGGCAAGGTCGCATCGGTCAACTTTCGCGAGCGGCTGGATGCGCACCGGCTGATCGAGGAATTCATGGTGCTGGCCAACGTGGCGGCGGCGGAAACGCTGATCGCGAAACGCTCGCCCTTGCTGTTCCGGGTGCACGAGGAACCCGCGCCCGAAAAACTTGATGCCCTGCGCGAGGTGGCACAGTCTGCCGGTTACAACCTTGCCAAGGGTCAGGTGTTGCAGACCCGCCACCTGAACCAGCTTTTGCGCGCCGCCGAAGACAGCGACAATGACGAGTTGATCAACATGTCGACCCTGCGCGCGATGACCCAGGCCTATTATTCACCTCAGAATTTCGGTCATTTCGGCCTTGCCCTGAAACACTACGCGCATTTCACCTCGCCGATCCGTCGCTATGCCGACCTGATCGTGCATCGGGCGCTGATTTCGGCGCATGGATGGGGCAAGGACGGTTTGTCACCGCAGGACATCGAGCGGCTGGAGCAGACCGCGACGCATATCTCGGATACCGAACGGCGCTCGATGATGGCGGAACGCGAAACCACCGACCGTTATCTTGCCGCCTATCTGTCCGAACGGGTCGGTAGCGAGTTTGGCGGCCGGATCAGCGGTATCGCCAGGTTCGGAGCCTTCGTCAAGCTGGACGAAACCGGCGCGGACGGTTTGATCCCGGTGCGCTCGCTGGGGCGCGAGTTCTTTCATTTTGATCGCGACGCCGGCACGCTGATGGGAGCGGATACCGGATTTACCATCGGGATCGGGCAGCGGGTCACCGTACGGTTGACCCAGGCCACACCGGTTACCGGCGGGTTGGAGCTCGAGTTGCTGACCGTCGACGACAAGGCCTTGCCGCGTGGCGGGCAGGATCCTGCAGGTCGCAACCCGCGCCGCAATGCCGCGCGCGGCAAGCGCAAGTCGGATAAAATCAAGCGCAAGGTGGCCCGCAAGCGACGTCAGAGGTGATAGGTGAGCGCCCGGCTGATCAACCATCCGTGGCGCATCGGGTTGATCTCGGACACATCGTCAAACAGGATCGCGCGGGTGCCGTCCAGCCTGTCCCGCGCGGGAAACTCTGCGGAATAGTCCGAAATCAGCGATGTCTGACAATGCACGAACAACGCAATCGGTGCGGATTTGTGTGGTGCCACCCGCAGCGTCGTTCCGGATTTTGTGATCGGCGTCAGGTAGGCAGGCTGGCCCCAGCGAAGCGCCTCCTCGACTTTGCCCACCCGATCGTCAGAGGCGGCGGTATCAAGGATCAACTCGCGCAGCGCCAGGAGGCCCGGTCGTGCCGAGGGATCGTACCCGTCATAGATCGCCGCGATCCGGGGGTCTGCAAAGGGTCTGGTCATTGCAATGGCACCGCTTCCTCGAACCTGTCGATATACAGCATTTTTCATTTAATCGTCATCATACCCTGCCGCGTTGAAGAAATTCCAGCAATCGTCGGGCTCGAAGAGATCGCGGATTTCACCGACGGCTTGCCATAGATTGTGGATGGTTCGGGCACCGATCCGCCGCAGATGCGCCTTCAGCTTGGAAAATACCATTTCGACGGGGTTCAGATCGGGGCTGTATGGCGGCAGAAAAAGA
>NZ_JBGFGP010000088.1:0-5852 GCF_041224545.1 Sedimentitalea sp. XS_ASV28 | reverse complement strand
TCGCGTTCCCCAGGGTGGCGAGCGCATCGAGCGGCGCGGCGCGTCCATGCTGCGGACCATCAACAAGGCCGATCTGTTCGAATTGTCGGCAGTCACAAGGCCAGCCTATCCGGCGGCGCAGATCGAGGCGCGGGCATGGGGCATGAGTGACAACACCACCACCGGCCTTCACCGCACCCTGAACAGGTGGAGGGCGTAATGGCGGACCTTTTGCAAGAGATTGAAGCAATCCCGACCAGCTATCCCAATGTCCAAAGCGGGCTGACGGCCAGGGACGCGGCGGTGGCGTGGCAACGCATCGAGGCATACACCCGCACCCGCTACACGGCCCGCGAGGTTGTCTGGACGTTCGAGGGGCGCGAGGGCGAGGGCTGGACGCCCCCGCTGTCGCCTGTCACCGCGCACATGGCTGAGAAATGGGAAGGCGGGGCGTGGGTTTCCGTGACCCTGGCTGATGGTCCCGTGGGCCTGTGCCTGCCGTCTGACGGCGTGTTCAGGGTCACGGCTCAGGTGGGCGATGGCAACCAGCCTGCGGCTGTCTCCGAGGCGTTCCGGCGCCTGGCCGAATACATGGCTGACGACACCGATCGGGCGGGCGTGTCCAGCTACAGCGTGAACATGGGCGGGGCCATTCAGGAAAGCTATCAGCGCAGCGCGGCCCATGCGGCCCGTGCGCTTCAAAACAGCGGCGCGGCGGACCTGCTGCGCCCGTATCGGAGGCAGAAATGATCTGGCCATTCAAACGCAAACAAGAGGTCGAAACCCGCGCGAGCGGCACCGGCTATACGGCGCAGGTGATCGCGGCGAGAACGGCATACATCACCGGCACCGGCGGGCGGGCCGAACTGACGGCCACGGTTCAGGGGGCGGTCACGCTCTGGGAAAACGGGCTGTCTGTCGCGGACGTGGAGGGCACCGGCCTGTTGACCCGGCGGGCGCTGGCAATCGCGGGCCGGATGCTGGCCCTGCGCGGCGAGGCGGTGTTCTACATCACGGACGAGGCGCTGATTCCGGTGTCGGATTGGGATTTGTCCACCCGGCTTTCGCGGCCCGTTGCCTACCGGCTTTCATTGCCCGATGCGGGCGGCGGCAAGACCATGACCGCGCTGGCGGACGAGGTTCTGCACTTTCGGATCGGGGCCGATGCAAGTCAGCCCTGGTACGGGACGGCCCCGCTCAAGCGGGCCAGTCTCTCGGCTGACCTGCTGGAAGTGATCGAGCGGGCGCTTGTCGAGGTCTACGGGGACGCCCCGCTGGGATCGTCCATCGTGCCGATGCCGGAAACACCGGAAACCGACCTGGCCCAGATCGCGCGGGGCTTTCGCGGATCGCGCGGGCGCGTCCTTGTGCGGGAATCGGTGCAGGTACAGGCGGCAGGTGGACCGGCCCCGGCGCAGGACTGGCGGGCCAACGATCTGACCCCCGATCTGCAAAAGGCGATGATGGACAAGACGCTGGACCAGGCCCGCGACCAGATCAACGCCGCATTCGGCATCCTTCCCGGCCTGACCAACAAGGCGACAACCGGGCCGATGGTGCGGGAAGCGCAACGCCACCTTGCCCAATGGACCCTGCAACCGATGGCCGAACAGATGGCCGAAGAAGCCACGGACAAGCTGGGATCGGCGATCAAGCTGGACCTGATGCGGCCCCTGCAAGCCTTCGATGCAGGCGGACGGGCACGGGCAGCGGCAACGGTGATCCAGGCCCTGGCACAAGCCAAAGAGGCAGGCGTTGACCCTGCAACCGCCCTGAAACTGGTGGATTGGAGCGAATGAGACAAGGCAGATTGCGCCCGGTGGTCTTGGTCTTTCACCCACCAAAGCAATCCCGTCAGTCGGGAGTGGGCAAACCCCGACATGGCGCGGCCTGATTCCTGCGGGCGCGGCGCAGCACGACACGGCTGATAACCGGGGTTGATGCACATGGACCCCGCGTCAGGGGACCAGGGCCGGGACGTGAGTGGCGTCCCGGCCTGCTTCGTCGGTCTGGTGAATTGCTCAAGCAGATTGAGCCACAGGATAAAGGCGGGGATCGCAAATCGGATCACGGTAAGGGCGACCACACCGTGATTTCCCGCTCAGACGCAGCCCGTTCCGCTGGCATGTCCAAGCACCAACAGATGCAGGCAACCCGCCTAGAACCCGGCGGTGCGGTGGGGGATTGACCGTTTCCCGCATTTCGAGGATTATATCGCTGGGCTTAAGAACCCTGACCAGTGATATACCGCACAACCTTTGGCAAGGTTTCCACGTTGGCGCGTGGAGCGGCAGAATGATGTGAACGCTTGGCGGCGTCCATCACCCGTCCAACTTATGTTGGGGTGGTGACGCTATGCAAGAGCCTCAGGGTAAAATCGTCACGCTTGTCTCACTGGCAGGTTCTTAACACCCCGGCGCCCGGACGGATCGGGCCTGGCCTTAAGAAGCCAAATCAGTGAGAAACCAAATGACAAATCCCAAACCTACGCACGTCGAAACACCCGGCCTTAGCTACACGTTCTACAGCGAGGATGACGCGGACATGACCACGCCTGAGGGGCGCTTGGCGTGGTTCTGCGCGCACTTCGAGATCGATGCCCCTGCACTGGCCTATGACCCTGACGAACCGGACGAGCTACTGCTGACGGATGAGCTGCTCGGGTTCTGCGGGCGTGAGGGTCTGAACCTTGATTGGCTCTTTTCCGGCTATGTGGGCGGGCCGCTGGCCGTCTATCGGGAAAAGCACCGGATCACCCCTGACGCCGACAAGTGGTTATCCTGCGAGCAACGGATTGCCCAGCTTGCCGAGTGGTTCGAGATCGACGCGCCAAACATCCAGCATGACCCGGAAGAACCTGGCGTGGTGTTGGCGACCGAGGAACTGTTGACCTGGTTGAAGAATGAAGGGGCCTGCATGAATTGGGTGTTCGCGAACGATCTGCGAACGATGGCTCTGACCTATCGAAAGGACCGGATCAGGGAACAAGAAGATGTAAAGACGCTGACCCGCATGGACGAAGTAGAAAAGAATCTGTTGGTCTTGGCTCTGCGCGCGCGGCTGGAACAGGGCGTGCCACTGGATCAGGCGCTTGACGCATTCGCGGTTGCTGTGAAGGAGCATCGGGCGAATAAGGCGGCTTGAAGGAAAAATCGGGCCGGCAAAGCGGCGTAACGCTTGACGGGGGGCCAAATAACTGGCTCCCATTCTCTCTATTCGGTTACTGGCGTTGCCGAATGAAAGAACTGTGATGCCGTATTCAGCACCATATTTCTCTCTTCGCTTGGTTTTGCAAACATCTCGAACTCCCCCCCGGTGGTTGCTTCAACTTGGAGGTGGAGAAGATTGCCCTCTACCGCGACAACTGTCCAAAGGCTCTCGGATTGTTCCGGTCCGTCTTCGGCAGATTCCAGCGTGACAAAATTGTATTCTTTTCCGGGTTCAAACATGGTGTTTCCTATTGTTTCACACTTGATTTGTTGACCTTGAAAGCGTTTCGAAAGGAAGGCCACACTCTATTTGTATCACTTACAAAAGTAGTTGGCGATTCTTTTCGGATGCTGTACACATAGAAGAATGAAATCTACCGCATTCATAGAGGCGATGGCCTTCGAGCTCTCCGTGCCGCAAAAGACAATGGTGACCTATACCCGGTTTCTGAAGGAAGCTGGATTGCTTACCACTGGTGCTCGTGGAGTGAACGCCCCGCACATGACCCCCTTGGATGCGGCGCGCGTTACTATTGCTCTACTGGTCAGCGATACGCCGGGGCAGGCGGTGGAGCGGGTCAAGCGGTTCGGAGGGATCAGGTATTCGCCAGCCTTCCGCAAGACAATCCGAGGTTACAAAACAATTCAGCCGAGCGAGTTCGAAGAATTGTTTGAGGGAGAAACGCTAGAGGAGGTGCTAACCTTTCTCTATGCCATGCCTGAGAAAATGGGCGTTGATGCGGCGCTAGAATGGAACCACCACAATGTGTATCACCTGCGCGCACATCCCTTTGATGTGTTAGTCGAGTTGTTTTCCGATGTCTGGGAAGACGGCGAAATTGTCGGAGAGCGCGTTATCCCCTTCAAAGGGAAGAAGTACCAAGAAAACACGCCCAAAGGTGAGTTCCCCAAACCCGTTTCTGAATGGACCTTTATCAAAGGTGGCATCCGCGTCGAGCGTATGATTACGGGGATGAGTTTTCTGAGCATTGGTATGCTGCTGGCGGGGGTAGGCGACTAATGTCTCTGAGCTTTGACTATACACCTCGGCTGATGCCTGCCCCTCAGGCGGCGCATTACTTGGGTATGTCGGAGACTAAGTTGAAATCCTTGAATATCCCGCGCCGTGTCATGGATGGCAAGCGGCTGTATCACGTTAATGACCTTGTCGCGTTTGCTGATAACCTTCCCATAGAAGGCTATCAGGAAGGCACATCATGCGAAGACATTTTCGAAGCGGGGTCAGATTGAAACACTTGAACCAATCTGACTTTTTCCCAAGCGGCAACCAACGCTGGTACTACCGCCCTAAGGGCGAAACGGGTATCGCTATGCCCGACGCACCAAAGGACAGCCCCGAGTTTTTAGCGGCATATATCGAAGCCGCAGGCGAAAAGCCCCAAGCCAAGCCAAAGACCTTCAAAGCTGGTACGCTCGGCGCTGGCGTGACCGCTTACCTCGGCTCCTGTGCATTCCAGGCACTAGCACCAAGTACCCGCGAAAGATGGCGCACGCGGTGTGATGATATCCGTCGGCGGTATGGTGCAGCACCTTTGAACAAAGTCTCCGCGAAGAACATCAAGCGAGATCTGGCCAATTATGACGGCCACGCTGCGAACAACCGGCTCAAGGTCTGGCGCTCATTATTCCGTTATTGGGATGAGATGGGCGACGTTGATGTGAACGTTGCGCTGATGGTGGCCAAGCGCAAAACCGCAAAAACAGAAGGTTTCACACCTTGGACACGCAATGACTTTGATTTGTTCCGCGCTCATTGGGCAATCGGCACGCCGCAGCGCATGGCTTTTGAATTGATGTATCGAACTTGCGCCGCGATTGGCGACACCTGCAACCTGAATATCTCGATGGTAGATGCGGATGGTTGGTTGACCTACACACGCCAGAAATCAAAGAGCGTGGCCACCTGCCCTTTCCATGTCATTGGGCCAAGCTGGTTCGAGGCGACTGACGATCTGGCGCTATGCTTGGAAGCTGCGCCAAGACACTTCAACTACCTGTGCACGAAAGGCGGTAAGACGCGCTCCGAGAAAGCAGCAACAACTTGGTTCTCGAAAGCTGCGCGAGCAGCTGGTCTAGAGGCTGGTAAAACAGCGCACGGAATCCGCAAAGGGCGTGCCGCGATCTTTAAAGAAAATGGCGCGTCTAGCGATCAAAGAATGGCTCTTTTGGGTCACGAAAGTGAGACCGAGACGCTTAGCTACTCGAAATCTGCTGACCTTCGGCGGACCATAGAGGGAACAAAAAGTTCCAACCTGTCGGAGCAAGTTCCAACTTCAAAATCTAACAACTTGAAACAAAAGGGAAAATCCAATGCAGATTAGTGCAATGGCGGACCGAGGAGGATTCGAACCCCCGACCCCTTGATTCGTAGTCAAGTACTCTATCCAGCTGAGCTATCGGTCCACTTGGGGCGATTTAGATTGAGCCGCGGAGGTTTGCAAGTGGAAAGCGCCGGCCTAAGGTAAAAACATAGTTTTTCCGGCCCGATCACCAAGGGAACCAGGCTAGGCCGTGTTGACAAAAGGTGTTAACAGGGCGGGCTGAACGTGATTCAAACTGGTATCTGCAATGGAGACCAGCTTGGCACGAGACCTGATGTCGGACGAAGAGTGGGCGTTTCATGAACGCTTCATCCTGGCCGCC
>NZ_JBGFGP010000086.1:0-1180 GCF_041224545.1 Sedimentitalea sp. XS_ASV28 | reverse complement strand
ATGGCAAAGGAAAAGTTTGAGCGTACAAAACCGCACGTCAACATCGGCACGATTGGCCATGTTGACCACGGGAAGACGACGCTGACCGCGGCAATCACCAAGTATTTCGGTGACTTCAAGGCCTATGACCAGATCGACGGCGCGCCGGAAGAGAAGGCGCGGGGGATCACGATCTCGACGGCGCATGTGGAATACGAGACCGACAGCCGGCACTATGCGCATGTGGACTGCCCCGGTCACGCGGACTATGTGAAGAACATGATCACCGGCGCGGCGCAGATGGACGGCGCGATCCTGGTGGTGAACGCGGCGGACGGCCCGATGCCGCAGACCCGCGAGCACATCCTGCTGGGCCGTCAGGTCGGCATCCCGAAGATGGTCGTGTTCATGAACAAGGTCGACCAGGTGGACGACGAAGAGCTGCTCGAGCTGGTGGAAATGGAAATCCGCGAGCTGCTGTCCTCGTATGACTATCCGGGCGACGATATCCCGATCATCGCGGGTTCGGCGCTGGCGGCGATGGAAGGCAACAACCCGGAGATCGGCGAAGCGAAGATCCGCGAGCTGATGGCGGCTGTTGACGAGTATATCGACACGCCCGAGCGTGCGGTCGACCAGCCGTTCCTGATGCCGATCGAGGACGTGTTCTCGATCTCGGGCCGCGGTACGGTTGTGACCGGCCGTGTCGAGCGTGGGGTGATCAATGTCGGCGACGAAATCGAGATCGTCGGCATCCGCGACACCAAGAAGACCACCTGCACGGGTGTCGAGATGTTCCGCAAGCTGCTGGATCGCGGCGAAGCGGGCGACAATATCGGCGCGCTGCTGCGCGGTGTCGACCGTGAGGGTGTCGAGCGTGGCCAGGTTCTCTGCAAGCCGGGTTCGGTGACGCCGCACACCAAGTTCGAGGCGGAAGCCTATATCCTGACCAAGGAAGAGGGTGGCCGTCACACGCCGTTCTTCGCGAACTACCGTCCGCAGTTCTACTTCCGGACGACGGACGTGACCGGCACCGTGACCCTGGCCGAAGGCACCGAGATGGTGATGCCGGGCGACAACGTGTCCTTTGGCGTCGAACTGATCGCGCCGATCGCCATGGAACAGGGCCTGCGCTTCGCCATCCGCGAAGGCGGCCGCACCGTCGGCGCAGGCGTCGTCTCAAAGATCGTCGAGTAAGGGC
>NZ_JBGFGP010000084.1:0-2267 GCF_041224545.1 Sedimentitalea sp. XS_ASV28 | reverse complement strand
TCGCGTTCCCCAGGGTGGCGAGCGCATCGAGCGGCGCGGCGCGTCCATGCTGCGGACCATCAACAAGGCCGATCTGTTCGAATTGTCGGCAGTCACAAGGCCAGCCTATCCGGCGGCGCAGATCGAGGCGCGGGCATGGGGTATGAGTGACAACACCACCACCGGCCTTCACCGCACCCTGAACAGGTGGAGGGCTTGAGCATGGGCTTTATGGACCTTTTTCGGCGTAGATCGGTTGAAACCCGTTCGAGCGGCACCGGCTACACGGCGGCAATCATGGCAGCACGGGAAAGCTGGATCTCCGGGCAATCGGGCCTGGCAAAGCTGACAAGCACAGTGCAAAGCGGTGTGAGCCTCTGGGAGAGCGCTCTGGCGGCGTCTGACGTGACCGGAACCGACATGCTGGACCGGGGCACGATGGCGCTCTGTGCGCGTTCTCTGGCCCTGCGTGGCGAGGTTGTGGCGCTGATTACTGCTGACGGCATCGTTCCGGCGGTGGATTGGGACGTATCGACCCGCAACGGCATCCCCAGGGCTTACCGTGTCAGCATATCCGAAGCAGGCGGCGGGCGCACCAAAACGGCACTGGCGGGCGAGGTTCTGCACTTTCGCATTGGCTCTGATGCTGCGATCCCTTGGACCGGGCAGGCACCGCTTGCACGTTCTGGGTTGTCGGCATCATTGCTGCATGAGGTTGAAACTGCATTGCGCGACGTGTTCCGGGATGCACCGCTTGGCAGTCAGATCGTTCATCTGCCCGATTCATCGGCGGATGACATGGAACAAATGAGATCCGCATTCCGGGGCAGACGCGGTTAAACCCTGGTGATCGAGGGCGTGGCGCAAAGCACGGCAGCGGGCATGAATCCGCAGATCGGGCAAAAGCCTGACCAACTGTCACCTGACCTGCAAAAGGCAACCCATGTGGAAGCTCTGGCGGCAGCACAAGACGGCGTGGCGCTGGCCTATGGGGTCTGCCTTCCATGCTGGCCCGTTCGGCCCAGGGCAACGCGATCCGCGAGGGGCAGCGGCATCTGACAACCTGGACCATCCAGCCGATGGCCGAGGAAGCAACCTGCAAACTTGGCGAGCCTATCGCCATCGACGTTGTGCGCAATCTGCAAGCCTTTGACACGGGCGGCAGGGCGCGGGCGCTGAAATCCATCATCGACGCATTGGCAGCGGCAAAGGCGGCGGGCGTAGACCCGGCACCGGCCCTGAATATGGTGGATTGGAGCGAATGAGATAAGGCGAGTTGCGCCTGGCGTCCTTCTGTTTTCATCCGCCAAAGCAACCGGGATAAGACGGCGAGTACCCCAAAACCCCGTCACGGCGCGGCCCATCGGCCTCCCTTATACCGAGGGCGCGGCGCTGATTGCCACGGCATGGTTTACCGGGGGCAATCATCGGACCCCGCGTCAGAGGACCAGGGCCGGGATCGAGTGAGTCCCGGCCCGCTCGAATCAAGGTGCGCGCGAAGGCAAACGCGGTGAGGTTGACCATACCCCGTTTCGCTCAGATGCTGGCATGTCACCGCACCAGTAAAAGTGGGGGTGATTATCAGGGATTAAGAGCCTTCTCCAATGCGTCATTTATCCGAACCCTAGGGTCAGGCGGAGTTTGGTCAAACCTGTTGATTGTATTGCCGATTGGATCTGTTGCCTTGAGCGGCTTGACGACAAACGATAGCGCGTCATGATTGGCTCGTTGATCAATGGGGAGGGGGCGAAAGCGGTATGAAATCGTCTCGTCCGGCTCAATTCCACCGGGTATACTAGCCACCTCCGATGTAATAACCAGCCATGGGACTGATCGCCCAATTTCTCTGACGGTCATGGAAAAGTGAATACTCTCAATCGGAAAGTCTGAGCGGTTTGATATGTCGCAGACAAGTGCCGTCAAATTAGTGTGCGGGAAAATTCCGTCACCGTGGCAGTTTTTGACCGTGAAGGGAGTATCCGCTAGCGCAGGCGGGGCAACGAATAGTGTGGTTAATAGGGCCAGCCTTATCATTTTGGAGACCTACATAGCAGAGGGCGACATAACGTCAGGCAGAACTGATGATGGTTCACCAAGTTCAAAGCAAAACCACACGCGTTGTTCACATCTGGCACAACTGACATCCGCTTAGGCCGTGTTGACAAAAGGTGTTAACAGGGCGGGCTGAACGTGATTCAAACTGGTATCTGCAATGGAGACCAGCTTGGCACGAGACCTGATGTCGGACGAAGAGTGGGCGTTTCATGAACGCTTCATCCTGGCCGCCC
>NZ_JBGFGP010000102.1:0-12092 GCF_041224545.1 Sedimentitalea sp. XS_ASV28 | reverse complement strand
TCCACCCGATCTGCCCGTTGCAAGCCCGCACCCTCTGGGTGATCCATAAAACGCGCCCCTCGCAGCCTTCAACACCATGTTTTATATAGGAAATATAATGGTCAGGACAGCGAAATCAGCGCCTTACTTGGGAAATGTGGGGTAAGAGGCGCTAAAGGGCATAGTGGAACAAGCACCATATCGCCCTTGATGCTTTTGTATCCTTCTTCAAATCCGGCCTTAAATTCGTCTTGATTGCTCATCTCAATTTCTCCTGTTTCTTGCAGTAGGCCAAGAATGCCGCACCTTCATTCTTGGGCGGGTTGCCCTTGGCCGTTTCACTCTTGGCGAACGCCAGCCAATCCGATCTCATCGCGTAGTAGTCCCGACCCTTTTCTCTGGCGATATCTCTCGCCTTGTCCTCGGCCCATTCAGGCAGTCGGATATCGGGTAGGAGTTCGCTCTGCGTTGAGCGTGGTCGGAAGATCACCAGGTCATCTTCTGTCAACTCCATGTAATAGAACGGCATGTGATCGTCTTCGATGATCTGACGAATGTTCAGCCGGAATTTCTTCAGGGGGGCGTTGCTGCCGGTCTTTTCCTGAAGCTTAGCGAGGCCGATGTGCCATTTCGACTGGCTACCGCAGTGCTTGCGACCGATCTCATACAGGCGGCGCTCCAGCGGGCGGCGCAGGCGGAAATAGTCGTTCGAGATCGTCACGACCTCGTCGCCCTCAATCGCGCGCATCACCCAGTCAGACAGGATCACCTCGCAGTAGTCGAGCCGCCACTTGCCCTCTTCCTTCATGACAAACCCGCTTCCCGATTCCAGAAGGCTGAAAAAACGTGTTTCGCGCTTGTTCCCCGTCTGAATATCGGTTTGGAAGGTCGTCCCGATGAGCCTCTGGAATGCCTGTTCCAAGCGTTGATACTCGACCCCGCCCGTCTTGCGGTTGGTGGTGATCATTAGCTCACGGGCGCTGAAACGCACTCGTTTGCCGATCTTCTCGCCCCGGTTCTTGCGGTGCATGAGCTGGCTCACGCAGAAGATCAGAATGTCCTTGTCGAAGATTGTGGGCAGGCCGACCCCGGACGGCACGATCTTCAGCCGGTTATCGCCCCCCCGATATTCGAGGTGGCGCATGTCTGGCTTGGTTGCGAGCGAAAACAGCGGATGCTCCATCGAGGCCATGTCGTCCTTCGGCACCACATCGGAAATATCGAGGATGAAGAAGTCCTTCTGGGGGTGTCTGTCTGGGAGCAGGGGCATCCGCTAGCCTTGGTTTAGGTTCGTTACATCAGGAACCAGCATCAAGCAGCGAAGCAGGTCCGTCAAGTTCGTTATATTAGGACCCGCCGTGAAGCCAAATCCATTCGTTACTTTCGGAACCAGAATTCGTTACTTTCGGAACCTTACAAGTTAGTTTCTCTTATGGTATCAGTGAGTTAATGGAGATTTTTGGCCCCGTAACATACTCCGTAGGTAACACTATTAACACTAGGCGTTGCCTGTGGATCATTCGCTAATCTGGAACACGCAGAACTTGCCGTTCTGCTGATCTGCAATGAACCCATCCTGGCGGGTGCAGGCCCAATCCAGCCCCATGAGTTGGACGCTGTCCGCAAAATCCCGGCCCAGGTAGTAATCGAACACTACCACGGAAGCCAAAGCGCCTGTGGCAAGCCCTGTAAGGGCTGAGAAAGCCATCAGGAGCCAGACGTTGCGCCTACGGGCCAGAACTGTGCCTGAGGCCGCTCTACGGGCCTCTGAGAGGCTGCGCACGGCATCATCAACCTTCTCCTGCATCTCACGGGCGGTCTGATCCAGAGAATGGGCCAGACGGGACGCGCCTTCCCTGCCCCCTTGCGAGGCTGCGTTCTGGACCCCCGCGATTTTTTCCGCGTTGTCCTCCAGTGCGGCTTGCAGGTGCTTGAGCCGTTCTTCCGTGATCTGGCGCTTCTTCACATCGGCGATCTCGACCCGCAGCAGGGTAAGGGTATCAGTCAGGGTCTTGATGGGGTCGTTGCTCATGCCTGGTCGTCTCCGATGAATTTCCGCAGCTCATCCAGCAGGGGTGCGGCGTCCTGTTTGTCCACGGCCCGTGTCAGCGAGGTTTCCAGCAACCGGACCAGGTAGCGGGCCAGCTTTTTGTCTTTGAAGGCCGCAGGGATGATGGTCGCGCCGACAATGATCTTTCGGCGAGTGTCTTTTGTCCGCTTCTTGGTCTTGAGCCTCTGGACCCTGTTCTCGGCCTCGGCGATTTGCTGGTCGATGGTTCGGGGCATCAGAGTTGCGAGGTCCTGTTCTGGGTGCTACGGTAAAAACACTTTAAGTGCTCACTTATACATTGCCAAGGCAATGTGTGAGGTCTCAACGGGGTAAACCCCAAGGCGACGCCATTCCCCTTTGCCGCAAGCGGCAACATGGGGCGGCGCTTCGCCCGCCCCAAACCCCACCAGACCAGGGCATTGCCCTGGACCAACCGCACAGGCTCACCCGCTCCGATGGCGATCTATCATTTCTCCGCAAAGATGATCTCCCGCAGCACAGGGCGCAGTGCCGTTGCCGCCGCCGCCTACCGGACAGCCGAGCGCATCGAGGATCACCGCCAAGGGTTGGAGCATGATTACTCCAACCGCACCGGCGTCCTGCACACCGAGATCCTCGCCCCTGACGGCACACCCGAAGCCCTGAGGGATCGGGCCACGTTGTGGAACGCCGTCGAGCAGGTGGAGCGGCGCAAGGACGCCCAGCTTGCTCGCGAGGTGACGGTCGCCCTGCCCCACGAGCTGACGGACGCACAACGGGCTTCTCTGGTGCGATCCTTCGTGCAATCCGCCTTTGTCGATCGGGGCATGATTGCCGATGTGGCTTTGCACGCCCCCGGAAGGGAGGGGGACGAACGCAACCATCACGCCCACATCATGCTGACCACCCGTTCCATCGGCGCAGACGGCTTTGAGGGCAAGGACCGCTCATGGAACAGCAAGGAGCTGCTGGCGGACTGGCGCGAGAGTTGGGCCGATCATGCCAACGCCTATCTGCGCGAGATCGAGGTCGGGCGCGAGATCGACCATCGCAGCCTTGAGGCACAGCGGGAAGAAAAGCTGGACCTTAAGGAACGGGCGCTTGAACGCGGCGACGACAGGGCCGCCCACGAGCTGGAGATTGAGGCTGTGGAGCTGGACCGCGATCCCCTGCCGGACATTGGCTGGAAGGCGTGGGGCATGGAGCGGCGCGGCATCCAGACCACCGCAGGCGATCTATGGCGCGATGCTTACGGGCGGCTGGAACAGGTCCGCGAAGTGGTGTCCGGTCTGCGCGAACGTTTTGCCGAGACCTATGCCCGTGTGCGGGAGGTGGCCGAGCATTCCCTGAACGGGTTGGCCGAGGCGTTGCGTGGCGCGGACTTCTCGACGCTTGAGGCCGCGCATGAGCAGGTCAGGGAAAGCGACAGGGAGGCAGAACGCAGCATCGAGCAGGACCGCGATATCAGCCGTGAAAGAGATGATGGGTTCAGCTTGTGAACACCTAAAGCGGCGGCTGAAAACTCTGGCCTTCCTTGCTTGGGTGGTTTTCGGCTAAACTAGCCGAAAACCGGTAGGAAGTTCGTCTCAGACCTCCTGTATAAGGCAGAGCAGAACCATGGTAAAATTATCTTTGAATAAGGCTGCAAAGGAGGCTGGGGTTGCCAAGTCCACCTTGCTTGATGCCTTGAATGCTGGGCGAATGAGCGCAGAAAAGAACGAAAAGGGGCATTGGGAGATCGATCCTTCTGAGCTTTTCAGGGTGTTCTCTAAAACCAGTTCTGCCGAACGCGAAAGACCGTTTCCGACCCCATTGGAAAACCATCAAAAAACTACCCAAAACAGCGCTTTGGAGATCGAAGTTAAGATGCTCCGAGAGCAGATCGAGCGGATGGACTCGGAACGGGATCGCGAGCGTTCTCAACTCACCGACCAGATCGAGGCATTGAAAGAGCAGGCTGAGCGTCAGAGCGCCGATCATAGGCAGGCTTTGGCTGCGTTGACTGATCAGCGCGAGAGGGCAGCAGAACAGCCCAAGCGCGGCCTCTGGGCGCGTCTTCTGGGGTAGTGTCTAGTCGGCAGGGGCGATGCCTCGCCACCGACCACGGCTAACGTTCTCGATCAGGCCTTTCGATTTCATACGGTGAAGGTGCGTTCGAAAGGTGTTTTCTTTCAATTCGAAGTTTGCCAGCCTCGCCACCGAAAAAAGCTGCCTGGAAGTCATTGGCTTTGTGGTCTGTTCAAGAGCGGCAAGCACTCGCTGCTCTACCAGAACTCGGCTTGCACTGTTCTTTCGGCTGACGTCTCGTAAGTGGTGGTTTTCCCAACGCGCCTTGATGAGCTGACGCCTCAGCGCGTCGCGCTCAGCTGTCAGCTCTTTCAGCTTGAGTTCGATGGCCTCAATCTCTTGTTGCAGCCGCCGCTCATAGTAGCTCGTGGTCGAGCTGTCTTCGTCAGGCAACGTTTCATTTCCTATTTTGCAACAAACTAGCCGCCATGTATCACGTTCAAATCATTGTTTCAATTGTAGATTACGTATTGACATTGGCGCCAACGTCTCTTAGCAACAACTGTTAACAGTTGTTGCTAAGAGACGTTGAATCTGAAACATCGGTTGTTGCGATTTTCATTGATTCTTAACACATCGACCGCCATATGAGCTTTAAACCCACCTACGGCGTGCCGTAGGCTCAAAAGCTGCGGCGGAGCAATCCAATGCAGCTTTTGCTTTTTTGGGCGTGTGGGATGAGAACAATAATTTATGTAGATGGGTTCAACCTCTACTATCGAGCACTGAAGTATAATCCTCAATTGAAGTGGCTGAACGTAAAGGCGTTGGCAGAAGACGTTCTTTCGTCTGAGAACGTTATTACTGCAGTTAAATACTACACTGCGCGCGTCTCAGCCCGAATTGATCCAGATGCCCCAAGACGGCAGCAAATCTATTTTGATGCGCTTGAGACCATTCCAGAGCTCGAAATTTTTCAGGGAAAATTTCTAGTTACAAAACCCTATGCTGCTCTTGCCCCTCCGCCGCAAAATGGGAAGTCCCCCTTTAAGCCGTGGCCGACTGTCGTGCGGATTATCAAAACAGAAGAGAAGGGCAGCGATGTGAACTTGGGGGCGCACCTAGTTCGAGATGCGTTCACCAATGCGTTTGACGTTGCTGTTGTTCTCTCAAATGATACCGACCTTTGCGAGCCGATCCGCATTGTCGTCGAGGAGCTGCAAAAGCCTGTTGGCATCATATGCCCTGCTGAGAACGTCGCTAACGACTTGCAGGACGTGGCGTCCTTTGTTCGTCATATCAGCCATAGCCGCTTAGCGAGGTCACAGTTTCCGAATCCTGTTGTTGATACGAACGGCCAAGAACTTCACAAGCCCACAGCTTGGGTGGAGCAAGACGGCGATTAACGGCGCGTTAGCGCCCCCCCTGCCGCTTTTATTCCAGCTTTCAGACCTTCACGAAAAGGAGTTGAGCCGAGGGGCGTAAGCCGAAATCGACCAAGACCGCTTGACCCGGATCGACCGCGCCATGGCCGAAGAAGCCGATGCCCGCTTCCTCGACCTGCGCCATGAGCCGGCTGCACCACGCCGCCAGTTCGAGCGGACGTTACGCCTGCGCAGGCTCGCCAAGCTGGAGAAGATGGGGCTGGCGACCGAGCACGCGCCCGCCGTTTGGGAATTGAGCAAGAACATGGAGCCAGCCCTGCGCGAGCTAGGCGAGCGTGGCGACATTATCCGCACCATGCAGAAGGCGCTCGGTGCGGAAGGTGGCGAGCGCGATCCCATGAGTTTTCAAATCCATGACGGAGCGCCCGAGACGCCCATCGTCGGTCGCGTCGTTGACAAGCACCTGTCCGACGAGTTGGGGGAGAACCTAACAGTCATGGTGGACGGGATCGACGGCAGGACGCACCACATCGCCGGCCTCGCGCCCGAGCGGCTGGAGGACGCCCGCATCGGCAGCGTCGTCCAGATCGGCCCGGCCGAGGTGACGGCCCGGCCGTCCGACCGCACCATCACCGCCATCGCCGAGGACGGCATCTATCGGCCGAGCCGCCATCTGGAGCAGGCGAAGTTCGAGGGCCGCGTTCCCGGCGGTGACTACGAGGGCTATGTCGATGCCCATGTGCGCCGGCTGGAGGCATTGCGTCGCGCCGGGATCGTCGAGCGGATCGATGCGGATCAATGGCGTATCCCTGACGATCTGGCTAGCCGTGCCGCTGCCCATGACGCCGGCCGCGACCGGCAGGCCAGTGTTCGCGTCCTTTCTCCCGTCAATCTGGACAGGCAGATCGGATCGGACGGCGCGACCTGGCTGGACCGGAGGCTGATCCATGGCGAGACGGCCGACCTTGCCCCGACCGGCTTCGGCCAGCAGGTGCGCGAGGCTATGGACCAGCGCCGCGAGCATCATATCGAGCAGCGTGACGCCACGCGCAGCCGGGACGGCCGAATCTTCTACCGGCGCAATCTTCTCGCCACCCTGCGCGAGCGGGAAGTTGCGCGCGCCGGTGCGGAGATGGCCGAGGGCAAGGCGCTGCCGTTCCGCGCCGCCAAGGATGGTGAGAGTGTCAGCGGCAAGTTCACCGGGACTGTCCAGCTAACGAGCGGCAAGTTCGCCATCGTGGAAAAGAGCCACGAGTTCACCCTTGTCCCGTGGCGGCCGATCATCGACCGCCAGCTCGGCCGCGAGGTCGCGGGTATCATGCAGGGCGGTTCGGTGTCGTGGCAGTTAGGGCGGCAGCGGGGGTTGGGGCTATAGGAGCCAACGATACCGCATTGCAACGCAACAACTAATTCGATAAGAGCTGCTATTCAATTTCGTAATCGTGGAGCCATCAGCATGGGAAATTCCAAGTCAGCAGACAAGTAAGCCGCAACATCAGAATTGTTGTTGCGGCGCTCTGTAAGACCAATCCCATCTGATTGCTGACGAGCAGACGCTGCCCGGTATCCTTAATCGAGCGGTTGATTCGTCATGACCACCACACGCCCCGCGTGGGCCTATACGCTGCCGGCAGCCTTGCTGCTTATGGCTCCCTTCGACATCCTCGCCTCGCTGGCGATGGATATTTATCTTCCAGTCGTTCCGGCGATGCCGGGCGTCCTGAACACGACTCCATCCATAATCCAACTCACGTTGAGCCTCTACATGGTGATGCTCGGTGTGGGCCAAGTGATCTTTGGGCCACTCTCCGATCGCGTCGGGCGACGGCCGATCCTGCTTGTAGGCGCAACGGCTTTCGTTGCTGCGTCTCTGGGAGCGGCTTGTTCTTCAACTGCATTAGCCTTTGTTGCGTTTCGTCTGGTTCAGGCTGTTGGAGCATCGGCCATGCTGGTGGCCACCTTCGCGACCGTGCGCGACGTATATGCCAATCGTCCCGAAGGTGCCGTCATCTACGGCCTTTTCAGTTCGATGCTGGCGTTCGTGCCTGCGCTCGGCCCTATAGCCGGTGCGCTGATCGGCGAGTTTTGGGGATGGCAGGCGATCTTCATCACACTGGCTGCACTGGCTTCGCTCGCACTCTTAAACGCCAGTTTCAGGTGGCATGAAACCCGACCGTTGGATCAGGCCAGAACGCAACGATCTGTTTTGCCGATCTTCGCGAGTCCGGCCTTTTGGGTTTACACGGTCGGATTTAGTGCCGGCATGGGCACATTCTTCGTTTTCTTCTCGACAGCCCCCCGTGTTCTCATAGGCCAAGCCGGCTATTCCGAGATCGGATTTAGCTTGGCCTTCGCGACTGTCGCGCTGGTCATGGTCACGACAACCCGCTTCGCAAAGTCCTTCGTTGCCAAATGGGGTATCGCGGGATGCGTAGCGCGCGGGATGGCGTTGCTCGTTTCCGGCGCGATCCTGTTGGGGATCGGCCAACTTTTCGGATCGCCGTCATTTTTCAGCTTCATCCTGCCGATGTGGGTTGTCGCGGTCGGCATTGTCTTCACGGTGTCCGTTACCGCCAACGGCGCACTTGCGCAGTTCGACGACATCGCTGGATCAGCGGTTGCGTTCTACTTCTGCATCCAAAGCCTGATAGTCAGTATCGTCGGGACATTGGCGGTGACGCTGGTAAACGGCGATACAGCGTGGCCCGTGATTTGTTACGCCACGGCAATGGCAGTGCTGGTGTCGTTGGGGCTGGCGCTCCTTCGATCCCGTGATGCTGCCACCGAGAAGTCGCCAGTCGTCTAGCCGACGACTGGAAGCAAGCCCGCTCCGATGCGGCGCAATAATCTTCGAAACCTCGTGAATGGCGGTATCCTGTCTGGCAAGATACCGCTCATTTCCCTTGTCCCGTGGCGGCCGGTCATCGACCGCCAGCTCGGCCGTGAGGTCATGGGCATCGTGCAAAGCGGATCGGTGTCGTGGCAGTTGGGGCGGCAAAGGGGCATAAGCCTCTAATCTGTTGTAGATGAACGCAGCCGCTCGAAACCAGCGATGAGGCTGTCGAGTCCGAAGTTGAACGCAGCATCCATGCCGTCTGTTTCCAACTCGTGAAACAGATCGTGCAGGAAGGACGACGGTGCTTGCTCGGACACATCTGGCCTGTCCGGAACTCTCTCATCGGCATCAGATGCCTGCTGCTCGAGAACGGAACCGACCACATAGTGACTGACCGCCCGGAGCGCCCAAACGGCGCGCTTCGGACAAAAGCCCTCCGCGCAGAGAAAGCGTATTTGCGTCTCGGCGGTGCCAAAATTCGGTTCTGTCGGTCGAGTGCCGGCATGGATACGCGCGCCGTCGCGATAAGAGAGCAACGCCGTTCTGAAGCTCAGGGCATTCTCTTTCAGGAACACCCGCCAGTCCTCATTCTCTTCGGGTAGCGAGCGGGTATGGCGTTCCGCCAGCATCGCCTCGGCGAGCGCATCAAGCAGCGCTCGCTTGTTCTGGAAATGCCAGTAAAGCGCAGGCTGCTGAACCTTGAGGCGTTCAGCGAGCTTCCGCGTCGTCAGGCTGTCCATGCCAACCTCGTTCAACAGCTCTAGCGCCGCCGCGATCACGGTGCCCTTGTCCAGTTTGGTCATTCACGTTCCTTCGCCAGTGCTTGACAATTTATCACCGATAAGTTCTATGTCCATCTCCTTATCGTTGATAAAGTCGCTCCATTGAGCGGCGCTGGAGTTTCAGGTGCGCAGCTCTGCCATCATTGCCCTGCTGATCGTGGGTCTTGACGCCATGGGTCTCGGCCTCATCATGCCCGTCCTTCCGACGCTTCTGCGTGAGCTTGTGCCAGCAGAGCAGGTCGCTGGACACTATGGTGCCTTGCTGTCGCTCTATGCATTGATGCAGGTCGTCTTCGCGCCCATGCTTGGACAGCTTTCGGATTCTTACGGTCGGCGTCCGGTACTTCTGGCTTCTCTTGCAGGAGCCGCAGTCGATTACACGATTATGGCATCAGCGCCGGTCTTATGGGTGCTCTATATCGGCCGACTCGTGTCCGGCGTCACGGGCGCAACCGGAGCTGTAGCAGCCTCAACCATTGCCGATTCGACGGGGGAAGGTTCTCGCGCACGCTGGTTCGGCTACATGGGGGCCTGTTATGGGGCGGGCATGATTGCCGGGCCAGCACTTGGTGGCATGCTCGGTGGTATCTCTGCTCATGCCCCGTTTATCGCCGCCGCCCTTCTCAACGGGTTCGCGTTCCTGCTTGCCTGCATTTTCCTCAAGGAGACTCATCACAGCCATGGCGGGACCGGAAAGCCGGTTCGCATCAAACCATTCGTTCTGTTACGGCTGGATGATGCATTGCGCGGGCTAGGTGCGCTTTTCGCAGTTTTCTTCATTATTCAACTGATCGGCCAAGTGCCTGCAGCCCTATGGGTCATATATGGCGAGGACCGTTTTCAGTGGAACACCGCGACCGTTGGTTTGTCGCTCGCGGCGTTTGGGGCAACACATGCGATCTTCCAAGCGTTTGTTACCGGCCCGCTTTCAAGCCGGCTTGGAGAGCGGCGCACGCTGCTGTTTGGCATGGCTGCGGATGCGACTGGCTTCGTTCTTCTGGCTTTTGCCACGCAGGGATGGATGGTGTTCCCGATTCTGTTGCTGCTTGCCGCCGGGGGTGTTGGCATGCCGGCCTTGCAGGCAATGCTCTCAAACAATGTCAGCAGTAACAAGCAAGGGGCTTTGCAAGGAACGCTAACGAGCCTCACCAATCTAAGCTCTATCGCAGGACCGCTTGGCTTCACAGCACTCTATTCTGCCACCGCCGGGGCATGGAACGGTTGGGTTTGGATTGTCGGCGCGATCCTCTATTTAATATGTCTGCCAATACTACGCAGACCATTCGCAACTTCATTGTGATTTAGTCATGGCGATTTGGCATGCGTAGACTTAGGAGAAATGACGGATTAAATCTGTTGAGCAATCATCTCCTTTCGGGGCGAGTGCCAATGATGACCTTAGTTCACACTCTCGCTGTCGCCGAATATCTCAACTTCCGTCACGCCGCCAACGCGCTCGGCGTTGCACAGTCCAGCGTCAGCGCCCGCGTGAAGGCACTGGAAGAAGACCTCGGCATCCTCTTGTTCGAGCGTCATGCGCGCGGCGTTCGGCTGACCGAGGCCGGACGCCATTTCGTCGAGCGGATAGCCGTAGGTATTGACCAACTCGACCATGCGGTGAAAACCGCCGGCATGGCGGCAGCCGGAGAAAGCGGCCGGCTTCGTATCGGTATCCATGCCCTGATTCCGCATAGCTTCCTCGCAAAGCTGATCGGCCAATACCGCAAGGATTACCCCGATGTTGAAGTCGAGATCGCCGAAGGCCCGGCCCGTGAAGCGGTGGTGCAGCTTCGCGCCGGTAGGTTGGACGTGGCGTTCGTCGCGGGCACGCCCCAACCACCCGACTGCCATTCCCGTCGCACATGGACCGAACCGCTCTTGGCGGTGCTACCGGAACGGCATCCGCTCGCCAAGCGGTCAGCCGTCACATGGCCCGATTTGGCAGGCGAGACGTTCCTTGTCCGGCATGGCGGCACTGGACCGCAGGTTCATAGCCATATCGTGCTACGCCATGCCGAGCGCTGGCCTGCGCCGTCGATCCTGCGCTTCGACGTGGGGCGTGGCACCCTTTTGTCTTTGGTCGGACAGGGCTTTGGCATCACCATCGTCGGCGCGGCCACGGCGCTGTTGCCGACAAACGGCATTGTCTTTTTGCCCTTCACCGACGAGCCGGAGCCGGTCGCCTTCTCGGCTGTCTGGTCGCCGTCCAATCGCAGCGCGGCGCTTCGCAACCTGCTCAGCCTCGCCAACGACATGGGCCGGAAGGTCTGCACGGACTACCGTTCGATACTACCACGGATAGCGAAGGCGTGAGCGACAAGTCCACCGGCACCGTACAATTATCCAGCAGCCAGTTCGCTGTGGTTGAAAAGAGCCATAAATGCACCCTTGTCCCGTGGCGGCCGGTCATCAACCGCCAGCTCAGCAGCGAGGTCTGCGCGGGCAGATAGGACCGGCGCTATAGGATCAATGCTCTATTCGACCTTCCTCTCAAAAGCGTTATCTGACCATCGTTGCGTAGCGAACCGAAGTGTTTGCGGAAGCACAGTCCGGGACTGTTACTGCCATCGCCGGAAAGCGACACTTGCATTAACACCGCCAAAGCCGAATCCGTTGGAACGCCTATCAACCGGCCTTCACAGAATGAACGCAAATCCTGGACTCGAGCACTGTTGCTAACTGACACCCACAGTTATGAAGCTACAAAGTGAGAGGAGAGCATGTTGTCGATCTAGGAGACCCCTGAAATGGCATCTAGAAGCTCTCTAAGGCCCCTCACAGTCCCGACTCCGAGTCTAAGGTGTCACACTTACATGCCCGTAAACCGCCTAGCCTCTGAGGGCTTAAATAGAACGTATCCTACAAAATAGACACAGTGCCATATTTATTTCACATCTACCTCTTGACGAGCTACAACACGACACCCACATTACTCCTGCATTCCCCAAGTGGCGTGTCGTTTGAGGTGAAGATCGCCTGTATCCGAGCGCTAGACAAGGATTTTCTGCCGCAAGCGGCACCTGCGGTCGCGCAGACTGCTGGATCTGGACGGATCAGACCGCGAAGCCGCTGTT
>NZ_JBGFGP010000070.1:0-328 GCF_041224545.1 Sedimentitalea sp. XS_ASV28 | reverse complement strand
GTTTTGGGGGTAGATCACTGGCGGTTTGCCGGGGGCAAACCCGGTTCGTGTCGGCACCGTCAGGTCCGACGACACGAACCTCCCCGACGCAAGATGCCAGCGGGAGACCTGGCGCCACCGGGGGCCTTCGCGCTGGCACTCGATGCGCTCCCCGACACGGTAGGCTGCGGCCGACGTGGCGGGGCGCGCGGCGCTGCGTTTGATCGTCTTCACGGAGAGGTGGTAGCTGGCCATGCGCCCTCCCCTCGCCTGTGATGCAAATGCGCCCACGCGCCGGAGCTGATCCGTGCCGATGTCCTGACATTGGCAATCGGATCACCCGTCTTTT
>NZ_JBGFGP010000069.1:0-70031 GCF_041224545.1 Sedimentitalea sp. XS_ASV28 | reverse complement strand
TGGTGATGCCGGGCGACAACGTGTCCTTTGGCGTCGAACTGATCGCGCCGATCGCCATGGAACAGGGCCTGCGCTTCGCCATCCGCGAAGGCGGCCGCACCGTCGGCGCAGGCGTCGTCTCAAAGATCGTCGAGTAAGGGCTTGATGATCGCTCCGGGGCGGGTTATGCGCCCCGGATCGCATATACGATTTGACCTACGGGCGGGAATCATTCCCGCCCTTCGGGTTCGAAGAGGGCCGGCGGAATGAGCCACCGGTCGTCCTATCAACTCCAAAAGCCTTGAAAGGCTGACGAAATGCAAAGCCAAAACATTCGCATTCGGCTGAAAGCGTTCGATTACCGCGTTCTGGATGCCAGCACGCAGGAAATCGTCAACACAGCCAAGCGGACCGGCGCCAATGTCCGTGGCCCAATCCCGCTGCCCAACAAGATCGAGAAATTCACTGTTCTGCGTGGTCCCCACGTTGACAAGAAATCTCGTGACCAGTTCGAGATCCGCACGCACAAGCGTCTGCTGGACATCGTTGATCCGACCCCCCAGACCGTGGACGCGCTGATGAAGCTCGACCTCGCCGCTGGCGTGGATGTCGAGATCAAGCTGCAATCGTAATCGGAGGGTATTGAAGATGCGCTCTGGTATTATCGCAAAGAAAGTCGGCATGACCCGGCTTTTCATGGAAGACGGCAAGCAGATTCCTGTGACCGTTCTTCAACTGGATCAACTGCAGGTCGTCGCACAGCGCACCACCGACAAGGACGGCTATACCGCCGTACAGCTGGGTGCCGGAACCTCCAAGGTCAAACGCGTCAGCAAGGCCATGCGCGGGCATTTCGCCGCCGCCAAGGTCGAGCCCAAGCGCAAGGTTGCCGAGTTCCGCGTGAGCGAGGACAACCTGATCGGCGTGGGTGAGGAACTCTCGGCTGAGCACTTTCTGGAAGGCCAGAAAGTCGATGTCAGCGGCACCTCGATCGGTAAGGGTTTCGCCGGTGGCATGAAGCGCCACAACTTCGGCGGCCTGCGCGCCACCCACGGTGTTTCGATCAGCCACCGTTCGCACGGTTCGACCGGTCAGTGTCAGGATCCCGGCAAGGTTTTCAAAGGCAAGAAAATGGCCGGCCACATGGGGGCTGCCCGCGTGACCACGCAGAACCTGGAAGTCGTCAAGACCGACGCCGATCGTGGCCTGGTGTTCATCAAGGGGGCGGTTCCCGGCTCCAAGGGTGGCTGGGTCACGGTCAAGGACGCGGTCAAGAAAAAGCTGCCCGATGGCGTGCCGTTCCCGGCCGGCCTGAAGAAAGCCGCAACCGAAGCACCTGCGGAAGAAGCGCCCGCGGAAGGTGGTGAAGCATGAAACTTGACGTGATCAAACTGGACGGCGGCAAGGCCGGCGACATCGAACTGGACGCCGATCTGTTCGGTCTGGAACCGCGCGCGGATATCCTGCACCGTGTCGTGCGTTGGCAACGCAACAATGCGCAGGCCGGGACCCACAAGGTCAAGACCCGCAGCGAAACCAGCTATTCGACCAAGAAGATCTATCGCCAGAAGGGCACCGGTGGCGCACGTCACGGTGACCGCAACGCGCCGATCTTCCGTGGTGGTGGCATCTACAAGGGTCCCGTCGTGCGCAGCCACGGCCATGACCTGACCAAGAAGTTCCGCAAGTTGGGCCTGCGCCATGCGCTGTCGGCCAAGGCTAAGGCGGGTGAGCTGGTCATTATCGAGGACGCAACCGCAGAGGGCAAGACCGCCGCTCTGGCCAAGCAGGTCAAGAACCTGGGCTGGAAACGCGCGTTGGTCATCGATGGCGCCGCCGTCAACGAAGGCTTCGCCAAGGCCGCCCGCAACATCGAAGGTCTGGATGTCCTGCCGTCGATGGGCGCAAACGTATATGACATCCTCAAGCGTGACACGCTGGTGATCACCAAGGCGGGTGTCGAAGCACTGGAGGCTCGTCTGAAATGAGCGCGAAAGCAGAACATTACGACGTGATCCGCAAGCCGGTCATCACCGAAAAGTCCACCATGGCGTCCGAAAGCGGCGCCGTGGTCTTCGAAGTGGCGATCGACAGCAACAAGCCGCAGATCAAGGAAGCGGTCGAAGCATTGTTCGGCGTCAAGGTGAAGGCGGTCAACACCACCATCACCAAGGGCAAGGCCAAGCGTTTCCGTGGGCAGCTGGGTAAGCGCAAGGACGTCAAGAAAGCCTATGTGACCCTTGAAGAAGGCAACACGATCGACGTGACCACCGGTCTTTGATCGGTTGGTAATTCGGAACGATGGACCCCGGCCTGGAAACAGGCCGGGGTCTCTTGCTTTCCGTGGCGCCGCGAATGTCGGCTTTTCTGCCATCCTACGAAATTTCCACTACTTCGCGTTCTGCGGCTTTGCTAAACTTCTGAGATGAAGCCGAAAATCCTGACAACACTTCAGACCTACGACGGCCTAACATTCCGGGCAGATGTCCTGGCGGGGATTACAGTGGCCATGGTCGCGCTCCCGCTTAGTCTGGCTATTGCAATCGCGTCCGGAGCGTCCCCTGCGCAAGGTCTGGTCACGGCCATCGTCGCGGGTTTCCTCATCTCGCTTCTGGGGGGAAGCAGGGTCCAAATCGGTGGACCAACTGGAGCGTTCATTGTCGTCGTCTATGGCGTAATTGCCGATCATGGATATGACGGGCTGGTGCTGGCGACATTAATGGCGGGTGTGATCCTGGTGATCGGGGGATACCTGCGGGCCGGACGCCTGATGCGCCTTGTCCCCGAACCCGTCATCAACGGCTTCACCATTGGCATCGCAGTCATTATCGCCACCAGCCAACTCAAGGACCTCTTCGGCCTGTCCATCGCCAACGTACCTGCCGAGTTCTTTGAAAAATTGGAAGCCCTTTGGGGCGCGCGAGACAGTACAAATCTCGCTGCACTTTGCATCGGGGTCGCCACAATGATCCTGATCGTCACCTTCCGCAGGCTGGCACCAAAACTGCCAGGCCTGATCGTAGCCGTTGCCGTGACCTCTGCCGTTGTCGCTGTGATGGCACTTTCCGTAGATACGATTCAATCAAGGTTTGGCGATTTGCCAAACAGCCTTCCGCTCCCGGCCTTGCCAGAGGTCAGTTTGGCGCGGGCGTCTGAATTGCTGCCAAGTGCCTTCGTCATCGCCTTCCTCGCGGGGGTCGAGTCTCTCCTGTCGGCAATGGTGGCGGACAGAATGATACAGGGACGCCATAGGCCGAACGCCGAGTTGCTGGCTCAAGGGGCCGCGAATATCGGATCATCTTTGTTTGGCGGACTGCCCGCGACCGGCGCGATTGCCCGAACGGCGACGAATGTGCGCGCAGGAGGCAAGACCCCCGTTGCAGGTCTCGTTCATGCCGTGACGATCCTGATTGTCATGTTGGTCGCTGCGCCCCTCTCAGGCTATCTGGCGATGCCAGCACTGGCGGGCTTGCTCATCCTCACAGCTTGGAACATGAGCGAACCGCACAGATGGGCAGGCTACCTGAAAGAGCGTCGTTCAGATCAGTTCCTTCTCATCCTCACTCTTGTCCTGACGGTTGTGGCCGATCTGACGGTGGCCATCGGCGTGGGCGTCGCGGTTGGTCTGGCGCTGCGCTTGCAACGGCGCGATATTCCCCCTTCGGATTGGGATGTTCCAAGTAGGTGACTGGGTAGTTTGCCAAAGTGGTAATTGGCGCATCTGCGGCGAAAGCTCGCTTCGTCCGCACTCCGGTCTTTCCAACATGTTTCTTCATGCGGGCGCTTGACCTCATCTCCTGTGTTGACTAATGGAACCCATCGCTTCCGCCCCGGATTCGTCCAGGGCGGTTGTTCTTTTGCCGACAGGCAAGCTAACCGGGGACCTTCGGGGCCCTACGACTCTGGCACCTGCGGGGGCCTCAAACATAGCGGCGGGCAAACCTGCCGCATTGCTAAACGGAAGACAGAAAGCATGGCACTCAAGTCGTATAAGCCGACGACGCCGGGCCAGCGCGGGCTGGTGCTGATCGACCGTTCGGAGCTGTACAAAGGACGTCCGGTCAAATCCCTTACCCAGGGTCTGACCAAATCGGGCGGCCGGAACAACACCGGGCGGATTACAATGCGTCGCACGGGCGGTGGGGCAAAGCGCCTCTACCGGATCGTCGATTTCAAGCGCAACAAGCTGGACGTGGCGGCGACCGTCGAACGGATCGAATATGACCCGAACCGGACCGCATTCATCGCCCTGATCAACTATGCCGATGGCGAGCGCGCCTATATCCTGGCTCCGCAGCGTCTGGCTGTCGGTGACCAGGTCATCGCCGCTGCAAAGGCCGATATCAAACCGGGCAACGCGATGCCGTTCTCGGGCATGCCGATCGGTACAATCGTGCACAACATCGAGATGAAGCCCGGCAAGGGCGGTCAGATCGCGCGCGCCGCGGGCACCTATGCCCAGTTCGTCGGCCGTGACGGTGGCTATGCCCAGATTCGCCTGTCTTCGGGCGAGTTGCGCCTGGTGCGTCAGGAATGCATGGCGACCATCGGTGCCGTGTCGAACCCCGACAACAGCAACCAGAACTTTGGTAAAGCCGGCCGTATGCGCCACAAGGGCGTTCGCCCCTCTGTGCGTGGTGTCGTCATGAACCCGATCGACCACCCGCATGGTGGTGGTGAAGGCCGGACTTCGGGTGGTCGTCACCCGGTGACGCCATGGGGCAAGCCGACGAAGGGTGCAAAAACCCGCAACAAGAACAAAGCGTCCAGCAAGCTGATCATCCGCTCGCGGCACGCCAAGAAGAAGGGACGCTGATAGATGTCTCGCTCTGTTTGGAAAGGTCCTTTTGTCGACGCATATGTGTTGAAAAAGGCCGAAGCGGCCCGCGAAAGCGGTCGCAACGAAGTCATCAAGATCTGGTCGCGCCGCTCGACGATCCTGCCCCAGTTCGTGGGCCTGACGTTTGGCGTCTACAACGGCAAGAAACACATTCCAGTCAACGTCAGCGAAGACATGATCGGTCAGAAGTTCGGTGAATATTCCCCGACTCGGACCTATTACGGTCATGCCGCGGACAAGAAAGCGAAGCGGAAGTAAGTCATGGGCAAGGAAAAGAACCCCCGCCGCGTGGCCGACAACGAAGCAATGGCAAAACTGCGCATGCTTCGCACCAGCCCGCAGAAACTGAACCTGGTTGCCGCGATGATCCGTGGCAAGAAAGTCGATCGTGCGCTGACCGATCTGACCTTCTCGAACAAGCGGATCGCCGAGGACGTGAAAAAATGCCTTCAGTCCGCGATTGCGAATGCCGAGAACAACCACAACCTGGACGTCGATGAACTGATCGTCGCCGAGGCCTATGTCGGCAAGAACATGACACTCAAGCGCGGACGCCCACGGGCCCGTGGCCGGTTCGGCAAGATCATGAAGCCGTTCTCGGAACTGACCATCAAAGTTCGCCAAGTCGAGGAGCAAGCCTAATGGGTAACAAAGTCAATCCGATTGGCATGCGCCTTCAGGTGAACCGCACCTGGGACAGTCGCTGGTATGCGGACACCAAGGACTATGGTGACCTGCTGCTGGAAGACCTGAAAATCCGCGAGTTCATCAAGGAAGAGTGCAAGCAGGCCGGCGTCAGCCGCGTGATCATCGAGCGTCCGCACAAGAAGTGCCGCGTCACGATCCACACAGCACGTCCGGGCGTCATCATCGGCAAGAAAGGCGCGGATATCGAAACGCTGCGCAAGAAGATTGCCAACATGACCGACAGCGAACTGCACCTGAACATCGTGGAAGTGCGCAAGCCCGAGCTTGACGCCGCGCTGGTCGGCGAGTCCATCGCCCAGCAGCTCGAGCGCCGGGTGTCGTTCCGTCGCGCAATGAAGCGGGCCGTTCAGAACGCCATGCGCATGGGCGCCCTGGGTATCCGGGTGAACCTTGCCGGTCGTTTGGGGGGCGCCGAGATCGCACGGACCGAATGGTATCGTGAAGGTCGCGTTCCGCTGCACACGCTGCGTGCCGACATCGATTACGCACATGTAGAGGCCTCGACCGCCTACGGGATCATCGGGATCAAGACCTGGATCTTCAAGGGCGAGATCATGGAACATGACCCCGCTGCACGTGACCGTAAAGCTCAGGAACTCCAGGATGGTCCCGCACCTCGTGGTGCCGGCGGTCGCCGCTAAGGAGATACGACAATGCTTCAACCAAAACGTACAAAATTCCGCAAGATGCACAAAGGCCGGATCAGCGGTCTCGCAAAAGGCGGAAGCGATCTGAACTTTGGCACCTACGGTCTCAAGGCTCTTCAGCCCGAGCGCGTAACCGCCCGTCAGATCGAAGCTGCGCGTCGTGCCATGACCCGTCACATGAAACGTCAGGGCCGTGTCTGGATCCGTATCTTCCCGGATACGCCGGTCACCTCCAAACCCACCGAAGTCCGGATGGGTAAGGGCAAGGGTTCTGTCGATTTCTGGGCGGCCAAGGTCAAGCCGGGCCGCGTGATGTTCGAACTTGACGGCGTCAATGACGACGTCGCGCGCGAGGCCCTGCGCCTTGCCGCGATGAAGCTGCCGATCAAGACCCGCATCGTGGTCCGCGAAGATTGGTAAGACCCGGCTCTGCCATATCAGGACATGACAAGGCCCCCTTCGTTGCATCGGAGGGGGCCTTTTCCGTCAGGGTCTGCCCGGGGATCAGAGCGCCGGAAATTCCGGCCAGGGCGTGGTGGGCAGATCCTTGGCGTAGGGCATGGGATCATATGTGATTTCATGTGCCGACGCGCGCCAGGTCTGCACGGACGGGTCGGCAAGCAGAGCGTGACAATAGGCAAGGGCGCTGTCCGAAACGGGCAGACCATAGCCAACGATGCGGGCCGCGACCGGAACAAAGAAGACGTCGGCGAGCGAATACTCCCCAAAGAGCCAGCCGGAGTCGCATCCCGATACCCTGCGCGCGTGGCTCCACAGGGTCTCGAACCGCTGTACATCGGACAGGACGGCGTCCGAAGGGGCAAATCCGCGATAGCAGTGCATCAATTGCAAGGGGCAATCCGCCCTGAGCGCCGCAAACCCGCTGGCCATTTCCGCGCAGAGCCAGCGTGCGGTGGCCCGGTCTGCGGCTCTGGCGGGCCAAAGCCCCGCTCCTGGATAGCGCTCGGCCAGAGTTTCGCCGATGGCCAGGCTCTCGCCGATGACGATGCCGTCCGGCGTTCGCACCGCCGGAACCAGCCGCGCCGGCGCGAGATTGGCCATGTCGCTTGCCATCGTGCCGGCGTACAATCCGACCATGTGGGTTTCGCAGGGAATGCCGAACTTCTCGAACATCAGCCAGCCGCGCATCGACCAGCTCGAAAACATCCGGTCGCCGATAAACAGATCATAGGTCATGATCCGAGCCTAGAGGCGACGCCTTGACCGGTAAAATGGCGAATTGTGTCCGTGTCCATCACGGAAGATGATTGATGCGCCGGACCTGCCATTGCGCATCCGCAAGATGCAATTCGGTGACCGAGAGATTATCGATCCTGTTGCCGATCACCTCGCGCGCCGATTGGCCGGTGGCGCGTTCGATCTGGGTCATGATGACGCCGATATGGGCCACGGCGATGATGTGCCGGCCGCGGTATCGTTCGATCAGCCCGTCTACTGCCGGACGAATACGCTGTGCTGCCATGTTCCAGCTTTCGCCACCCGGCGGCGCGGCATCGCCCGGGGTTTCCCAGTAGGCGCGGCTCAGGTCGGGGTCGGTCTCGGTAACCTCGGAAAAATGACACCCGTCCCAGTCGCCGAAATCAAACTCCCGCAGGTCCGGCACGTCCGGCAGGCGCGTCCGTCCCGTGCTGAGCACATCGGCGGTGGCAGAGGCGCGGACCAGATCGGACGCCACCACGATCGCGTCGTCGGGCAGGAACCGGTTCAGCCGCCCGATCCGAGCCGTGTCGGACAGATCGGCCGGCACGTCGCGCCAGCCGACAAAGGCACGCTCATGTGTCGGCCCATGACGGATCCAGTGGAACGTGGTCATTCAAGCGCCCCCTTCAGTACGCGCGGCAGCCCGGCGATGACCTGCACCACCCCGTGGCACGCGCCTGCGAGCCTGATGTTGAGCCGCCCCTGCGCGTCGCGAAACCTGCGGGCGAGCGGGTTTTCCGGCACGATGCCCTGACCGACCTCGTTGGTAACGATCACCAGATCGGCGGCGCAGGTCCGGATCGCGTCAAGCAGAGCGGCCTCGGCCTCGGGAATATCGCACTCGGCCAGCATCTGGTTGCTGAGCCACATGGTTGCGCAGTCGAGCAGGCAGATCTGATGCGACGACAGCGACCGGATCGCGCCGGCAACATCCAGCGGCGCCTCGATCGTGGTCCAGGCATCGCCGCGCCGCGCCACGTGCAGGTCAATCCTGTCGCGCATCTCGGTATCAAAGGCCTGCGCGGTGGCGATGTAGACCATCGGTTTGCCCGCGCGCCCGGCAAGCTGCTCGGCAAAGGCCGACTTGCCGGATGCTGCGCCGCCCAGAACGAGTGTGTGGGTTGGTTGCACGCCTGTACTACCCATGATTGATCCAAACTTCTCTGTCCTGCGTATCTGTCATGAAAACGCAAAACAACCCGCCGAAAATCGGGTGACAGACCGGGGGAGGAGACCGGGGGTAACGATGGCTTTGGATACACGGAACGACACGTCCCTGACGCGAAGCGCCATGAAGGCCGAGATGCTGGATGCAGAAACCGAACTGCAACTGGCCTACGCCTGGCGTGATGATCGTGACGAAGCGGCGCTGCACCGCCTGATCAACGCGTATATGCGGCTCGCGATTTCAATGGCTGCACGGTATCGCCGCTATGGCGCGCCGATGAACGATCTGGTGCAAGAGGCGGGGCTCGGGCTGATGAAGGCGGCGGACAAGTTCGATCCGGACCGGGGCGTGCGGTTTTCGACCTATGCGGTCTGGTGGATCAAGGCCTCGATCCAGGATTACGTGATGCGTAACTGGTCAATGGTGCGGACAGGCTCTACCAGCAATCAGAAATCCCTGTTTTTCAACATGCGCCGGATCCAGGCACGGCTGGAGCGCGAAGCCGCAGCGCAGGGAGCGCGACTGGACCGGCACCAGCTGAACCAACTGATTTCGACAGAGGCCGGTGTGCCGCTCCGGGATGTCGAGATGATGGACGGCCGTCTGTCAGGTGCGGATTTCTCGCTCAACGCGACACAGTCGACAGAGGATGAAGGGCGCGAATGGATAGATGCCCTTGAGGACGAGGGGGCGCAGGCCGCCGAGGTGGTGGAAGATCGCCACGACCGGGCGCAATTGCGGGAATGGCTTATGATCGCGCTGAACGAGTTGCCCGAGCGCGAGCGCTTCATCGTGCGCGAGCGCAAGCTGCGCGATAAACCTCGCACGCTGGAAAATCTGGGTGAGGAGTTGGGCCTGTCGAAAGAACGTGTTCGCCAGCTTGAGGCGTCGGCCTTCCAGAAGATGCGCAAGAGCCTTGAAACCCGCTCCGACGAGGTGCAACACTTCTTCGCATGAGGATGTTGCAGATCTTTTTCCTGGCAATGCTGGCCGTTCCCGTGCGGGCGGAGGGCCAGCTTGAAAACGTGATTCCCCGGATGCAGGGCGCCGATGTGGTGATCGTTGGAGAGGTGCATGACAACCCTGACCATCACGTCAATCAGTATACGGTGCTCAAGGCGCTGCAACCCAAGGCCGTCGTGTGGGAAATGCTCACCAGTGAAGAGGCGGGGCGGATCACGTCGGAGATGATCTATGCGCCCGAGCGTCTGGCCTCGGCGGTGGAATGGTCGCAATCCGGCTGGCCCGCATTTTCAATGTATCATCAGGTTTTCCTGGCGGCACCCGATGCGCGAATCTTTGGTGGCGAGGTGCCTCGCGAAGCGGCGCTTGCCACTGTCCAGAGCGGACCGGCGAGTGCCTTCGGGGCGGAGGCCGCGCGGTATGGCTTGACCGAACCCCTGCCAAAAGCCGAAGGGGACGTTCGCGAAGCGTTGCAATTTGCCGCGCATTGCGAGGCGATGCCACGGGATCGGATGCGGACGATGGTCGATATACAGCGGCTGCGCGATGCGGTTCTGGCGCGCGAGGTCATCAAGGCGATGAACGAAACCGGCGGTCCGGTAGCCGTCATCACAGGCAACGGGCATGCCCGCCGCGACTGGGGCGTGCCGGTCTATCTGGATAGGGTACAGCCGGACCTGAACGTCTTTGTTCTGGGCCAGTCCGAGGATGGACAGATCGACGGGGCGTTTGACGCGATCATCGACAGTGACGCGCCGGCGCGCGAAGACCCGTGCGACGCATTCCGCGACAACGGATGACATGCCCTGGGGATGAAATGCTCTGGCAGATCACGATCTGCATGCCTATGGTCGAGACGATCTGAACCAGGGGGCATGCGATGCTGGCGTCAAAACGCATTTTGCTGATCATCGGTGGCGGGATCGCGGCCTACAAGTCGCTGGACCTGATCCGGCGCCTGCAGGATCGCGGCGCAAGCGTAACCCCGGTTCTGACCCGCGCAGGCGAGGAATTCGTCACGCCGCTGGCGGTGTCGGGGCTGGCGGGGCAAAAACTCTATCGGGATCTGTTCGATCTGGGGGATGAGGCCGAGATGGGCCATATCCAATTGTCGCGCAGCGCCGATCTGATCGTGGTGGCGCCCGCGACCGCCGATCTGATGGCCAAGATGGCCGGCGGTCTTGCCGATGATCTGGCCTCGACCCTGCTTCTGGCGACGGACACGCCGGTCCTGATCGCGCCGGCGATGAACGTGCGGATGTGGGAGCACCCGGCGACGCGCCGCAACCATGCGCGGCTCATCGCGGACGGTATCCGTTGCGTCGGGCCGAACGAAGGCGGCATGGCCTGTGGCGAATTCGGGCCGGGGCGCATGTCGGAACCGCTTGAGATCGTCGCGGCCATCGAAACGGCGCTTGCCGACGGGCCGCTGCGTGGCAAACGTATTCTGGTGACATCCGGACCAACGCACGAGCCGATAGATCCGGTGCGCTATATCGCGAACCGGTCGTCCGGTGCACAGGGCACGGCGGTTGCGCGGGCCCTCGCCGGGTTGGGGGCAAAGGTTGTATTCGTCACCGGGCCTGCCGATGTGCCACCACCCGAGGGCGTCGAGGTTGTGCGCGTGCAAACCGCGTTGCAGATGGCCGAGGCGGTCGAGGCCGCGCTGCCGGTCGATGCCGGGGTTTTCGCCGCTGCGGTTGCGGATTGGCGCATGGCGCAGGCCAGTGATCGCAAACTCAAGAAGAGCCGCGATGGATTGCCGGTGCTCGAATTTGCGGAGAACCCCGATATACTCGCCACGGTTTCGCGGATGACCGAGGGGCGGCCGCAGTTGGTGGTGGGTTTTGCCGCCGAAACCGACGATGTGGTGGAAAACGCAACGGCCAAGCGGAAGCGGAAGGGCTGTGACTGGATTGTGGCAAATGACGTCAGCCCTGCGACCGGGATCATGGGCGGCAGTGAAAACGCCGTGGTCCTGATCAGCGCCGAAGGTGCCGAGACATGGCCGCGCATGGGCAAGGACGCCGTGGCGCAACAGCTCGCCCAGCGGATCGCAGCGTCGCTTACGGATTGAATGAGCGTCCGGGGACAGGACGGATGACCAACAAGGGCCGGGTGAAATGGTATCAATTCGCGTAACATTCGAAGACGGAGCGGATCGGGACGTGCCGTTGCCCGCATATGAAACCGCGGGGGCGGCGGGCGCGGACCTGCGCGCGAATTTCTGCGATCGCGGAACCGTCACGCTGGCACCGGGCGCGCGGGTGCTCGTGCCGACCGGGCTGCGCATCGAGATACCGGACGGTTACGAGGCGCAGATTCGGCCCCGTTCGGGACTGGCGCTGAAAAACGGGATCACGCTGCCCAATGCGCCGGGTACAATCGACAGCGATTATCGCGGACCGCTCGGGGTGATCGTGATGAACGCGGGCGAAGCGCCGTTCGTGATCGCTCACGGCGACCGGATCGCGCAGATGGTTGTCGCGCCGGTGGTCCAGGCGCGGTTCGACCTGGCCGATGGGCTGGGCGATACGGCGCGCGGATCGGGCGGCTTTGGATCGACCGGGCGGGGCTGATGCTGCTGGTTCTGGGAATTGCGGCGCTGATCTGGTGGGGGGGCCGTTGGATGGGGGTGTCGCGACAGGCGCGGCTGGCCCTGTTGGTCACCTTGTTTGCCGTGGTTCTTCTGGTGCAGCTGATCCTGCCGGACGGGCACCCGGTCCGGGCGGCAACCGGTGGTTCGCCCGCTCTGTGGCTGTTGCTCGCCGGGTTCGCCGTGATCGTCGCACTGTACCGGCGCGGTCTTGCGGTATTGCGCAAACGGGCGCAGGCCCGAGAAACGCCTCAAACCACGCAGAAACCGCCGGGTGCCTTTACCGAAACCGAACTGGATCGCTATGCGCGCCACATCGTGTTGCGCGAAATCGGCGGGCCGGGGCAGAAGCGGATGAAACAGGCGCGTGTGCTGGTCATTGGGGCCGGTGGGCTGGGTGCGCCGGCGTTGCAATACCTCGCCGCCGCCGGGATCGGCACAATCGGCGTGATCGACGATGACGTGGTCGAAAACGCCAACCTGCAACGGCAGGTCATCCACCGCGATGCCGATATCGGCATGCCCAAGGTGTTTTCCGCGCAACAGGCGATGCTGGCCCAGAACCCGGCCGTGATGGTGCGGCCGTATCATCGCAGGCTGACGCCGGACATCGCGGCAGAACTGTTTACGGAGTATGATCTGATCCTCGACGGGACCGATAATTTCTACACGCGTTACCTGTCGAATGCCACTGCGGTTGCCGCCGGCAAACCGCTTGTCTCCGGGGCGCTGTCGCAGTGGGAGGGTCAGCTTTCGGTCTTTGATCCGTCCCATACCGGTCCCTGCTATCAGTGCATTTTCCCCGAGGCGCCGGCACCCGGGCTGGCCCCGTCCTGTGCCGAGGCGGGGGTGATCGGGCCGCTGCCCGGCGTGGTTGGTGCGATGATGGCGGTCGAGGCGATCAAGGTGGTGACGGACGCCGGCATGCCGCTGCGGGGGCAGATGCTGATTTATGATGCACTTTATGGCGAGACACGAACGATCCGGCTGTCTCCGCGCGCCGGCTGCCCGGTCTGTGGCGGCAGGGGGCGGGCCGGTTGAGCCGCGGGGCGGAAATCTCGCCTCGACCTCTGGACCCTCGGGCAGTGCGCTCATAGCTTGCGCTTCAAAAGGAGATTGCCATGACCAACCCGATCCTGACCGACTGGAACACGCCGTTTCAGATTGCCCCGTTTGACGCGATCTCTGACAGCGATTTCGCCCCGGCGCTCGACAGCGCGCTGGAGCAGCACAGGGCCGAGATCGCGGCGATTGCGGAAAATCCCGAGCCGGCGAGCTTTGCCAATACGGTCGAGGCACTGGAAGCGGCGGGAGAGGCGCTGGACAAGGTTCTGTCGGTGTTCTTCACGGTAGCAGGGGCTGATAGCAACCCGGATCGCGAGGCGTTGCAGCGGGAGTTCTCGCCAAGGCTGGCGGCGCATTTCTCGGACATCTCGTCCAACAAGGCGCTGTTTCGACGGGTTGCCGATCTTTGGGCGCGCAAGGATGAGTTGGCCCTCACCCCCGAGCAGGCACGGGTACTGATGCTGACCCATCGCGGTCTGGTGCGGGCCGGCGCGGCGCTTGAGGGCGATGCCGACACGCGGATGAAAGAGATCAAGTCACGCCTTGCTACACTCGGAACCGAGTTCACGCAGAACCTGCTTGCGGATGAGCGCGAGTGGTACATGGAACTGTCCGAAGCCGATCTCGACGGGCTGCCGAAATTTGCGGTGGATGCGGCGCGAGCGGCCGGCAGGGAAAAGGGCGTCGACGGCCCGATCGTCACCCTGTCGCGGTCAATCATCGTGCCGTTCCTGCAATTTTCGCCACGCCGGGACCTGCGCGAACGGGCCTACGAGGCCTGGGCGGCGCGGGGGGCGAATGGCGGCGCGACGGACAACCGCGACATTGCCGCCGAGATCCTGGCCTTGCGCCAGGAGCGGGCGGCTTTGCTGGGTTATGACAGCTTTGCGGATTACAAGCTGGAAACCGAAATGGCACGCACGCCGGACAGGGTACGTGATCTGCTGATGGCTGTCTGGGAACCTGCCAAGGCACGGGCGGACGCGGATGCCGAAGTGCTCAGCCAGATGATGCATAACGACGGCATAAACGGTGCGCTGGAGCCATGGGACTGGCGATACTATGCGGAGCGGCGGCGCAAGGCCGAACATGATCTGGATGAGGCCGCGCTGAAGCCCTATCTGCAACTGGACCGGATGATCGATGCCGCGTTCTCCTGCGCCAACCGTCTGTTTGGGCTCGAATTCAGGGCGGTGAACCTGCCGCTTTATCATCCGGACTGTCGGGCATGGGAGGTGACGCGCGAGGGCGAGCATGTGGCGCTGTTCATCGGAGACTATTTCGCACGCGGCTCGAAACGGTCGGGGGCCTGGTGTTCGGCGATGCGGTCGCAGGCCAGGTTCCCGCGTGAACAGGCACCGATCGTCATCAATGTCTGCAACTTTGCCAAGGGCGAGCCGGCGCTGCTGTCCTATGACGATGCGCGCACGCTGTTTCACGAGTTCGGCCACGCGCTGCATCAGATGCTGTCGGATGTCACCTATGAGAGCATCTCAGGCACCTCGGTTGCCCGCGATTTCGTGGAACTGCCCAGCCAGCTTTACGAACACTGGCTGGAGGTGCCCGAGGTGTTGCGCGAGTTTGCGGTGCATGCCGAAACCGGTGAACCGATGCCTGCGGAGATGCTCGACAAGGTTTTGGGGGCCGCGACATTCGACATGGGTTTCCAGACGGTGGAATATGTCGCCTCGGCGCTGGTCGATCTTGCGTTTCACGAGGGCGACGCGCCAGCCGATCCAATGGCGCGACAGGCCGAGATCCTGCAAGATCTCGGGATCCCACACGCGATCAGGATGCGCCATGCGACGCCGCATTTCGCGCATGTTTTTGCCGGTGACGGGTATTCCAGCGGCTATTACAGCTACATGTGGTCCGAGGTGATGGATGCCGATGCCTTTGCCGCATTTGAAGAGGCGGGCGGTGCGTTCGATCCCGAGCGTGCACAGGCGTTGGAGGAGCATATCCTGTCTGCCGGAGGGTCGCAGGAACCGGATGTTCTGTATACCGCATTCCGGGGGCGCCTGCCCGAGGTCGGGGCCCTTTTGAAAGGGCGCGGGTTGGCGGCATGAAGGAGAGCGGGATGGACAAGCAAGCGACGGAACCGGCCGAAACCGCACCGGCGGCAGATCTGCAAAAGGTATCCGTGTCCGATCCGGGCTTCGAGATGTATGTGGATCTCATGGCCAGGTGTCTGACGGACATGATCTATGGCGCGGATCGCCAGATCGTGCGACGCGGTAAGACGGTTCCGTTTGACAAGAAGAAGCGTTTTCAGGGCCGCGACTGGCCCGTTGTCGGGCACAGCATGGCCGGGATCAGGCGGTTGCAGAACGTGGCACATCTTACCGACCGGGTCATTGCCGAGGATGTGCCAGGCGATTTCATCGAAACCGGCGTCTGGCGCGGCGGCGCATCGGCTATGGTGCGTGGTGTGCTCAAATTTCGCGGGGTCGAGGATCGCCGGGTCTACCTCGCCGACAGTTTCGAGGGTTTGCCACCGCCCAACGAAGAGGATTATCCGGCGGACAAGGGAAGCCGTTTTCATACGCGAGGTCGCTTGGCGGTGGGAGTCGATGCAGTCAAGAAAACCTTCGAGGCCTATGATCTGCTGGATGACCGGGTCGAGTTCGTGGTCGGCTGGTTCAAGGATACGCTGCACGCGCTCGACGTGCCCCAATTTGCCTTGATCCGGTTGGACGGCGATATGTACGAGTCGACCATTCAGGCGATTTCGGCGCTCTATCCCCGGCTGGCACCGGGCGGATTTCTCATCGTCGACGACTATGGCGGGATCAAGGCCTGCCGGCAGGCGATCCACGATTACCGGGATGAACACGGGATCACCGAAGAGATCCACAAGATCGACCACACCGGAGTCTGGTGGCAAAAGACCTGACGCGTGTCGCGACGTCAGTAGCCGAGCGCGCGATCCACGACATGCAGGAACGGTTCGCCGGCTTCGCCCCGGCGGATGTTCTCGGCGATGGTCTGGCTTGCCGTGCCTTCGCGCGTGGCCGAGGCGATATGCGGCGTCACGGTGATCTTTGGATGCGCCCAGAACGGATGATCTGCGGGTAGCGGCTCGACGCGGAACACATCCAGTGTCGCATGTGCCAGCTGTCCGCTGTCCAGTGCAGCGATCAGGGCGTTGTCGTCGATCAGCGGGCCACGTCCGGGATTGATCACAATGGCACCGCGCGGCAGTTCCGCAAGCGTGTCGGCATTCAGGATATCGGTCGTGACCGGCGTGTCCGGCAGCAGCAATACGAGGATCTGCGCGGTTGAGAGCGCGGTCTGCAAGCCGTCATAGCCGTGATAGGTGGCGACCTGCGGCACCGTCTTGGCGCTCCGGCTCCAGCCGCTGACGGGAAATCCGAGCCCGGTCAGGGCGGCGGCGCAGGCCTGTCCGAGCGCGCCCATGCCCAGAATGGTGACGGGGCGATCCTCGGCCAGCGGAGGGACCGCAGTGCGCCATTGACCGTCCTGACCAAGGATGTGGGCGTCCATCCCCAGATGGTGGCGCAGCACGTGTCCGGTCACCCATTCGACCATGCCCTGTGTCAGCCCGTGATCGACCATGCGGGTCAGAGGCACCTTCAGCGTTTCGTTCTGCACCACGTCCTCAACCCCGGCCCAGAGGTTCAGAACCGCCTTGAGCCGCGTGTAGGGTCGGAAATCCTGAAGCGAGCTGTTGGGGGCGTAGATGATATAATCGACCTCGGCGGGTGGAAAATCCGGGCGCAGTTCAAATTCGAGTCCGGCCTGCGACAAAGCCCTGCTCAGCGGCGCCTCGTATGTGGCCCAGCGTTCGGATTTGGCGGCGAAGAGAATATTGATGGTCAAGGTATTACCGTCTTTGTTGGCGTGGGCGATGGATGTGCGCGCTGTGAACCAGACCGAAGGCGACCATCAGGACAAGCATGGCCGATCCGCCATAACTGACCATCGGCAGGGGCACGCCGACAACCGGCGCGAGCCCCATCACCATCGACATGTTCACCGCGAAGAACAGGAAGAAGTTGAGCCCGATCCCGAGCGTCACCAGAGATGAAAACCGGTCGCGCGTTGCAAGCGCCGTGTAGACACAGAACACGATGATAAGGGCATAGAGTGTGAGCAGGGAAAATCCGCCGACGAAACCGAATTCCTCGGCCAGGGTGGTAAAGATGAAATCGGTGTGCTTTTCCGGCAGGAAGTTCAGGCGCGATTGCGTGCCCTGCATGAATCCCCGCCCGGTCCATCCGCCGGACCCCAGGGCGATCTTGGATTGCGTGATGTGATAGCCTGCACCGAGAGGATCGCTCGAAGGATCGAGGAATGTGTCGATGCGCCGGTACTGGTAGTTCTTGAGCAATTGCCATTCGGTGCCGCGGCTTTCGAACACGGCGGTAATCAGGCCGGCCCCCGCGGCGATCACAGCGGCGAAATAGGCCCAGTGCACGCCCGCAAGGAACATCAGACCGCCGCCCGCCGCCAGCAGCAGGATCGAGGTGCCGAGGTCCGGTTGTTTCAAAACCAGGGCAGTGGGCAACAGGATCAGCGCCACCGGGATCATGACCCAGAACGGGTGCGATGTCCGTTTCGCGGGGAGCCAGTCGTAATAGGCAGCCAGCACCATCACCAGCGCGATTTTCATGAGCTCCGACGGCTGCAGGCGCATGAACCCGAGATTGATCCAGCGTTGCGCGCCCTTGCCCTCTTCGCCGATCGTTGCCACCAGAACCAGCAGGACGACTCCGACGATATAGGCGAGAACCGACATGTTGCGCCAGAACCAGATCGGCACCATCGCAACGACCACCATCGCCGCGAACCCGACGGCAAAGCGCTTGATCTGCGGTTCCGCCCAGGGCTGAAAAGACCCTCCGGCAACCGAATAGAGCATCAGGAACCCGACGCTCGCCACGCTGATCAGCAGCAGAGTCAGAGGCCAGTTCATGTGCAGCATCTTGCGCGGACCGGTCGGGGTCGATTTGACGTTGTGCTCAAGATAACTCATGCGCGGTCGCTCACCGGGGCACTGACGCCGGGGTAATCCCGGTGCAGGCGTTCTTGCTGGGCCTTGATCTTGCTGCGATCCGCTGCGGGGTAGGCCGACAGGGGCGGGGTGTCGCCATACAGGGCCTGCAACATGACATCGCGTGCGATCGGGGCCGCTGCGGTCGATCCGCCGCCGCCATGTTCGACGATGACGGATACCGCGTAGCGCGGATTGTCGTAGGGTGCGAAACACACGAAGAGCGCATGATCGCGCCGTTCCCACGGCAGGTCGCTGTTGCTTATGACACCCGCCGCACGCTCGGCCTTGGTGATGTTGCGCACCTGGCTGGTGCCGGTCTTGCCGGCCATGCGATAGCTGTCTTCTATGATGCGGCTGCGATAGGCCGTGCCGCGCCGGTCGTTGCAGACGTCATACATGCCCCTGCGTACCTGCCGCAGATGGTTTTCGTTCATGCCAAGCGAGTCACCGGCACCGCTGGGTTGTTCGATGCCGTTGATCTTCTTGACAAGGCGCGGGGCGACCTCGCGGCCGGTCGCGAGCCGGGCCGACATGACCGCGAGCTGAAGTGGCGAGGCCAGCATGTAACCCTGACCGATGGAGGAGTTCGCGGTGTCACCGATCCGCCAGACATCGTTGTGAACCCGCTGTTTCCAGGCCCGGTCGGGGGCCAGCCCTTCGGCGACGGCCGACATCGGGATGTCGTGCCTCACGCCCAGCCCCAACCGCTTGGCCATTGCGGATATCTTGTCGATCCCGACCTTGATGGCGATGTCATAATAATAGACATCGCAGCTCCGCTTGAGCGAGGCGTTCAGGTCCACATGACCATGCCCGCCGCGTTTCCAGCAATGGAACCGGCGGCCGGATACTTCGAGATGGCCGGGGCACCAGACGGTTTCTCCGGAACCGATCACGCCTTCTTCGAGCGCGGCCATTGCGGTGATCATCTTGAAGGTCGATCCGGGCGGATACGTGCCTTGCACCGTCTTGTTCGCAAGCGGGCGATAGGGGTCCTCGGTGAGGCTGCGATAATCGGCGACCGATATGCCGCGCACGAATAGGTTCGGGTCAAAGCTGGGGGACGAGCAGATCGCCCGCAGATCGCCATTTTCGCAGTCGATGACAACGGCGGCGGCGCTTTCTTCGCCCAGCCGTGCCTGTACATATCCTTGCAGGTCGGCATCGACGGTGAGTTGCAGATCGGCACCCGACTGACCCTCGCGCCGGTCCAGTTCGCGCATCACCCGGCCCGTGGCATTGACCTCGACCCGCTTGGCACCGGCCTTGCCACGCAACACGTCTTCGCGCTTGGCTTCCAGCCCGACCTTGCCGATCTGGAACCGCGGGATCCGCAATACCGGTTCCGGGTCGTCGATCTGCTTGAGGTCGTAGTCGCTCACCGGTCCGACATAGCCGATCACATGCGCGAGATCCGCGCGGCGGGGATAGACGCGGGTCAGGCCGACCTCGGGCGTGATGCCGGGCAGGGCGGGCGCGTTTACGGCGATCTTGCTGATGTCTTCCCAACTGACCTGATCGGCGAGGGTGATCGGCAGGAAGGGCGGACTGCGGCGCATTTCGGTCAGCGCCTTGTTCAGGTCTTCTTCGTCCAGTTCCACGAGCCGGGACAGGTCCGCGATGACCTTGTCAACGTCGCCGGCATCTTCGGGAACGATGATGATCCGGTAACTCGGCGAGTTATGCGCCAGTTGCTCGCCATTGCGGTCGAACAATTCGCCCCGCGCGGGCGGCAGCAGGCGGATGTTGACCCGGTTCTCTTCGGCGAGCAGGCGAAACTGGTCGGCCTGATCCACCTGCATATAGCGCATGCGCATGCCCAACGCACCGACCAACGCCAACTGTGCACCCCCCAGAAGCAGCGTTCTGCGGCTCATCTGGCGGTGTGTCGAGTCGAGTTCCCTCGGGTTGCGTCGCATCAGCGGTTCCCCAATGCATCGGAGTTGCCGGGCGATGGCCTGCGCACGCCCAGAAGGGTCTGGGTCACGAAGGCCGCGAGCGGATATATGGCCATGGTGAGCACCATCTGAATAAGATGCAGCGATAGCGGTGCCCTGTCCACCAATGTCATCGTCAGAATGAGCCGGTCGAGAACCGTGATGCCCGCGATGACCACGCAGACATTGAACCATTCCACGATAAAGCTCGTTTCGCCATGGCTGTTGGCGCGGCTTTTGAGGAATTCGCACCCCAGGACCACCAGCAACGCCATGAGGCCCGGAGGGCGCTGAAACAGCAGATCCGCCATCAGGATCACCGCCGCCACGCTGAGTGCGGGCACGTAATCGGGACGGCGCAGGGCCCAGGCGAGGATGAAGGCGATCAGAAGATCAGGAGGCGCCCAGTTGCGCGGCGTGGTCTCCAGCGGCATCAAGTGGAAAAAAATGATCACCGCGCACAGGACAAGAAACCACAGGCGCATCGCCCAGGTATGTGACAGCGGCATGTCACTCATCACCCAGCACCCCTGATTGGGCCGTGTTGCGTGGCGCAAGCGGTGTCACGATGCTCCCGGGGTCCGAAATCATCTCGGTTCCGTGGTGCCGCAGGACCCGCAGGAATTCGAGTCGTTCGTAATCCGCCGCGAGGCGGACGCGCAGCCGCCCGGACGGGTCGGCGGCGACCTGACCGATCAACAGACCCGCAGGAAAAACCCCGCCGTCGCCGGAACTGATCACCCGGTCGCCGGGCCGCACCAGATCGGTATTTTCAAGGAAATCCAGTATCGGTGCGGCGGAGTTGTCACCGGCGACCAGCGCGCCCTGACCCGAGGGCTGAATGGTCGCGGGGACCGAGCTTGCCGCATCCGTCAGCAGGATGACCCGCGATGTCGTTTCCCCGGTGCCCGAAATGCGTCCGACAAGCCCGATGCCATCCATTGCTGCCCAGCCGTCGACGATGCCGTCCCGGGCACCGACATTCAGCAAGACCGATTGCCGGAACGGAGATCCGGAATCGGCCATCACCACGCCGGTGATGTAGGTCAGGCGGGGATCGAGCCGCACGTTGCTGAGATCAAGGAGTCGGGCGTTTTCCTGTTCCAGTTGCAGCGCCGCTTCCTTCCAGGCCTGCATCTGGCGCAGCTCGTCCCGCAGGTCGCGATTCTGCTCGGCCAGTCGCTGATAGCTCTGGAAATCGCGGATCAGGTTGATGGCGCCCGTCACCGGGGCCATCGCCCAGCTCATGTTGGGCACGACCTTGTCGGTGACCTGCGCACGAAATCGCTCGACGCGGGGGCTGTCGATCCGCCAGACCAGGAAGATCGCAAGCAGGCACAGGCACAGGATCCCCAGCAGAAGGCGGCGCAGCGGGGTCGTATAGTCATCGCGTTGTGAACGGTCCTTGGCCAACGGAACCTCTTTTGCGGCGCGCGGGCACCTGCGGTCGATGCTAGGAAAAGGTGGGTGCCCTAGCTGTCGTAGTCAATCGCGTGTCGCAGTTGTTTTTCGAATTCCAGCGCTTTGCCGGTGCCCAGGGCAACACAATTCAGACTTTCATCGGCGATCGAAACCGCCAGTCCGGTCTGCTCGCGCAGCGCCAGATCCAGATCGCCGAGCAACGCGCCGCCACCGGTCAGCATCACGCCCCGGTCAACGATATCGGCGGCAAGATCCGGCGGTGTCGTTTCCAGCGCGGTCATCACCGCTTCGCAGATTTGCTGTACCGGTTCGGACAGGGCTTCTGCCACCTGTGCCTGGCTGACCTCGAGTTCGCGCGGCACGCCGTTCAGCAGGTCGCGCCCGCGAATCTGCATCGAGGCGCCGCGCCCGTCATCGGGCATCCGGGCGCTGCCGATGCTTGTCTTGATCCGTTCGGCGGTGCTCTCACCGATAAGCAGGTTCTGCTGGCGGCGCAGATAGGCAATGATCGCTTCGTCCATGCGGTCGCCACCCACCCGGATCGAACGGGCATAAACGATGTCGCCAAGGCTCAGTACCGCAACTTCTGTGGTGCCACCGCCGATATCCACCACCATGTTGCCGGTCGGATCGGTGATCGGCATGCCCGCCCCGATGGCGGCGGCAATCGGTTCCGCGATCAGCCCCGCCTTGCGCGCACCGGCGCTCAGCACCGAGGTACGGATCGCGCGCTTTTCCACCGGGGTCGCGCCGTGCGGGACACAGACGATGACCTTGGGCTTGGAAAAGGTCGAGCGGCGGTGAACCTTGCGGATGAAATGTTTGATCATTTCTTCGGCGGTGTCGAAATCCGCGATGACTCCTTCGCGCATCGGGCGGATCGCCTCGATGGAACCGGGGGTTCGTCCCAGCATCAGCTTGGCATCTTCACCGACGGCGAGTACGCGTTTGACGCCATCCTTGACGTGATAGGCAACAACCGAGGGTTCGCTCAGGATTATGCCTTTCCCCTTGACATAGACCAGCGTGTTGGCCGTTCCGAGGTCGATCGCCATATCCGAGGCAAAGATGCCGCCAAAATTTCCGAAGATCGACATGCACGTGGTCCTGTAGGTTACTGCAAATTGGGCCTGCGACTCGTACCGAGCCAAGCCGTGCATCTTATATGCCCGTGCCGGGATGTGCGAAAGGTCCGAATTCCTATCGATCAGCGCATTATTGCCCGTTTCTGCCATGCAGGGGGCGTTTGATGCGCTGTGCGCGGCGCGCACCGCGCGGGGTCTTCTGGCATATCGCCGGATTAGACGTCACATCAGGCGGTTTTGCGGATGCAATCTCGGGCTTGTCGCAACCAAATGGCGGCTCTAGTGTTGCGGTCAAAAGCCGACAGGGCAAGAGACCCATGCCGATAGCAAGGAGACCACCATGCTCAGATTTCTGATCGGCACGACATTCGTGCTGGGAGTGTTCTGTACGGCCGCGGTTGCCGCACCGTTGAAGTTGACCCCCGCCAATCCGCAACCTGCGTCGGTCAAGAGCGGTCTTGATGTGAGCTATGGCTATTCGGAAACCAAGTTCAAGACATTGTCGCGGGCCAAGCAGATCCATGCCGCGAATCCGCAGCGCGGCGAACCGTTACGTGGCCTCGACTATCGCGAAAAAGAGTTTGGCGAACTCAATCTCACCGCCACGCAGCCGTGGTATTTCGCTGCCAGGATCAAGGGATATTACCGGTTCGATGCCCCCGGCGTCTATGACATCGAGATGTTTACCAATGACGGACTGGACGCCAGCATCGGCGGTCAGCAGGTCGGTTATTTCTCGGGCATCCAGGGATGTGAAGGAACGGTCGTGACCCAGGTCGAGGCACCGGTCGCCGGCTGGTACGATCTCGACATTCTCTATTATCAGAACGCCGGCACGTCCTGTCTGATGATGAAGGCCGGTCCCACCGGGCAGAAACGCAGCTGGGTACCGAACAGCGCCTTTGGTCGATGAGCTTACAAACGCGCGCGAATTGGCTCGCGCGCGCTTTTTGGCGGTCGTTTTTGACGCCTTTCGTCAGGACACGTCCTTGTAGCTGATCTCGCGGACATCGCTGCCCGGGGCGGATTTTTCACGCCGGGTGATCAGCCGGTTGAGCGCATTGACATAGGCCTTGGCGCTGGCGACCACGGTGTCGGTGTTGGCCGACTGCCCGGTCGAGATCATCCCGTCTTCTTCCAGCCGAACGGAGACGGTTGCCTGCGCATCGGTGCCCGCGGTGACCGCGTGCACCTGATAAAGCTGCAGATGCGCGGCATTCGGGTAAAGCTCGCGAATGGCTTTGAACGACGCATCGACCGGACCATCGCCATGTGCGGTCGCGATCGAATCCTTGCCGTCGATTTCCATCTCTATCGTGGCCTCCGCCGGGCCGCCTGTGCCACAGACCACCTTCATCGACACGATTTGTAGATGGTCGTTTTCGGGATCTTCGCCTGCCCGCATCAGCGCGACGATGTCATCGTCGAACACTTCTTTCTTGCGGTCGGCCAGTTCCTTGAACCGCACGAACAAATCCTTGAGCTGGTTGTCGCCGATCTCAAAGCCAAGTTGTTCGAGCTTGTCGCGCAGCGCGGCGCGGCCTGAATGCTTGCCCATGACGAGGTTGGATGCGGTCAAGCCCACATCCTCGGGGCGCATGATCTCGAAATTCTCGGGATTCTTGAGCATTCCATCCTGGTGGATACCGGATTCATGCGCAAAGGCGTTCTTGCCGACGATGGCCTTGTTATACTGCACCGGAAAACCGCTGACCGTGGCGACCCGGCGGCTGATATTCATGATCCTGGAGGTGTCGATGCCGGTGTGCCAGGGCATGATGTCGTGGCGCACTTTCAATGCCATCACCACTTCTTCAAGGGCGGTGTTGCCAGCCCGTTCGCCGAGGCCGTTGATCGTGCACTCGATCTGGCGGGCGCCGCCTGCGACGGCTGCAAGGCTGTTGGCGGTCGCCATGCCAAGGTCGTTGTGGCAATGGGTGGCAAAGACCACCGTGTCGGCACCGGGTACCTCGGCGATCAGCCGCTTGATCAGATCGGCGCTCTCGACCGGGGCGGTATACCCCACGGTGTCCGGAATGTTGATCGTGCTGGCGCCGGCCTTGATCGCGATCTCGACAACGCGCTTGAGGTAATCCCATTCGGTGCGGGTGGCGTCCATCGGTGACCATTGCACATTGTCACAGAGATTGCGCGCATGGGTCACGGTTTCATGGATCCGATCGGCCATTTCATCCTGTGTGAGATTCGGGATCGCGCGGTGCAGCGGTGACGTGCCGATGAAGGTGTGGATACGTGGCTGCGCGGCGTTTCTGACCGCCTCCCAGCAGCGGTCGATATCGCCGATATTGGCGCGGGCGAGGCCGCAAATCACGCTGTTACGGGAATTCGCGGCAATTTCGCTGACCGCCTTGAAGTCGCCTTCGGAGGCGATGGGAAACCCGGCCTCGATGATATCTACGCCCATCTCGTCGAGCAGGCTGGCGATTTCGAGCTTTTCCGTGTGGGTCATCGTCGCGCCGGGGCTCTGTTCGCCATCGCGCAACGTGGTGTCGAAGATCAAGACGCGATCTTTGTCAGTTGTCTGTGTCATGTCGGGTTCTTTCGTATCTGTCCTAAAGCCAATGGCGCGCAGGCTGCATCCTCTGAGCGGGCGCGCCGGTTGGCACGCTCAGAGGCGCTTTAGGATCAGTAGGCCGCACAGCGCCGCGCCGCCAGAGACGGCTGCGAAACGGATATGTGCGTCATGTGTCATGGCCAAAGGTTATATCCGCCCGGTCGGAAATGAAAAGGCCGTTTTTGTGCCGTTGGTCGTGACCGCCTGCGACCTGCCGCGTCACTCCTGCGCCGCGGGTTCCGGTTTCAGCGCGCCGTTTGCCCATTCGCCGCTTTCCTGCTGACCGCTGGCATAGCGCATTGTCCCCTCGCCATGCCGTTTGCCTTCCAGGAATTCACCTTCGTAGACGTCACCGTTGGAATAGGTTGCGCGCCCGTTGCCGGTGATCTTGCCCGCAGTCCATTCGCCTTCGTAGATAAAACCGTTCTGCATCACGATCTTGCCGGTGCCGTGGCGTGCGCCCTTGTCGAATGTGCCTTCGTAAACGGATCCGTCCGCATAGGTCGCCTTGCCGCTGCCCTGCCGCTGGCCATCCACCCAGTCACCTTCATAGCGATAGCCGTCCGAATAGGTCATGACGCCCTTGCCGTGATTCTGCGCGTTTCTGAATTCGCCCTCATAGACAACGCCGTTGGGGTAGGTTGCGGTGCCTGTGCCCTCGATGACCCCGGCGACCCAGTTGCCCTCGTAAGACGCCCCGTCCGGATAGGTGATCTTGCCGGCGCCATTCGCGAGATCGTCGCTGAACTCGCCGACATAGATCGATCCGTCCGGATAGGTCACCCTTCCGTTGCCAGCGATCTTGCCGGCCACCCAGGTGCCGGAATAGACATACCCGTCCGAGCCTGTGAACGTACCTGTCCCGTCACGGTGATCCTCGGTAAAATCGCCCTCGTAGCTGTCACCGTTGGCATAGTCGACGCGCCCCTTGCCCTGCCGGCGTCCACCGACGAACTGGCCGGTATATGTATCACCGTTGGGTTGCACGAGCGTGCCCGTGCCGTCGAATTGTCCGTTCTTCCACTCGCCTTCGTAAACCAGCCCGTCCGTCAGCGTCAGTTTGCCCTTGCCAGACCGTTTGCCGGCAACAAGCTCTCCGTCATAGACCGCGCCATCCGCATAGGTGATGACGGCCTTGCCCTGTTTGACGCCCTCCACCCAGTCTCCGACATATTCGTATCCATCCGGGTCCTGCATCGTGCCGGTGCCGTGATGCTGCGCGTCCTTGAACTCGCCTTCGTAGCGCACGCCGTTCGCATAGGTCGCGACCCCGCGACCATTGATCTTGCCATCGGCCCATTCCCCCTCGTAGGTGCCGCCATCGGCAAAGACGATCTTGCCCTTGCCCTGGGGCTTTCCCTTGGCGAACTCACCTTCGTAGACCGAGCCGTTGGGGAACTTTGCGACACCGTTGCCGGTGATCTCGCCATCCACCCAGTCGCCGCTGTATTCGTAACCATTGGGCAGGGTGTAGGTGCCGGTGCCATGTTGCAGCCCGCCGCGAAACGTGCCTTCGTAGACGCCGCCGATATCGTCCTGCTTGGTCAGGATCTGTTCGGTCTGTGCCAGCGCCGGGCCGGCAACGGACATGACCAGCAATACGGATGTGGTCGCTGAGAGTCGGCGAAGTACGGTTGGAACTGTCATGAGATGCCCTGTTGCCCGATGTTCTGGCGGCTTCTGCGCCCTGTGGTGCGAAATTATGCGAGCGTGCCGGATTGAGCAATGTCTTTTGCCCTGCTCTCTTTTACTCGGGCGGTGATCTGCTAAATGGCAGGGGATGGTTCTGGGTACGGGGGCAGCATGGCTGACCGATTTCGCATAACTCTGGCGCAACTCAACCCGGTTGTCGGTGATCTGACCGGCAACGCGGACAAGGCCCGCGCCGCGTGGGAGCAGGGGCGCAAAGCCGATGCGGACCTCGTGGCGCTGCCGGAAATGTTCATCACCGGCTATAATGCGCAGGACCTTGTGATGAAGCCGGCCTTTCACACGGCAGCGATTGACGCGGTTCGCAAGCTGGCTGCCGATTGTGCTGACGGGCCGGCGATGGCCATCGGTGGTCCGTGGCTCGAAGGGACGGAGCTTTATAACTGCTACATGATCCTCAGGGGCGGGCAGATTGTCAGCACGGTGTTCAAGCACCACCTGCCGAATGAAACCGTATTCGATGAGATGCGCATTTTCGATACCGGGCCGCTTGGCGGGCCTTATGCGGTGGGCGACGTGCGCATCGGATCACCCATTTGCGAGGATGCGTGGCACGAGGACGTGGCGGAAACGCTGGCCGAGACCGGGGCGGATTTCCTGCTGATCCCCAACGGATCGCCCTATTACCGCGACAAATTCGAAACCCGGCTGAACCATATGGTGGCACGGGTTGTCGAAACCGGCTTGCCATTGATCTATCTCAACATGGTGGGCGGGCAGGATGACCAGGTCTTTGACGGAGGCAGTTTCGCGCTGAACCCTGGTGGCGCACTCGCCCTGCAAATGCCGCTGTTTGACGAGGCGATCCAGCATCTGGACCTTGAGCGCGGCGACACCGGTTGGCGCATCCTGCCCGGTGTCGAGCATTCCCATCCCGACGCATATGAACAGGATTATCGCGTGATGGTGACGGGATTGCGCGATTACATGGCAAAGTCGGGTTTTTCCAGGGTCCTGCTCGGTCTGTCAGGAGGCGTTGACAGCGCCATCGTCGCCACCATAGCGGCGGATGCGCTGGGGCCGGAGAACGTGCGATGCGTGATGCTGCCCTCGGAATACACCAGCGATGAAAGCCTTGCCGATGCCGAGGCCGTCGCCGAGGCGCTCGGATGCCATTACGATTACATCCCGATCAGCGAGGGGCGCGCCGCGATCACCCGGACGCTTGCGCCGCTCTTTGCGGGCACCGAGCCGGGGCTGACCGAAGAAAACATCCAGTCGCGGCTGCGCGGGCTGCTCCTGATGGCGATGAGCAACAAGTTCGGCGAGATGTTGCTGACCACCGGCAACAAATCCGAGGTCGCGGTGGGATATGCCACCATCTACGGGGACATGGCAGGTGGCTATAATCCGATCAAGGATCTCTACAAGACGCGGGTATTCGAGACCTGCCGCTGGCGAAATGCCAACCATCGCGACTGGATGATGGGGCCCGCGGGCGAGGTGATCCGCCCCAACGTGATCGACAAGCCACCGTCTGCGGAACTGCGGGAAGACCAGAAAGACAGCGACAGCCTGCCGGACTATCCGGCGCTTGATGCGATGCTGGAGATCCTTGTGGACAAGGACGGGTCGATTGCGGATTGCGTTGCAGCAGGGTTTGACCGGGCAACCGCGCAAAAGGTCGAGCGGCTGATCTACATGAGCGAATACAAGCGGTTTCAGTCGGCTCCCGGGCCGCGTCTGACCAAGGCGGCGTTCTGGCTTGACCGGCGCTATCCGATCGTCAATCGCTGGCGCGACCCAAGCTGATCATTCCCACCAACGGTCGATCCGTGCGATGTCGTCGTCGGACCAGCCGAAATGGTGTGCAAATTCATGGATCGTGACATGCGCGATCAGATCCGCGAGGGCAACACCGCGCCGTGCGCGCCATTCCGCGAGGATCGGCTCGCGGAACAGCCACACCGTATCGGGCTGCTCCGGCTGATCCCAGACCGATTTCAGTGTCATCGGTGTGCCGTCATACAGCCCGGTCAGGTGCAAGGGGTCGCTTATCCCGAGCTCGTGCAGCATCTGTCGTGACGGCCAGTCGGCAACGCAAACCGCCACGTCACGCGCCGGGCCGCGAAACGGCTCGGGCAGCGTGCTGATCGTGTGGCGGGCCATGGTTTCGAACTCATCAAGGGATGGGGACTCGGGCATGCGCGTCTTATGACGCAGGCCCGCCACGACTTGAAGATGCCGAGCGCGTTTCGGTGAGGGCAGGGCACGCTCTGCGCATGGTTACAACATCAGTTGATAGCTGTGGGGTACATAATGAAATCCATCGCCACGTGTTTCGACATAGCCGACCGCCGGCCATGGCATATGATAGCCGATCATGGGGAGCCCGTCGGTGGCCAGCATCCCGAGAATCTTGCGCCGGGTCCGGGCGGCCATTTCCTTGTCCATGTCGAATTTCACTTCCCAATCGGGATAGGCGAGCGACCAGACATAGTGATTGGTGAAATCGGCACCGATCAGCAATTGGCTGCCGCCACTGTCCAGCAGGTAGGCCATGTGCCCCGGCGTGTGACCGAAAGCCTCCATCGCGGTGATGCCGCCTGTCACGTCGGCCCCGCCCGGGATGAACGTGGTTTGCTCGGCCAGAGGTTTCATCTTGGCATCGAACGTGTCGTTGCCCATGGCGCTCCAGGCGTCGAACTCGGCCGATCCGGTGACATAGCGGGCATTGGGAAAGGTGGGCGCGTCGCCATTCGTCACGCCGCCGATATGGTCGCCATGCATATGCGTGATGACCACGACATCGATCATGTCGGGTGTGTATCCGGCGGCAGCCAGCGCAGCGGTGGTGCCCTCTGCCGACAGACCGGTATCGAACAGCACAAGCTCGGCTCCGGTGTTGACGATGGTGGGGGTGAAAAAGAACTGCGCCTGGTCCGTCGGTATATGGGCCGCGTCCGAGACCTCTTTGAACGCTTCGGGAGACACGTTCATGCCGAATATGTTCTGCGGGTCCCCGACCGTGCGGGTGCCGGCGAGAATCGTTGTGACGTCGAACTCTCCCAGCCTGAAACGGTTGTAGGGCGGATTTGACGCGCCCATCATCGGGGCGGCGGCATGGGTGCGGACAGCGGCGGCGGCGAACGGCAGGGCAGCAGCCCCTGCCAATGCGGCGCGACGGGTGAGTCTGGTCATCGGGCGGTCTCCTGTGTTCGGGCATCATGTTCATGATAGAACTGTTTCGCCCTTTGGCCACGTGTTGTTCGCCCCCTTGAGCGGCGCGCACCGAGATGTGATGAATTTCGTCATGGCCACGCATGACGGACGGTCAACCAATGATCATGCGAGCGATTTCTTCGCTTGTGCCGAGCCGTGCCGCGGTGCCGGGTATGGCGCTCTGGCTGGACAAAGGCGCATCCCTGTGACAACAGATCGCCGAACAGGAGATACCGATGACAACCACCCGTTTTGCCCCTTCGCCTACCGGCTATATCCATGTCGGAAACCTGCGCACGGCGCTGATGAACTACATGATCGCGCGCAAGGCGGGTGGCACGTTCATTCTGCGCATCGACGACACCGATCCCGACCGCTCCAGGGAATCCTATGTGGATGCGATCAAGGAAGATCTGGACTGGCTCGGCCTGCATTGGGATCGTATCGAGCGGCAATCCGCGCGGTTGGACCGCTATGCAGAGGCCGCCGATCGGTTGCGCGAGATGGGACGCTTTTACGAGGCCTTCGAGACACCGACCGAACTTGACCTAAAGCGCAAGAAACAGCTGAACATGGGGAAGCCGCCGGTCTACGATCGCGCGGCTCTGAGCCTGAGCGATGCAGAAAAGGACGCGCTGCGCGCCGAGCGCGGGGATGGTGTCTGGCGCTTCAAGCTTGACCACGAACGGATCGAGTGGGCCGACGGTATCCTTGGCGACATCTCGATCGACGCCGCCAGCGTCAGCGATCCGGTCCTGATCCGGGGCGACGGGCAGGTGCTCTATACGATTGCGTCGGTGGTCGATGACACCGAGATGGGCGTGACCGACGTGGTGCGGGGCTCGGATCACGTGACCAATACCGCGACACAGATCCAGATCATGCACGCGCTTGGTTTCGAACCGCCGCGCTTTGCCCATCATTCGCTGCTGACCGGTCCGCAGGGCGAGGCGCTGAGCAAGCGGTTGGGAACATTGGCGCTGCGTGACCTGCGCGAACGCGGGGTGCAGCCGATGGCACTTCTGAGCCTGCTGGCGCGGCTGGGGTCGAGCGATCCGGTGGAATTGCGCGGCAGCATCGACGAGTTGGTCGATGGGTTTGACATCTCGCGCTTCGGCAGTGCGCCGACCAAGTTCGATGTGGATGATCTGTTTCCGCTGACCGGTCACTACCTGCAGGGCCTGCCGCTGTCGGAGGTGCGTGACGCGGTCTCGGCGGCGGGCGTGCCCGATGACCTTGCCGAGGCTTTCTGGCTGATGGCGCGCGACAACATAACGACGCTGGGCGATCTTGAGCCTTGGTGGATCCTGTGCCGGGACGGCGCCGAGCCGTTGATCGCCGAGGAAGACCGCGCATTTGTCGCAGAGGCGATGTCGCTGTTGCCGGATGCGCCCTATGACGGCGAGACCTGGAAGACTTGGACCGATGCGGTCAAGGCGGCGACCGGGCGCAAGGGGAAGGGGCTGTTCATGCCCCTGCGCAAGGCGGTGACCGGGTTGGAGCGCGGACCGGAAATGGCGGCGCTGATGCCGCTGATGCAGGTCGTGCGCGCGCGCGCCTGAACAAAAGACGTCGGCGCCCGTGGAAACTGCGGGAGCCTCCGGCGGGAGTATTTTGCCAAAGCTGAAGCGGTGGCGGATCAGCGGCCCGATGTGGTCACGATGCGGGCCTTCATTGCGGCGAGCCGGTCGTCGACATAGGCGATCTGTTGCGCGGTCAGTTGCTGGTGGCGTGGATAGCGCGGGGCGTTGCGGTCATCGAGGATCGGTGTCTCCCAGCCCTGTGTCGTCTGAAAGAAGCGGTCGGCGCCGCCTGTCCCGAATTCCCTCAGGTAGCCCTGAATCACCACGTCGAGATAGCTGAGCAGGATCGGGTGGCGGTCTGTCGGCGTGGTGTGGCGCGTCAGCGGCACGCTGTAGACCGCGATCTCGACGGGTTTGGTTACCGGATGGGTCACGGACGCGGTTGCCGGTATGCGATCATAGGCCCATTCGCGCTGATCCAGGGCCTGCCAGTCGCCATTCGGCACATGGGCGATCAATCCGTCGATCGTGGTGTCCGGCGCGGGTACCACGGTGAGGAAGGCCGCCGGGCGCAGATCGGTGTGCCGCCAGGCACGGCACCAGCCGGTCAGCTGCGCCGGTTGCGGATTCGTGAAGTCGTGGGTCGCGCGGTTCACGAGGCTGCCGTAGCCGAAAAAGTAAGGGTCCGCTGTCATGCGTGCCTGCGCTGTCGCTATTGATGTATGTCAAACCGCTTTTTCGCGCGATGTGCGACAAGTTGCAATGCGAACGATGCGGGGAGCATGGGCGTGAGAATCACCAAGAGAACCAATATCGCGGTGCGGTTGCTGATGTATTGCGCGGCCAATGGCGGTCGGCTCGTCACCAAGGCGGAGATCGCGGAGTGTTGCAACGTGTCCGAGAACCATCTGGCGCAGGTGATCAACCAGTTGAGCCAACTGGGCTATTTGCGAACGCAGCGCGGACGAAATGGGGGCATGGCGCTGGCGCGTGCACCGGCGACCATCCGGATCGGCGATGTCTTTCGGGACGTCGAGGGCAAGCCGCCGATCACGGAATGTTTCGCGGATGCGGATAACAGCTGCCCGTTTGTTGCGTCCTGCCGGTTGCGTCTGGCGCTGATGGATGCGGTATCCGCGTTCTACGCGAGCCTCGACGATATCACGCTGGATGCGCTGGTATGTGAGAACACCGAGCTGTTGCGGATCTTGCAACCGGTTGCCTGCACGCGCTGATCATTCGCGTCCGCGAAGAACGCGCGCGGGGCGGCTGGCCAGCGGACGCCACGAAAAGCCCAGCCCGGCGAGCAATGTTGCCAGGATGCCTCCGGCCACGATGCCCAGGGCGGAGGGCCAGATCACGGTGAAATCGGTATCCATGATGAAGTGGCTGACGGCCCAGCCGCCAGCGATGCCCGCGATGAGCGCCACGCTGCCTGCGGCGGCGCCCAGAAGGGCTGCGCGCAATGCGAAGCTGGTCAGGATGCGTGCGCGGGCGGCACCGAGCGTCTTGAGCAGGGCGGCCTCGTATGTGCGGGCCTGTTCGCCGGCTGCGGCGGCTCCGATCAGCACGAGAAAGCCGGTCAGCAGTGTCGCTGCGGCGCCATAGGAGGTGGCAGCGGCCAGCCCGGAAAGCACCTCGGAGGCGCGGTCGATGGCATCGCGCACGCGGATGGCGGTGATGTTGGGATAGGCATTTGCCAGATCCCGCAGGATCCGGCTTTCGGCGGCGTCCTCGGCATAGACAGTTGCGATGAAACTGTGCGGCGCGCCGGCCAGCGCAGACGGATTCATCGACATGACGAAACCCAGCCCGCCGGTGGAAAAATCGACTTCGCGAAAGCTGGCGATCGTGGCGGTTATGTCGCGCCCCAGAATGTTGATGGTGAGCGTGTCGCCAAGGTCGAGACCCAGTTCCGCGGCCTCTTCGGCGGCGAAGCTGATCAGCGGCGGGCCGTCATAGTCGGCGGGCCACCATTTCCCGGCGAGCAGACGCGTGCTTGCCGGCATCTCGGCGGAATAGGTCAGGCCGCGATCCCCTTCGACGACCCAGTGACCGCCGGCGACGTCCTGGGCGGGGCGACCATTGATGCGGGTCACGATGCCGCGCAACATCGGGGCGGTTTCCACCCGGCTGACGGCAGGTTCGGTGGACAGGCGCCGCGTGAAGCCGTCGATCTGATCCTGCTGGATGTCCACAAAGAAATACGAGGGTGCAATATCGGGCAGGTTTCCGGAAATCGCGTTGCGAAGGTTGCCATCGATCTGACCGACTGCCGCGAGAACCGACAGGCCGAGGCCGAGAGACAGGACAACCGAGGTTGCGCCTTCGCCCGGTCCGGAAATCGCCGACAATGCCCATCGCAGGGCAGGGCGCCCGCGCGCGAGCGCGCCGCCCCGTCGCGCAATGGCGCGAATGACGAGAGCGGAGATTGCCAGCAGGGCGAGCGCAAAGGCGATACCGCCGGTGGTCCAAAGGGTCAGGCGCGCGGTTCCGCTGAACCAGGTTGCAAGGCCGACAAGCGTGGCAATTCCGATCGCGAGGGTGGCGAGGTAGCGCAGAGGTGGAATCAGGCGCGCGCCGGCGAGCGCATCGCGAAACAGGCTCGCGGGGCGCACGTCTTCGGTGCGCGCCAGCGGCCAGAGCGTGAAGATCAGCGCCGTAAGCAAACCATAAATCGCTGCCTCGGCAAGCGGGGCGGGGTAGATGGTGAAGGCGGCCGGAATCGGGAGTTGTGCCTCGATCAATGGGGCGACGAGAATTGGCACCATTGCACCGAGGATTACGCCGAGTACAATACCCGCCAGCGAGAGCAGGCCGATTTGCAGGAAATAGGTCTGAAAGATCGTTGCGCGGTCCGCGCCAAGGGTGCGCAGGATTGCGATGACATTGGTCTTGTCCGCAAGATAGGCGCGCACGGCGGCGGACACGCCGACACCCCCCACCGCAAGCCCCGACAACCCGACCAGAACCAGAAACGATCCGAGACGGTTCACGAATTCGGCCACGCCGGGCGCCCCGTTGCGGGAATCGGACCAGCGCAGCCCGGAGTTTTCGAACCGTGCGCGCGCTTCGGCGGCCAGCCCGTCAAGGTTGCTGTCCGGCGGGAGGGTGAGGCGGTATTTGGTGGAAAAGAGCGATCCGGGCGACAGCAGGCCGGAGTCGGCCAATGCAGTGGTCGCGACCAGTGTGCGGGGGCCGAGACCAAAGCCCTCGGAGGCTCCGTCAGGTTCATGCACCAGCGTTGACATCAGAATGAAATCCTGGGTGCCCAGCCGGAAAGTATCGCCGGAAATGAGACCAAGGCGATCCATCAGGACCCGGTCCATCACGGCGCCGGGCAGACCATCACGCCCCCTGAGCGCCTCGTGCAGCGGCATGTCCGGGTCCAACTGTGCCTTGCCGATCAGCGGGTAGGCGTCATCGACCGCCTTGACCTGCGTCAGTCCGCGTTCCGTTTTGCCGTCACGCGTGACCACGACCATCGAGCGGAAATCGACGATTTCCGAAATCTCCGTGGCGGTATCGCGCATCCACAGGCGTTCATTTTCGGATGCAAAGCGATAGGTGAACCTCATCTGGGCGTCACCGCCCAGCAAGGCCGCCCCTTCACGGGTCAGGCCGGACTCGATCGATGCGCGGATCGTGCCGATTGCGGCGATGGCGGCAACGCCGAGTGTCAGGCAGGCGAGGAAGATGCGAAACCCGCGCAGCCCGCCACGCAATTCGCGTCGGGCAAAGCGCGACGCGAGGCGAAGACTCATTCCGCCGCCTCACGTTCGATTTCCGGTGCGATCGTGCCGTCGCGCAGGCGGATCACCCGGTCGCAGCGGGCGGCGAGTTCGCTGGAATGGGTGACCAGAACCAGCGTCGCGCCATGCCGGTCGCGCAGGCCGAAAAGCAGGTCCATGATCGCGGTGCCGTTTGCCTCGTCAAGGTTGCCGGTGGGCTCGTCCGCCAGCAGGATGTGCGGGCGTGATGCCGAGGCGCGGGCCAGCGCCACGCGTTGCTGTTCGCCACCGGACATCTGTGTCGGATAGTGATTGGCACGATGGGCCAGCCCCACGGTCTCCAGTTCGGCGGCAGCCCGGTCAAACGCATCCCTTGCCCCGGCAAGTTCCAGCGGCGTGGCCACGTTTTCAAGCGCCGTCATGGTCGGGATGAGGTGAAAGGACTGAAAGACCACGCCCATGTGATCGCGGCGGAACCGGGCGAGCGCGTCCTCGTCCATTGCGGTCAGGTCATGGCCAAGTGCGGTGATCGACCCGGATGTGGCCTGTTCCAGCCCGCCCATCAACATCAGCAACGAAGATTTGCCAGAGCCCGACGGGCCGATCAGCCCCAAGGTCTCGCCACGGTTCACGTCCAGTGTGACGGAGTGCAGGATATCGACAGGCCCGGCATTGCCATTCAGCGACAAAGAGGCATCTTTGAGGGAGAGGATCGGCTCGGACATGGGCCCCGGTTCATTAGGTGTGACAGATGGCATATGGAGCGATTGACGGAATGCGCAAGGTGTTGGGCGGCATTGTTTTATCGGTTTACGGGCTGATCGCCAATGCAGAGCAGGTGACCATCGCCGCTCTGGGCGACAGTCTGACACAGGGGTATGGGCTGTTGCAGCAGGATGGTTTCGTGCCGCAATTGCAGGGTTGGTTGCGTGGGCAGGGTGCCGATGTCACCGTGATCAATGCGGGCGTGTCGGGCGATACCACGGCGGGCGGCGCCGCGCGTGTCGCATGGACGTTGACGCCCGAGGTGGATGGCATGATCGTGGCGCTTGGCGGCAATGACCTGCTGCGCGGGATCGCGCCCGAGGTCAGCCGCAGCAACCTCGATAAGATCCTTGCAGCCGCATCGCAGGCCGATGTCGATGTCCTGCTCGTCGGGATGCAGGCTCCGGGAAACTACGGGCCCGAGTACAAGGCGGCGTTCGATGCGCTCTATCCGGAACTCGCTGCGCAATATGGTGCGCTTTATGAAGAGAACTTCTTTGCCGGCATCGCCGGTGAAACATCCGACCCCGCCGGAATGCGCAAATTCATGCAGGAGGACGGGATCCATCCCAATCCCGAAGGCGTGCGCATGATCGTGGGGGTGATCGGCCCGCGCGTTCTGGACCTGGTCAAGCAGATCGAAGCAGCGCAATAGACCATGCCGGGCGGCGCAATCCGCCGGCTGGATCAGGATGCCTGCCGCAGCGTTTTGGCGCGCCGCGAGCCAGCGATTGTCAGTGTGGCGCTTTCGGTGTCCACGTCGGTCAGAGAACGGTGACCACCGTGCCGATGGGAACGCGATTGTAAAGGTCGATCACGTGTTCGTTCAGCATCCGGATGCAGCCGTTGGAGGCCGACTGACCGATGGTTTCGGGCTGGGTGGTGCCATGAATGCGGAAGTAGGTATCGACGCCGTTCTGGAAGAGGTAGAGCGCCCGTGCCCCGAGCGGATTGTCCGGCCCGCCCGGTTGCACGTATGTGTTGCCCTTGAAACGGCCATAGGTTTCTGGGCTGCGCTCGATCATCTCGTCGGTGGGGCGCCAGCTTGGCCATTCCTTCTTGACGTCGATCGTTGCGGTGCCGGTAAATTCCAGCCCCGCCTTGCCGACGCCGACGCCATAGCGGATCGCCTTGCGCGGCTCGGTCACGAAGTAGAGATAATAGGAACGCGGAAGAATCAGCATCTGACCGGGTTGATAATCCTTCTTGATCCTGACGTATTGCGGTGTCGGATCAAACGCTTCGCCCTGGGCGGATGCGAGGCCCGGTACGACAGCCGCCGACGCGGCGGTTGCTATGAAGGTTCGGCGTGAAATCATGACGGTTCCCTGATCGTGGCGCAGCTTACATTACCATTTATACGTGGATTTGTGAACGTCAGGTCAATGCTCTCGCGGTGTCGGACGACCTATTGTTGCGAGCGCTGAGGCCACGAAGGCACAGGTCGCAATCCACCCGAAATACCAGAACCGGCCCGCGAACGCGCTCTCTGCATAGGATGCTGCAAAGGCCTCCTTGGCGGCATGGGCAAGCATGAACGAGGTTCCTGCCAGCAGCAGGCAAAGCACTGTGGTCGCTACCTGTCCGAGTCGTAGGAAAGCCGAGAACCACGCCAATGCGATACCGAGCGGCAAGCCGATCCAGATGACTTTATCGGCCCAGAACGGATGGGCACCCAGCGTCTGTGTGACGCTGGTATATTGCGCGGCAAGGGCGGCGATCAGCGGGAGGGCGAGGAAAGCGATCCAGTGCATGTCTTTGACTGTGAAGCAGGGCGAACTCGTTTCCGAGCGATGTAAAAAAGGCGGGCATCGAGCCCGCCTCTCTCAAATTCCGTCCGGTGAATGACCGGGATCAGGCAAGCGCCAGGTTGGTCGCGCTTTCGCGACCGTCACGGCCCGCTTCGATGTCGAACGTCACTTTCTGGTTGTCCGCCAGACCGGTGAGGCCTGCGCGCTCAACGGCGGAAATGTGTACGAAAACGTCCTTGCTGCCGCCATCGGGCGCAATAAAGCCGTAGCCTTTGGTTGAGTTGAACCATTTCACGGTGCCAGTGGCCATATCCGTGGTCTCCTGTTTTGGTTTGCTGTCCGCGGAAGTGCGACAGCCCGGCGTGGTTGGTCTGGATCGAAGACTGGCCGGCCTTGGAAAGGAGACAGTAGGTCGAAAAAGATAACGTTAGCCCTTTGGGCTATCGCATTTCGCACATTCCCGCGCAAGACAATTTTGTCGCGCCCAATGGTATTTGGGTGCGGGGAATGTCTGTGTGGATGCGGGCGCTGTCTAGGCGCGAATAGTGGAACCCTGTCAATCTAGTCCGAAAAAGTGTATGGTTGCAAGATGATATCGGCAAGAAGGAGGGGACGATGACCTGTATCACGATCACCACCTGGGAGATTTCCGACGGGACGAACTATGATGTGGCTTTGCAGAACATCCGTGACAAGCGAATGCCTGCGCTCAAAGAGCTCGGGGCCTCGCGCGTCTGCGTCATACGCACCAGCGACCGAACCAGCGCGGCCATCACGGAATGGCCCGACACCGCGACGCGCGACGCTGCGGATCACGCCATCGAGGCCGTTCGAAGCAAGATTCACGCCGAAGACTTTTCACGAATGACCGGCGAGATGCGAGGGACGGTCGTCGCGGAATTGTGACATCGTCAGACGGGCGGCTGACAAGCGAACCGGCCCGGCCATTGAAAATTTCCGGCAGATTTCCGGACGGCATGTTGATTGCCGTCCGGCAGGTGCCTTTGTGCAGGATCAGGCCAGTTTGCCGGCCAGCGCCTTGTCGATCAGTGCCACTGTTTCATCGACGCCGTAAAGCGCGATGAATCCGCCGAAACGCGGCCCCTGGCTCGCGCCGAGCAACACCTCGTAGAGCGCCGTGAACCAGCCGCGCAGCGGATCGAACCGATCGCGGCCAACCGCGTAGACGATGGATTGCAGGGCTTCGTCCTCGACGCGCCCGTCATATGCCGCCAACTGTGCCCGCAGGTCGAGCAACGCGTCGCGCTCGGCCTCGGTCGGTTCACGGAACTGCCGCGTCGGCTTGACGAAGTCATTGAAATACTTGACCGCAAATCCCGCGGCTGCGTCAAGATCCGGGTGGCTTTCGGCGCTCGCGTCGGGCGCATAGCGTCGGATGAAGCCCCAGAGCTGGTCCTTGTCCTCAGCGCCCGAGACCGAAGCAAGGTTCAGGAGCATCGAGAACGGTACGATCAGCGTGCTTTCCGGCACATCGCCGCCGTGAATGTGCCAGACCGGGTTGTTCACCTGTGCCTTGATGTCCTGCGTGGGAAATGCGCGCAGTTGCTGGTGATATTCGTCCACTGCCTTGGGGATGACGTCGAAATACATCCGCTTGGCCGTCTTGGGCTTCTGATACATGAAATAGGCCAGCGACTCGGTGCTGGCATAGGTCAGCCACTGGTCGATGCTGACCCCGTTGCCGGAAGATTTCGAGATCTTCTGGCCGTTCTCGTCCAGGAACAGTTCGTAGGTGAAATGCTCGGGCGGACGGACACCCAGTACACGACAGATCCCGTCGTAGATCGGCGTGTTGGTCGAATGGTCCTTGCCATACATTTCGAAATCGACCTCGAGCGCCGCCCAGCGGGCTCCGAAGTCGGGCTTCCATTGCAATTTGACGTTGCCGCCCGTCACCGGCAGGGTCCACTCCTTGCCGTCCTCGTCGTCAAAGGTGATGGTGCCGTCCTTGGCATTCACCTCTTTCATCGGCACGTAGAGCACACGGCCGGTTTCCGGGTGGATCGGCAGGAAGATCGAATATGTCTGCTGGCGCTCATCGCGCAGCGACTTCAGCATGATCTTCATGATGTCGTCATAGCGCTCGGCGGCACGCAGCAGCACGGCGTCGAACTGCCCGGAGTTGTAGAATTCGGTGGCGCTGATGAATTCATAGTCGAAACCGAAGGTATCAAGGAACCGTCGCAGCATCGCGTTGTTATGCGCACCAAAACTCTCGAACTCTCCGAACGGGTCGGGCACGCTGGTCAACGGTTCCTGCAGGTGCTCCTTGAGCATTTCCTGGTTGGGAACATTGCCCGGGACCTTGCGCATCCCGTCCAGATCGTCGGAAAAACAGATCAGACGTGTGGGAATGTCGCTGATGGTTTCAAAGGCCTTGCGGATCATCGTTGTGCGCGCAACCTCGCCAAAGGTGCCGATATGCGGCAACCCCGAGGGACCGTAGCCCGTTTCAAACAGGACGTAGCCCTTTTCCGGCGGCGCTTTCTGATAGCGTTTGACCAGCTTGCGGGCTTCTTCAAAAGGCCAGGCCTTGGACGCCAGTGCAGCTTCGCGCAATTCAGACATGTGACTCTCCGAAAACAGGGGCCGCGCATCCCGCGCGGTAGTGGCGTCTCCCTATTGCGCCGCCGTGGTCTCGTCAACACGGCGCGCGCCGTCGTGGTATCCGCCGCAAGGCAAATGATCGCCGCTTGCTATTGTGCTGCTGCATCGCGGTCAATATCCTCGCGAAAATGCCATCGAACCCATAAGGAAACCGTGCAGTGCAAGAATCTTCGTCAAACCAGCTCAGCCCCCAGGATTGTCTTGTCGCGCTGATGATCGCGGTTTCTGCGTCAGACGAGGAATTGCGCACGTCCGAACTCGTCAAGATTCAGTCGTCGATCAACATGCTGCCGGTTTTCGCGGAATACGATATCGACCGTCTCAAACAGACGTCGCAGGTGGTGTTCGACCTGTTTGAACAGGAGGATGGGCTGGATGCGCTCTTTGGGCTCATTCGCGACAACCTGCCAGAACGGCTGTTTGAGACCGCCTATGCCTTGGCTTGCGATGTTGCGGCGGCGGATGGCACGCTGCACGAACCGGAACTGCGCCTGCTCGAGGAAATCCGGTATGAGCTGAATATCGACCGGCTTCATGCCGCCGCGATCGAGCGGGGAGCGCGGGCGCGTCATCTGACCTGATGCTGCGTGGGCACGGTCACGTCCCGTAAAGCGCACCCCAGCGTTCGATCAACTGCTGTTGCAATGTCTTGGCGCGCCGGTTCCAGCTACGTGCTCCCCTGGGCCGCTCCCGGTCGGCACGGGGTATGCGGCTGCGGGCTTCGGTATCGGCGGCAAAGATCGCAAAGGCCAGCTCTGTTCCGTCGGTGGCCGTCATGTAGCCGCCAAGGCCCGAGACAAAATTCAGCGTCCCTGTCTTGGCATTCACCGTGATCGGATGCGCCTTGTTGGCCCGGCCTTCCGCATCGCGCAGCACGAAGGGTTTGAGCAGCGGGCGCAGGATGTCGTCCTTGCGCGCGTTCACCAGGGCGGCGACCAGATCCTGCGGCGTCATGCGCGACGCGTCTCCGAGCCCTGAATGATCGACCAGAAGGGTGCCCGTCATTCCGAACCGCTCGGCGGCCCAGCGGCTCATCGTGGCGGCGGATGAGCGCAGGCTGTCCGGCCGGTCGCCGCGCGCGACACTGGCGCTCATGCCGACCATTTCCGCGGTGAGGTTGGTCGAGTATTTCAGCATCGCCTTGACGATCATGACCAGTCGCGCGCTCTCATGCGTTGCCAGCACCTTGGTTCCTTGTGTCAGGTCGCCAGAGATCCGCGCCGCCGGCAGCACGATCCCCTGCGCGCGGGCCATGGTGCGGAATACGTCACCGGCATAGAGGCCGGGCCGACGTACCGGCAGCCATCTTGCGCCACCGCCACCCAAAGCGCCCCGCGCGACCGTCCATTGATCGACGCTGCCTGCGTCTTCGTAGGTGTAGACGGGCAGGTTGCGAGACACGACCTTCATCTGCGCCATTGCCACCTCCGGGCGATAGCGCTCGGTGCGGGCGTCCATCGCTACCCGATAGCTCTTGCCGGAGGCACGCCATTCGAAATGCACGCGATTGAAATTCAGAGCGATGCCGCTGACCGCCGGGCTGTAGCCCACATGATCCGGCTGGCCGGGATCGATCGTGTTCACGAAGGGCAGGGCGGCTTCATACACCTTGAACGCGCCGCGCACCTCGCGAATACCGGCGCTTTTCAACGCGCTCGCCAGCGTGGCGAGGTCATCCGTCGTCAGGATCGGATCGCCGCCGCCTGCCAGGATCAGATCCCCGTCCAGTATGCCGTTGCTGACGGGGCCGGCCGCCAGCAGCCGCGTTTGGAAACGATAATCCGTACCGAGCGTTTCAAGGGCATAGAGCGCGGTAAGCGCCTTGGCGACACTGGCGGGTGGCAATCCCGTGGTGCCGTTTGCCGCTTCCAGTTCGAGTCCGGTCTCGACATCCGCCACCGCACAGACCACATCCCCGCTCAGTCCGAAACGGGCGATCAGCGCGTCGATGCCCCCTCCGGCCACGCGGGCGAACTCGGCGGTCCGGGCGCGAGGGCGCAACGAGCTCACCGGCGGCGCGGCCTTAACAATCGCCGGAAATGCGACCGCCGCGAGCCCGCCCAGAACGAAACGCCGAGATCTGATGGTTTTCATGGTCATGTCACGTTGTCTTGCCTGATCACGTCGTGTTCGGGGCTCGGATGCCGTACCGGGCGAACAACTCCACGTTCAAGAGAGTAGCCGCCGTTCAATCGGAAATACAAGCGCCAACCGGCAGGTAAATCAACGGTTCACATCGACGCGGACAGGCATGTGGACCGACGCCTGACGGCATGAGCGCCTGCTGTCATGAATCATCCCTAAGTATCGGCCCTTGCTTGCGCCCGCTGTGCCCGGATCGCGGTCGAGCTCAGATCGACCATCGGGACATTGACGAAACACCAGGCCGGGGCCTTTGCGAATTTCAGCGTCTGGCTTGCCTGCCCGCGGATTCGATAGCGTTGATAGATGCGCGCCGCCGGCGACATCCGCGCTGAAATCCGGTCTCCGGGACGGGCGAGGATACCGAGCGGGACGGATTGCATGATGTCGTGCCAGTCGCGCCAGAGGTGAAACTGCGCCAGGTTGTCCGCCCCCATCAGCCAGACGAACCGGACACCGGGGTAGAGCCGTCGCAATCGCCTGATCGTGTCCGCCGTCGCTCGGGTCCCGAGGCGGGCCTCGATATCCGTGACCTGAACGCGGGGATGGTCCATGATGTCACGCGCGGCTCGGATGCGGGTTGCCATGGGGGCGGGCCCGCGCGCCTTGAGCAGGTTGCCCGGAGAGACCAGCCACCAGACGTGGTCCAGCCCGAACCGCTTCAACGCTTCGCGGGTGACATGCACATGACCGGCATGGGGCGGATCGAACGATCCGCCGAACAGACCTATGCTTTGGCCCGCTCGGGCCTGGGGATAATCACAACGCATCGGCAAAGTGATGGTCGCAAAACAATGCAAGTGTCAAACAGAAGCCGGATGAGCCTGTGTCATCTCGTGTTCCTCGTGATGGGTGTCGTGGCTTCGTGCGAGTGCAGGCGATTGCGCTTGCGACGCCGACTGTCTAAGTAGGCCCAACCCTATTTGCGACGCGGAGTTCCGACATGGCTGCCTATCAATTCGTCTATCACATGCAAGGGGTCTCCAAGACCTATCCCGGCGGCAAGAAGTGCTTTGAGAACATACATCTGAATTTTCTGCCTGGCGTGAAGATCGGTGTTGTCGGCGTCAACGGCGCGGGTAAATCCACGCTGATGAAGATCATGGCCGGGCTCGACAAGGATTTCTCCGGCGAAGCCTGGGCCGCCGAGGGGGCCAGGGTCGGTTATCTCCCGCAGGAGCCACAACTCGACGAAAGCCTGTCGGTTCGCGAAAACGTCATGCTGGGTGTCGCCCCTAAGAAGGCGATCCTCGACCGCTATAACGAACTGGCGATGAACTACTCGGACGAAACAGCCGAGGAAATGGCCGAGTTGCAGGACAGGATCGACGCGGAAAACCTGTGGGATCTCGACAGCCAGATCGACGTTTCGATGGAAGCCCTGCGCTGCCCGCCGGATGATGCCGAAATCGCCAACCTCTCGGGTGGTGAAAAGCGCCGTGTGGCGCTGTGCAAGCTGCTGCTCGAAGCGCCCGATATGCTGCTCTTGGACGAACCGACCAACCACCTCGATGCGGAGACCATCGCCTGGCTGCAGCAGCACCTGATCGACTACAAGGGCACGATCCTGATCGTCACCCACGACCGGTATTTTCTTGATGACATCACCGGCTGGATTCTCGAACTCGACCGGGGCCGCGGCATCCCTTACGAAGGCAACTATTCCGCGTGGCTTGAGCAAAAGGCCAAACGGCTGGAGCAGGAAGCCCGGGAAGACAAGTCCAAGCAAAAGACGCTGGAGCGCGAACTGGAATGGATGCGGCAGGGCGCTAAGGCCCGCCAGGCGAAATCCAAGGCCCGGATCGCCGCCTATAACGAACTGGCCGGACAGTCCGAACGCGAGAAGATCACCCGCGCCCAGATCGTCATACCGAACGGGCCGCGTCTCGGCTCCAAGGTGATCGAGGTTACCGGCCTCGCCAAGCACATGGGTGACAAGCAGCTGATCGAAGACCTGTCCTTCTCGCTGCCTCCGGGGGGCATTGTCGGCGTCATCGGTCCCAACGGAGCAGGTAAATCGACCCTGTTCAAGATGTTGACGGGTCAGGAAAAACCCGATGCCGGCACCGTCGAATACGGCGACACGGTCGACCTGTCCTATGTCGATCAGTCCCGCGATGACCTGAACGCCGATGACACCGTGTGGGAGGCGATAACAGGGGGGGCTGAGATCATCGAACTGGGCGACGCGCAGGTCAATTCCCGCGCCTATTGCTCGTCCTTCAACTTCAAGGGCGGTGATCAGCAGAAAAAGGTCGGTCTGCTCTCGGGCGGAGAACGCAACCGCGTGCACATGGCCCGTCTGCTGAAAGAGGGCGGTAACGTGTTGCTGCTGGACGAACCGACCAACGATCTCGACGTCGAGACCCTGCGCGCGCTGGAAGACGCTCTCGTCGATTTTGCCGGTTGCGCCGTGGTCATCTCGCACGACCGGTTCTTCCTCGACCGCATCTGTACTCACATCCTTGCCTTTGAGGGTAACGCCCACGTGGAATGGTTCGAGGGCAATTTCGAGGATTACGAGGAAGACAAGAAACGGAGACTCGGAGACATCGAGCCCACGCGCATGAAGTTCAAGAAGTTCACGCGATAAAACATGGGGTAATGCCATCTGACGGAGATATTCGTTGCGCATCTGAAGGCAGTGGCGCGCAGCGCATCGTGATGTCTCTGGTCAAGGCACCGTGACGGTGGTGTGAGCGGGTCTTTACCGTTCTTCAATAGAGCCTTTCCTGTGCGTCCGGGAGTATTCCGGACCTGATGGATTTTGCCGATCGGCCGGATGTGTCGGGCGGCGGTCAATGGGAAAGGGATTTGGATGAACAAGGCAATAACCGACGGTGTCCTGCTTATGCCGCCTGCGTTCAGCAACGGTCTGGACATGTGGTCGAGCAACAATGGCACGCCCGGTTCGAATACCTATGAAGATGCCACGAATGCCGCGCTGGTCGCTGCGGACCAGGATTTTGGCGGATGCCTGGAATTGCAGAAGGTCCAATCGTTGCAGATGCTGCGGTACAAGGGCGAGACGCCGCTGTTGCCGGGATGTTACCTGCAGATTCGGGCTCGCGTGAAGGCAATCGCGGGGGCTTTGCCTTCGGTGCGCATTGCCGGCTGGGCCGGTGGCGCGGGGGGCAGGCACATCAGTGGCAAGATCGAGGTCGGCCCGACGGTGGAGCTGGCCACCTATGGCGATGTGGTCGAGGTGGCCGCCATCGTCGGGCCGGGTGCGCGTGGTGGCGTGGACATGGCGTGGGGAGCCGAGGCGCTGTATGGGCATTTCGGTCTGGACCTGACCGGGCCCAATGGCGGTGTGGTACGAATCGACGATATCGAAATCGAGGATGTCACGCGCTTTTTCCTGCGCGACATGATCAGCGTTGTCGACGTGCGTGATTATGGCGCTATTGGCGATGGGGTGACCGATGACTCGGATGCTTTCATCGCTGCCGATGCTGCGGCGGAGGGTCGAACTATCCTTGTTCCCGGAGGGGTGTTCTATCTGGGCGATGACGTGACCCTGAATGCGCCGGTTGCGTTCGAGGGAACCGTCACGATGCCCGTCGACAAGATGTTGTTGCTGACCAAAAGCTATGACCTGCCGACCTATATCGACGCCTTTGGCGATGAGGAACTCGCCTTTGGCAAGGCGTTTCAGGCGCTGCTGAACAATTCCGATCACGAATCCCTGGACATGTGCGGCCGCAAGATCAGCGTGACCAGGCCTCTGGATATGCAGGCCGTCGTTCCGAACAAGACCAGCTATGCAACCCGCCGGGTGATCCGCAACGGCCAGTTCGATGCGGTTGGCGGATCGGTCTGGGACACCGAGGTTGTCAGGTCCGAGGCGACCTATTCGGCACGAAATGCCAGAATGCTGACCGGAGTGGCGAATATCGCAAATATCGCGGTGGGTGCGCTTGTGCAGGGTAACGGGGTCGGGCGCGAAATCTATGTCCGCTCCAAGAATGTCGAAGCCGGCGAGCTGACACTGAGCGCGCCGCTTTACGACGCGCAGGGAACTCAGGTCTACACGTTCTCGGATTTCAAATACATGATGGATTTCAGCGGCTTTGCCGGTCTGAGCAAATTCGTCCTGAGCGACATCGAGTTTCAGTGCGGCCGCCACGCGAGCGGAATCCGGCTGTCTCCGGCCGGCAAGGCGTTTCACCTGCGGGATTGTTTTATCAGCCGTCCAAAGGATCGCGGCATGACCTCGATCGGAACGGGGTGTCAGGGGTTGTTGGTCGACAGGTGCCAGTTCCTGTCTTCCGAAGATCCCGAGGATGTGCCAGATCGCACGTCGATTGCGCTCAACGTCAACGCCAATGATGCCAAGCTGCGGAACAACCGGTCGACTCGGTTCAAGCACTTTGCCTTGCTGGGCGGGTCCAACAGCGTGGTGATTGGCAATCACTTCTTTCAGGGTGATGGCACGTCGGGGGGGGTGCGCACGGCCGGGCTGGTGATCGCGGACAACTACTGCAATGCGACCATCACCGGCAATTACGTCGACAATTGCATGATCGAATGGACCAATGAGCGCGATCCCGAGCCGGATTTCGTCAGCGGCTATTCGTTTGCGGCGATGTGCATCACGGACAACATCATGCTGTGCGGCAATGTCGCCCCGTGGTTCAGCTTTATCGTGGTCAAGCCGCACGGGCGTGGGCATTTTCTGAATGGAGTCACCATCAGCGGAAACCGGTTCCACAGCATCAACGGCAATATCGACCGGGTCGAGCGCGTCGATACCAGTTTCTCGGACCTGGACTTTACCCTGACCAAGAAATTGACATTCGAGGCGAACGCATTTCACGGAATCGCCAGGCAGGCTGCAAACCCCATTCGGCTTCAGCACCAGGCCGCCAGCGCGTCTCAGACCTGGACGATTGGCGTCAAAGGGGACTTGCCGTTTGGCGGACGTATCCTGTCAGTCGATTCGGTTATGGCGCAGGGCCCCATCCGCAATGCCGTAGGGAGTGTTACCCATGCCATGCCTTATGCCCGGTCGCAACAGGGCGCGAACGGCGATCAACTGGCTTTGATCTGGCCGACACCGGTTCGGGGTGACGTCAGCGTGATTGCACGGATGGATCGCTAGCGGCCGTGCGTCAGGCCGGATCGCGACGGGTCCGGTAACTGCGGGCGTCAGCGTGACGGCCTTGCCAATGCGTTCATTCAGGTGCTGACGCCTGACGCGGAAATCCATGAAGGAACAGCCGGGCTTGGGATGGTCGCGCAGTCACTGCGCGGCCATTTTCATTTGCGCGGGCGAGGGTCGATCAGGAAAGCTGGTCGTGGCTCGCGGTGACTGGCGCGGCTGAATCCGGGGATGGCCCTCATCGTCTGTCGCGCCGAGCAGCAGTGAACAGCGCGGCGCGCATCGAAGGGCCTTGGTGTGCTCGGCCCGATCGAAGAGCTGTGGAGTTTTGCGATCATTTGGATGCTCTCGCAGTTGATAGGTGGAGCGCCGAGACAGGGGCGATGGCAGTCATCACTCGCTCAGAAACTGCGCCAGATGTTGAAGGTGAGGCCAATGGTTTTCTGCGTCGTGGAGCGCCCCTCAATGCCGAGCACCCAGGTGCTCTTGCCGACATCGAACATGATTCCCGGGGTGAACGACCAGCTGAAAGGCTGGTCGGGCACATAGGCGGTTTCGAGTTTGAGCAGGGGGCGGATACGCGGACCGGAGGACAGGCCCGCGACAAGATCAAGCTTCAGGCCGGGTTCGGGCAGCGCGCTGCGAACCTCGTAGGCAAGCTCTGCCCCCATCCATCCGTTTCCCCAGCGGCTTTCGAAGCCGCGCCCGACGGCAAGCGTCGCCTTGTACATCGGAAACCACTGCATCTGCTGTCGGTGCTTGCCAACGCCGATTTCCACCGCATAGCGCATCCGTTTTTCGGTGTTGCCGATGGGAAAGCGGGCGAAGAGCAGCGCATGTGCCGCCTTGGCGCGCACGTCGTTGACGTCCACCCCGAGGGTCATCCGGGGAATCAGCCCGTATTCCGCATAGAACTTGGTCTCGTAATCCGGGAGCGTAGCCCTGTTGCCCCGAATTGTGGTGCCGAAAGACAGGAATATCCGCTTGTGCTCGCGCAGCCAGGCTCCGGCGTGAACCGGGTGGACGCAAACCATGCAAACCAAAAACGCTGCAATCGCGAACCGCATCGCGCACCCTCCGTAGGCCAGCATCGGCAAGCTTGGTTAACAGCGGTTTAACCGGAGGCGGGTCTGCATTGGCCCAAGGCGAGGCCAAAGGTCAGGGGCGCAAGTAAAAGACCCCGCCGAAGCGGGGCCTTTCGTCATCTGGAACAGGCGTCGCGATTATTGCGGAATGTCGCCTTCGATGCCTTCGACATAGAAATTCATGCCGGCAAGCGTGCCGTCATCGGCGGTTTCTCCCTCGGCCAGCCACGGGCTGCCGTCTTGCTTGTTCAGCGGTCCGGTAAAGGGATGATGTTCGCCCGATGCAATTGCATCCTTGAGCGCGAGCGCCTCGGCCTTGACTTCGGCGGGCACCGCATCGGTGATTTCGCCAATTCCGACCATGCCCTCGGCGATCCCGTCCCACGTGTTCACGGTTTCCCAGGTTCCGTCCATCACGGCCTTGGTACGCGCGATGTAATAGGGGGCCCAGTTGTCGATGATCGAGCTGACCCGCGGGGAGGGGGCGTATTCGCTCATGTCCGAGGCCTGACCAAAGGTGATCACGTTGCCGGCGGCCTTGGCGGCGGCTTGTGGCGCGGTGGAATCCGTGTGTTGCAGGATCACGTCAGCCCCCTGTTCGATCAGGACCTTGGCAGCATCCGCTTCCTTGGCCGGGTCGAACCATGTGTAGGCCCAGACGATCTTGAACTGGACATCCGGATTGACCTTCTTGGCGTGGATATAGGCCGAGTTGATGCCCCGGATCACTTCGGGGATCGGGTAGGAACCGATATAGCCGACGATGTTGGACTTGGTCATGCTGCCCGCGATATGGCCCTGCACCGCGCGACCTTCGTAGAAGCGGGCGGAATAGACCGAGACATTGGGCGCCGTCTTGTAACCGGTCGCATGCTCGAATTTCACATTCGGGAATTTCTTGGCGACGTTGATTGTCTGGTCCATGTAACCGAAGGAGGTGGCAAAGATCAGGTCGGCCCCGTTCAGCGCCATCTGCGTCATGACACGTTCGGCATCCGGGCCTTCCGGCACGGATTCGACATAGGTGGTTTCCACCTTGTCGCCGAATTCGGCCACGACCGCTTGCCGGCCCTTGTCGTGTTCGTAGGTCCAGCCGCCATCGCCGACCGGCCCGACATAGACAAAGCCGATCTTGGTCTTGTCCTGCGCCATCGCGCCGGACGCCAGGCCCAACACCATCGCGGCGCTGGCAAGAAGTGTGGTGAGTTTCATCAGGTTCCCCCAGGTTGGTTTTGTTGGCCGCTCAGTGAGCGGCATGGAAGGTTCTGCCCAGCGATGCCGGTGCATTGCTTTTGTCTTTTGACAGGATCACCAGCACAAGAATTGTGATGAGATAGGGCGACATTGCCAGATACTCGACCGGAATGGCAACGCCTGCTGCCTGAAGGTTGAGTTGCAGTACGGTAATTCCGCCAAACAGATAGGCACCCAGCAGGACGCGCCAGGGTTTCCAGCTCGCGAACACCACCAGCGCCAGCGCGATCCAGCCGACACCGGCGGTCATGCCCTCGGTCCATTGGGGGACACGCACAAGGCTGATATAGGCGCCGCCCAGCCCGGCACAGGCGCCGCCGAACAGGATGGCGAGGACGCGGATACGCACCACCTTGTAGCCAAGCGCATGGGCGGCATCGTGGCTCTCGCCGACGGCGCGCAGGATCAGGCCGGCCCGGGTGAATTTCAGCGTTGCCCAGACCCCGGCCACGAGCGCGATTCCGAGATACAGCACGGCATCGTGGTTGAAGAGAATCGGACCGATGACCGGTATGTCGCTGAGCAGGGGAATATCGAGCCGACCTGTCGGGGGCGGTTTGATTCCCACATAGTTCTGGCCCATCAGCGCACTGAGGCCCAGGCCGAACAGGGTGAGCGCCAGCCCGGATGCCACCTGGTTCGCGAGAGCCACCTGCGTCAGCAGGACAAACAGCAGAGACAGGGCGGCTCCTCCGAGGGCGGCCGCGACAAAGCCGAGAAACGGCGAGCCGGTTTCCACGGCAACGGCAAAGCCGCTGATCGCGCCGACGATCATCATGCCCTCGACGCCGAGGTTCAGGACACCGGATTTTTCGGCCACCAGTTCGCCGATGCCGGCCAGCAGGATCGGGGTGGCCGCCACCATCAGCGAGGCGATCAGCAAAACGGGATTGATTGCAGACAGGTCCATATCAGGCCACCTCGCTCTTGCGCAGTCGGATGCGGTAATTGGTCAGGATATCCAGAGCCAGCAGAAAGAACAGCAGCATGCCCTGGAACACCTGGATTGCGGCGGCAGGCAGGCCAAGCTGGGACTGCGCGATTTCGCCACCGATATAGGTCAGCGCCATGAGCCCTCCGGCGAGCAGGATGCCCAGCGGGTGCAGCCGGCCGAGAAACGCCACGATGATCGCGGTAAAGCCGTAACCGACGTTGAAATCGATGGTGATCTGGCCCGCGGGCCCGGCCACCTCGAACAGCCCGGCCAGCCCGGCCAGAGCGCCGGATGTGCCAAGGCAGAACAGGATCAGCCGCGCGGGTTTGACCCCGGCAAACCGCGCCGCGCGCGGGGCTTCGCCGGTCAGACGGATGTGAAAGCCGAGCATGTGACGGTTGAGCAGCACATAGGCAAAGATCACTGCGATAAAGGCGAAAACGACGCCCCAGTGCATGCCGACATCCCGATTGATCCAGCTTGTCGCGCTGGCATATTCATTCAGATTCCGGCTGCCCGGAAAGCCAAAGCCCTGCGGGTTTTTCAGCAGTCCCAGCGACATCGAGGCCAGCATCTGTTCCGCCACATAGACCAGCATCAGCGAGACCAGGATCTCGTTGGTGCCGAACCGCACCTTGAGCAGTGCCGGGATCATCGCCCAGGCCCAACCGCCCACGGCCCCGCCAAGGATCATCAGCGGAAACACGATGATCGAGTCCATCGGATAGAAGGCGAGGCCGACACCGGCGCCGACAATCGCGCCCATGATGTATTGTCCCTCGGCCCCGATATTCCAGATCCCGGCCCGGAACCCGAGCGACAGGCCAATCGCGATCAGCACCAGCGGCGCCCCTTTGACCAGCAGTTGCGGGCGATAGTAGAACGCAAATTCACCGAACAGCGGATCCCAGAAAATGGTGCGGATGGCTTCGACAGGGTTCTTGCCCAGCATGGCGAACAGCACGCCACCAAAGAACATGGTGGCCAGAACCGCGATCAGTGGCGTCGCAATCGACCAGTTGCGGGATGGCTGCGGCCGTTTTTCCAGCACGATCATGCGCCCGTCTCCCGTTGTGCGGGCTGTTCTGGCTCAGACATGGGCCACCTCCATTCCATGTGCGCCGCCCATCATCAGGCCGATTTCGTCGATGGTCAGGCCCGTTGTGTCGCGGGGCGTGCTCAGGCGGCCTTCGTTCAGAGCGGCGAAGCGGTCGCTGATTTCCATGAGTTCATCCAGATCCTGGCTGATGCAGACCACCGCCGCGCCGTTCGCGGCAAGGTCGAGGATCGATTGCCGGATTGCGGCGGCGGCGCTGGCGTCCACGCCCCAGGTCGGCTGATTCACCACCAGCACGTCCGGGCGTTGCAGCACCTCGCGGCCGATTACGAATTTCTGCAGGTTCCCGCCCGACAACGATCGTGCCGCGTTGTCCGGACCGGGCGTGCGCACGTCGAAATCGGCGATGATCCGTTTTGCAAAATTCTCGGCATCGCGCCATTTCAGGAAACCGTTGCTCACTAGGTTCTCGCGCACCGATCCGGTCAGCATGGCGTTTTCCGTCAGGCTCATGTCCGGGGCCGCGGCGTGGCCCAGCCGTTCCTCCGGCGCGGTCAGCAGGCCAAGCCGCCGTCGCGCGGTCGGGCCCAGGTCGCCCACTGGCCGTCCGGCCAGCTTGACCGCGTCGGCGGCGGTCGTCACTTCGCCCGAAAGCACCGACAGCAGCTCGTCCTGCCCGTTGCCTGCAACGCCGCCAATGCCCAGAACCTCACCCTGACGGACGGTCATGTGGATGTTCCTGAGCGCCGTGCCGAAATCCGAGGGCGACGGCACCGACAGCCCGCTGATGTCCAGCGCGACCTCGCCAAGCTCGCGCCGCGAGCGTTCGGGCGGCTTCAGCGCGCTGCCGACCATCAGTTCGGCCATGTCGCGCGCGCTGGTCTCGGCGGGGATGCACTCGCCGACATTTTCGCCCAGACGCAGCACCGTGGCATGATCGCACAGGGTGCGGATCTCTTCGAGCTTGTGGCTGATATAGAGGATCGCGGTGCCCTCGGATTTCAACTTGCGCAGGGTCTGGAAGAGGATGTCCACCTCTTGCGGCGTCAGCACGCTGGTCGGTTCGTCCATGATCAGCAGCTTGGGGTCCTGCAACAGGCAGCGGATGATCTCGACCCTCTGGCGTTCACCGGCCGAGAGATCGCCCACCGTGCGAAAGGGATCGAGTGGCAGCCCGTAGGTTTCGGAAACGTCGCGGATACGTGCCGCAAGATCCCGCATGGCCGGCGGGTTTTCCATGCCAAGCGCGATGTTCTCTGCCACGTTCAGCGCATCGAACAGCGAAAAATGCTGAAATACCATTGCGATGCCATCCGCCCGCGCGGCGCGGGGTTCCGGCGGCGCATAGGTCCGGCCATTGAGCAGCATGGTGCCGCTGTCGGGTTTCACCAATCCGTAGATCATCTTGACCAGCGTCGATTTCCCGGCACCGTTTTCGCCCAGCAGGGCGTGGACCTGCCCGACGCCGATGTCAAAGGACACGTTGTTGTTGGCGATCACGCCGGGATAGGCCTTGGTCAGACCCTGAAGGCTCAGAAGGGGAACTGTCACGCGCTCACATCCTTTTTGGCATGTCTTGTTTGGTCGGACCGCATCAGCGCCGCCGCGACGCCGATGGCAATCATCTGCGGGTGCTTGCCCAGCGATGGATCGCCGATCGGGCAGGTGATGTCGGCAATCCGTCCGCCGGCATGGCCCAGGGCCGCCAGCCGCGACCGGAACCGCGCCCATTTGGTCTTCGATCCGATCAGCCCGGCAAAGGCAAATTCATGCCCCAGCAGCCGATGACACAGCTCGAGATCGAGCGTGTGCGAATAGGTCAGGATCAGGTGCTCGGCATCGGTCGGGGCATGCGGCACCAGCGCCGCGGGTTTGGCGGCGGATACGCTGGTCACGCCGGGTGCGAGGGTCTCGGGGAACCGGGTCGCGGCGGTATCGACCCAGGTGATCGCAAGGTCCGGCAGCGGCGCCAGGACCTGCACCAGCGCCCGCCCAACGTGACCGGCGCCCCAGATCCAGATCGGGCGCGTGGGCCGATGGACCGGTTCGATCATCCAGCCATCCAGCAGTTGCGGCGCGGGGGCCATGCCCTGCGCACGTGCGCCGGCCAGGACGCGGCGGACCGACATCGGCATGATTGCCGGACCATCGGTGGCGCGCGCGATCACGTCCGCGTCAAGCGCGGCCAGAGCGGCGGCGTCATAGACCTCGGTCAATAGGGTCACCGCGCCGCCACAGCATTGGCCCAGATCGGGGCCGAGTGCGTGATGACTCACCCCCGTGGAGGGCGTGCTGCGTGCGGCCTTGGCAGCCTGGAATTCAAGTGTTCCACCGCCGATCGTGCCGGATTGCCCTGTCTCCCAGACGAGCATCGCGGCGCCGACTTCGCGCGGGGAGGATCCGCGTATCGCGGCGATAACCACCCGGGTCACGCGACCGTGCGCGGCCACGGCGGCGCGTAACTCCTCCAGGTCAAATCCCATTGCGCACCCGCCGGATCGCCGTCCAGACCTGTTCGGCGGTCGCCGGTGCATCCAGCGCCGGGTAGGCATCGCCACAGGCGGCTATGGCATCGCTGAGCGCTAGAAAGGCCGAGATGCCCAGCATGAAGGGCGGTTCGCCCACCGCCTTGGAGCGATAGATCGTTTCTTCCCGGTTCTGCCCGTCCCACAGCGCGACGTTGAACACGTCCGGTCGGTCCGAACAGGCAGGGATCTTGTAGGTACTGGGCGCATGGGTGCGCAGGCGTCCCTTGTCATCCCAGACCAGTTCCTCGGTGGTGAGCCATCCCGCGCCCTGCACATAGCCGCCTTCGACCTGCCCGATATCCAGCGCCGGGTTCAGCGAGGCGCCCGCGTCATGCAGGATGTCGGCGCGCAGGATGCGGTTTTCGCCGGTCAGGGTGTCGATGGCGACTTCGGTCACGGCCGCGCCGTGGGCAAAATAGAAGAAGGGCCGCCCGCGTCCCTTGATCCGGTCCCATTCGAGCTTTGGCGTCTTGTAGAACCCGGTGGCGCTCAGGCTGACGCGCCCGGCATAGGCCAGCCCCGCGACCTCGGCAAATGTATAGGTCGCATCCGCCACCTGCACCTGCCCGTCGGAAAACCGCACGGTTGTGGCATCGGCCTGATGCCGCTCGGCCAGGAACGCGGCGATGCGGTCGCGGATCGTGTCGCACGCCGCCTTGACCGCCATGCCGTTCAGGTCGCTGCCGGACGAGGCCGCCGTGGCCGAGGTATTGGGCACCTTGGCGGTGTCGGTGGCGGTGATCTTGACCATCTCCAGAGGAATGCCGAACCGGCTCGCGGCGACTTGGGCCACCTTCTGGAACAGGCCCTGGCCCATCTCGGTCCCGCCGTGGTTCAGGTGAACCGAGCCGTCCTGATAGACATGCACCAGCGCCCCCGCCTGATTGAGATGCGTGAGGGTGAAGGAAATCCCGAATTTCACCGGAGAGAACGCGATGCCCTTCTTGATGATGTCGTGGCTGGCATTCCATTCGGCGATCGCGGCGCGGCGGGCGGCATAGTCGCTGCTCGCAAGCAAGGCTTCGGTCATGCCGTGCAACTCGAAATCCTCGACCACCTGGCCATAGGGCGTGGTGTTTCCGGCATCCGCGTCAGGCGCCTCGGCATAATAGTTGCGCTTGCGCACCTGGACCGGGTCCAGACCCAGATCATGGGCGATGTGGTCGATGACCCGTTCTATTCCCACCACCCCCTGCGGTCCACCGAACCCGCGATAGGCGGTGGCGCTCTGCATGTTGGTTTTCAACCGGTGGCTTTCGATCCGCGCATTTGGCAGCAGATAGGCGTTGTCCGCGTGCAGCATGGCCCGATCCGCGACCGGCAGCGTCAGATCCTGCGCCCAGCCGCCACGGGTGTACTGGGTGAATTCGACACCGCTGATGCGGCCGGTATCGTCGAACCCCGCCCGATAGGTGATGCGGAAGTCGTGGCGTTTGCCGGTGATGACCATGTCGTCATCGCGGTCATAACGCATCTTGCAGGCCTTGCCGGTCAGCCGTGCGGCCACCGCGCAGGCACAGGCGAGCGCATTGCCCTGGCTTTCCTTGCCGCCGAAACCGCCGCCCATGCGGCGGGTTTCCACCCGGACGCCATGCATCGGCACGCCGATGGCCTCGGCCACCTTGTGCTGAATCTCGGTCGGATGCTGGGTCGAGGAATGCACCAGCATGTCGCCGCCTTCCTGCGGTACCGCGAGCGCCGCCTGACCTTCGAGATAGAAATGTTCCTGTCCGCCGATCTCGATGCTGCCTTCGATCACATGCGATGCGGCTGCGATTGCGGCGGCGGCATCGCCTTTTTCATAGATGCGCGGACCGTCTTCGAACCGGCTGTCGGCCTTGAGCGCCTGTTCGACGCTCAACAGCGGTTCCGCCTCCTCGTAGGTGATCTCGCCCAGGCGCGCCGCCTTGCGGGCGGCAAGGTGGCTGCGGGCGATAACCAGAAAAATCGCCTGGCCCACGTGATGCACGGTGCCATCCGACAACAGCGGTTCGTCATGGGCCGATGGTGACACGTCATTGGCAAAGGGCAAATCTTCGGCGGTCAGAACCGCCACAACACCCTCGGCGGCGCGGACGGCGGCAAGGTCCATCGCGGTGATCCGGCCGCGCGCAATCCCGCTCTGGCCAAAGGCCAGATGCAGCGTACCGGCCGGCGTCGGGATGTCGTCGATATAACGCGCGCCGCCCGTCACATGAAGGGGCGCGGCGTCATGGGGTAGGGGGGCGGTGACACTCATGCGCTGACCTCCAGAACCGAAACCGTCTGCCCGCCATCCTCCGCAAAATATCGCGCCAGCATGGCCCGCGCCGTTTCCAGCCGGTAGCGTGCCGACGCCCGCATGTCGCTCATCGGGGTAAAGTCGGCGTCAAAGGCATCCTGGGCGGCGCTGATACCGGTGGCGGTCCAGGGCTGTCCGATCAGAGCGGTTTCGACCGTCCTTGCACGTTTGGGGGTGGCCGCCATACCACCAAATGCGATCCTGGCGGCGCGGACGATGCCGTCGTCCACGGTGATATTGAAACAGCCGCAGACGGCGGAAATGTCCTGATCGAACCGTTTGGACAGCTTGTAGCATCTGAGCCTGTCCGGCTGGCGCGCAAAGCTGACCGCCTCGACAAATTCACCGGGCGCACGGTCCTGCTTGCCGTAGGCGACGAAGAATTCTTCCAGCGGCAGGGCGCGTCGCGCATCCCCCTTGCGCAGGTGCAGGGTGGCCCCAAGCGCGATCAACGCGGGCGGGTTGTCACCGATGGGCGAACCATTGGCGATATTGCCACCCACGGTCGCCGCGTTTCGGACCTGCACGCTGGCATAGCGCCGGATCATCTCGGCATAGGATGGATGAAGATCGGCCATCGCCGCGCCCATCGCGTTCATATCGACCATCGCGCCTACCCGGATTTCGGTTTCGCCGATCTCGATATGCCGCAGATCGTCGCAGCGGTTGAGAAAGATGACTGGATCAAGATCGCGCAGCTGCTTGGTCACCCAGAGCCCGACATCGGTCGCACCGGCGACCAGCGTGGCGTCGGGATGGCGGGCATAGATCTCGGCAAGCGCGTCGGCGCTTTCTGGGATAAACGGCGCGGCGGGCGGAGCGGCGGGCGCATCGTCGCGCACCCATTGCGGCACCGGTTGCCCGGCGGCGGCCTCGGCCGCGCGGATGATCGGCGCATAGCCGGTACAGCGGCACAGATTTCCCGCCAGCTGGTCGTCATGATTGCTCGCCCCGTTCAGGTGGGCGGCGGTCATCGACATGACAAAGCCGGGCGTGCAAAATCCGCACTGGCTGCCGTGATGGGTGATCATCGCCTCCTGCACCGGATGCAGCGTGCCGTCGGGGCCGCTCACGCCTTCGACCGTGCGCACGGCCTTGCCCTGCAACTGCGGAAGAAAGAGGATGCAGGCGTTGAGCGCTCTTGCCCCGGTTCCGTCCGTCACCATCACCGTGCAGGCCCCGCAGTCGCCTTCGTTGCAGCCCTCCTTGGTTCCTGTCAGATGCCGTTCCTCGCGCAACCAGTCGAGCAACGTCATCGTCGGTGAAACACCTGACAACGCTACGGTCTCTCCGTTCAGAAGAAACGTGATGTCCATGTCTGAAACCCGTCGCAGTACCCTGTTGTGACCCGTTTTGCAGGTTTTCGATGCGACGTAGAACACCTGCGGGTCGTTTATTGAATTCAGGTTAGAAAGGTAGAGTGCGATCTGGCAAGGAAAACATATGCTGCACTGCGACATGAAGGCGGAAAAAGAAGTGCCGCCCTCCGGACCGCCTGTTGTCTAAAGGCTTTGATTCATGGATCATCCTGCCGCCGGTATGGTCAAGGAGTGAAAACGCCTTCAAATTTTTCAGAATAATCCGGCGACAATCGTCCCCATCCTGACAACACCTGAAAAAGCCGCTTTTACGTCTGCGCCGGATCGGGGTAGCGTGCGGCATGACCATCGATCCCCGATTCATCCACCTGCGCGTTCACACCGAATATTCGCTGCTGGAAGGCGCGGTTCGGCTCAAGAAACTGCCGGACATGTGCAAGGCCAATGACATGCCCGCCGTGGCCGTCACCGACAGCAACAACATGTTCTCGGCGCTGGAATTTTCGGTTACGGCGAGCGGCGCGGGCATCCAGCCGATCATCGGCTGTCAGGTCGACCTTGCCTATGTGGTGGTGCAGCCCGGAGAGAAACCGCGCGCGCCGGCGCCGCTCGTGCTGCTGGCGCAGTCCGAGAGCGGATATGAAAACCTGATGAAGCTGAACTCCTGCCTCTATCTCGACAAGGGTGGGCAGCTTCCGCAGGTCACGCCCGAGGACCTGGAGCGGCATTCCGGCGGGCTGATCTGTCTGACCGGTGGACCCAACGGGCCGCTCGGGATGTTGCTGCAGGCGGGTCAGCGCCCGGCAGCCGAAGACCTGCTCGGCCGGATGGTACGGGCCTTCCCCGACCGTCTTTACGTGGAACTTCAGCGGCACCCCGGCGAGGGAGGGCAACCCGAAGCCGAACGGCTGACCGAACAGGGCCATGTCGAGATGGCCTATGCGATGAATCTGCCGCTGGTGGCGACCAATGATGTCTATTTCCCCGAAACCAAGATGTACGAGGCGCATGATGCGCTGATCTGTATCAGCGAAGGTGCCTATGTCGACCAGCAGGAACCCCGGCGACGGTTGACCGCGCAGCATTATTTCAAGAGCCAGCAAGAGATGGTGACCCTGTTCGCCGACTTGCCCGAAGCGGTGGAAAACACCGTCGAGATCGCGCGCCGATGCGCCTTCATGGCCTATCGTCGCGATCCGATCCTGCCGAAATTCGCCGATGACGAGGTCGCCGAACTTCGCCGCATGGCAAATGAGGGCCTGCAGGCGCGCCTTGCGGTGATCCCGCACGCGGTCAGTGTCGAAGACTATCAGAAACGTCTGGATTTCGAGCTGGGCATCATCGAGGGCATGGGCTTTCCCGGCTATTTCCTGATCGTGGCCGACTTTATCCAGTGGGCCAAGGACAATGATATTCCCGTCGGACCCGGGCGCGGATCGGGCGCGGGCAGCCTCGTGGCCTATGCGCTGACCATCACCGACCTTGACCCGCTGCGCTATTCGCTGCTGTTCGAACGGTTCCTCAACCCCGAGCGGGTGTCGATGCCGGATTTCGATATCGACTTCTGCATGGACCGGCGCGAAGAGGTGATCCGCTATGTCCAGGAAAAATACGGGCGCGACAAGGTCGGGCAGATCATCACCTTTGGTGCGCTTCTGTCCAAGGCGGCGGTCCGAGACATCGGTCGCGTTCTGCAGATGCCCTATGGCCAGGTCGATCGCCTGTCCAAGATGATCCCGGTCGAAGGCGTCAAGCCGGTCAGCATCGAAAAGGCGCTGATCGACGAACCGCGCCTGCGCGAGGAGGCCAGGGCCGAAGAGGTGGTTGACCGGTTGCTGACCTATGGGCAGCAGGTCGAGGGGTTGCTGCGCAATGCCTCCACCCACGCTGCCGGCGTGGTGATCGGTGACAGACCACTGGACGCGCTCGTCCCGCTCTACCAGGACCCGCGCTCGGACATGCCTGCGACGCAGTTCAACATGAAGTGGGTGGAACAGGCCGGTCTGGTCAAGTTCGACTTTCTGGGGTTGAAAACCCTGACGGTGATCCAGAACGCGCTGGATCAGATTCTCGCCTCGGGCAGGCCGCTGCACGTGGCGGCGGACGGCACGCAGCTCTACGAGCCCGCGGAAGGCGCCGAGAACCAGATGAACCTGATCCCACTGGACGACGAAAAGACCTACAAGCTCTACGCCGCCGCCAGGACCGTGGCGGTGTTCCAGGTTGAAAGCTCGGGGATGATGGATGCGCTCAAGCGCATGAAGCCAACCTGTATCGAGGATATCGTCGCCCTGGTCGCGCTCTATCGTCCGGGGCCGATGGAAAACATCCCGACCTATTGCGAAGTCAAGAATGGCCAGCGCGAGATCACCTCGGTTCATCCGCTCATCGACCATATCCTGGAAGAAACCCAAGGCATCATCGTCTATCAGGAGCAGGTGATGCAGATCGCGCAGGTCATGGCAGGCTACAGCCTCGGTGGCGCGGACCTGCTGCGCCGGGCGATGGGCAAGAAGATCAAGGAGGCGATGGACGCCGAACGTCCCAAATTCGAAAAGGGCGCGGCGGAAAACGGTGTCGGCAGGAAAAAGGCGACCGAGGTTTTCGACCTGCTGGAAAAATTCGCCAATTACGGGTTCAACAAATCACACGCGGCGGCCTATGCCGTGGTCAGCTACCAGACCGCCTGGCTCAAGGCGAACCATCCGGTCGAGTTCATGGCCGGGGTGATGAACTGCGATATTCACCTGACCGACAAGCTGGCGGTCTATTTCGAAGAGGTGAAAAAGGCGCTGGATCTGCCATGGGTGCCGCCCTGCGTGAACCGCTCGGATGCAACCTTCAAGGTTGTGGATGGGGCGCTGGTCTACGCGCTCGGGGCGCTCAAGAATGTCGGTACCGAGGCGATGCGCCTGGTGACTGACGGGCGCAGGCAGGATGGCGTCGAGAAGCCCTTTGTCACGCTGTTCGATCTGGCGCGACGCGTCGATCTGAAGCGCGTGGGCAAGCGTCCGATGGAGATGCTGGCACGTGCCGGTGCGTTCGATCAGCTCGATTCCAACCGGCGTCGCGTGTTTGACAGCCTGGATGCGCTCGTTGCCTATTCGGCGGCGGTGCATGAGCAGAAGAACTCGAACCAGGTCTCGCTCTTTGGCGAGGCGGGCGAAGATCTCCCAGAACCACGCCTGTCTCAGGTCGATGACTGGCTTCCCGCCGAGCGTCTCGCCGAAGAGTTCAGGGCCGTCGGCTTCTACCTGTCCGGGCATCCGCTTGACGATTACGCCGCCTTTCTGAAACGCAAGGGTGTGATGACGCTGGAAGAGGTGCAGAAAAAGGCGGCGTCCTCGCCGCACGTGGCCAAACTGGCAGGGGTGGTCGCGGGGCGACAGGAACGTAAATCCGCGCGCGGCAACCGGTTTGCCTTTGCACAGCTTTCGGATGCGACCGGGGCCTACGAGGTGACGCTGTTCTCGGAGATCCTGGAAAAATCGCGCGGTTTTCTCGATGTCGGGTCCAAAGTGGTGATCACGGTCGAAGCCAACGTGGAAAGCGATCAGCTGAAGCTGCTGGCCCGTTCGGTCGTGCCGGTCGATGCGGCGATCGGTGAACTCGAGGCGGCTGGTCTGCGAGTGTTTATCGAAACTGTAGATGCCGTAGAGACGGTGGCGCGCGTCCTTGACGACGCCCGAATCGCTGCGCGCAACGCCGCGAGAGGCCCGGTACAGGTCTGCCTGATGGACCCCGCGCTACCCGGTGAGGTCGAGATGGAACTCGGGCAGGAATTCGCCATCAATCCTCAGATCAAGGGCGCGCTCAAGAGCCTGCAGGGCGTAATGATGGTCGAGGATCTCTGATGCAGTTTGGGGGGCTCTGCCCCCGCCGCCTTGCGGGCGTCTCCCCCGGAGTATTTTCACAAAGATGAAGATCCGGGGTCTACCCTTTCATCTTTGTCCCAATACTCCGGGGAGTTTGAGGGGCAGCGCCCCTCATCGTTTTTCCGGCTCAGTAATGCGGCGGGCGTTCGTCGCCAATGATCACCCCGCCACCACGCTCGGCATCGCGTTCGCCTTCGCGTTGCATGAGCATGTGGACGCGCCGCGTCAGCGTGTCGATCTCTCTCTGTTGGCGCGCGACCACGTCGCTGAGTTCATCCATGCTGCGCAGCAGGTGGGCGATTTTCTCTTCAAGATGTTGCATGGTGGTACCTCATTGCTTCGGCGCGCTCATAGCGTGGTTTTGCGTCTTTTCCAACGGCTGCACCTGCGCTGCCTTGCTCCTGTGGTGACCTTGGGCTAGACCGCGCCGCAACCGGACTGCCCAAGGACTCTCGATATGGCCAAGACCAAGAAACAGCCCCGCCCCAGGGCCGAGACACCCAAGGGGTTCCGCGATTATTTCGGTGCGGAAGTCACGCAGCGCAGTGAGATGTTGCAGGCGATTGCGGCGGTCTACCATCGCTACGGGTTTGACGCTTTGGAGTCTTCGGCGGTCGAGACGGTAGAGGCGCTGGGCAAATTCCTGCCTGACGTCGACCGGCCGAATGAAGGAGTCTTTGCCTGGCAGGAGTTTGACGATAACGACCGGGGCGACTGGCTGGCCTTGCGATACGACCTGACGGCGCCGTTGGCGCGGGTCTACGCCCAGCACCGCAATGATCTGCCCATGCCGTATCGCCGCTATGCGATGGGGCCGGTCTGGCGCAACGAGAAGCCGGGGCCGGGGCGGTATCGCCAGTTCTATCAATGCGACGCCGACACGGTGGGTACGGCGAGCATGGCGGCGGATGCAGAGATTTGCGCGATGCTGTCCGATACGCTCGAGGCCGTCGGCATCGCGCGCGGAGATTACGTGATCCGTATCAACAACCGCAAGGTTCTGAATGGCGTGATGGAAGTGGCCGGCGTGCTCGACCCGCAAGACCCCGGCAAACATGCCGAGGCGCGCGGCATTGTCCTGCGCGCGATCGACAAGCTCGACCGGCTGGGGCCGGACGGGGTGCGGGCGCTGTTGGGCGAGGGGCGCAAGGATGACAGCGGCGATTTCACCGAGGGCGCAGGCCTCGGGGATGCGCAGGCCGAGATCGTCATGGGGTTCATGGACGCACGGCGTGACACCGGCGCGCAAACGGTGGCCCGGCTGCGTGAACTGGTTCAGGGGTCGTCCATGGGCGAGGACGGTGTCGGTGAATTGCAGGATATCGCCGACCTCCTGGCCGCGCAGGGCTATGGTGCCGACCGTATCATCATCGATCCCTCCGTGGTGCGTGGTCTGGGATACTATACCGGGCCGGTCTATGAGGCCGAACTGACCTTCGAGATCTTTGACGACAAGGGCCGCAAACGGCAGTTCGGTTCGGTTGCCGGTGGGGGCCGCTATGACGATCTCGTCAAGCGCTTTACAGGGCAGGCCGTGCCGGCGACCGGGGTGTCCATTGGTGTTGATCGCCTTTTGGCGGCATTGCGGGAAAAGGGGCGGATCAAGCCGGGTGAACATGGGCCTGTGGTGGTCACCGTGATGGATCGGGATCGCATGGCGGATTATCAGGCGATAGTGGCGGAGTTGCGCAACGCGGGTCTGCGTGCCGAGGTGTATCTGGGCAATCCCAGGAATTTCGGGAACCAGTTGAAATATGCGGATCGGCGCAACAGCCCGGTGGCGATCATCGAGGGCGGCGACGAACGGGAACGTGGTGTGGTGCAGATCAAGGATCTGATCCTTGGCGCGCGGATCGCCGAAAACGCAACGCTGGAGGAGTGGAAGGAACGCCCCAGCCAGTTCGAGGTGGCGCGCGACGAGATGCTGGCCAAGGTGCGCGAGATCCTCGCTCTGCACGAGATCGGGACGAATTGATGCCAACGCGGGCCGAGACGCTGGCCGAAGCCGCGCGCCTTCGTGCGCTGTTTCAGGCCGCCGGGGCATTGCCGATCGAAACGCCGATCCTGCAGCCTTCTGAAACGCTGTTGGATCTTTACGGCGAAGACATTCGCGCCCGGGCCTATGTGACCAGCGATGCCTTGCATGGCGAACAGATGTTGCGCCCGGATTTCACCGTACCCGTTGTGCAGATGCATATGGAATTTGGAGCCGAACCGGCGCGATACACCTATTCGGGCGAGGTTTTCCGTCATCAGGACGAACATCCCGAGCGGGCGAGCGAATATGTGCAGGTCGGCTACGAACTGTTCGACCGCAGCAATCCCGCGACGGCGGATGCCGAGGTCTTTGCGCGCATTGCCGAGGCGGTCGCAGGCTTGAACCTGCGGGCGGCGACCGGTGACATCGGCATCCTGATGGCTGCGGTTCGCGGGCTGAACACCAACGAGCGGCGCAAGCGGGCGCTGATGCGCCATATCTGGCGGCCCCGGCGCTTCCGGGTCTTGCTCGAGCGGTATTCGCGACGCGCGCCTGTGCCGCCGAAACGCGCGAAACTGCTGGCGCTGGAGGACCCGTTGTCGGTCGATGTGCCCTGGATCGGCAAGCGCGGGCAGGCAGAACTTGCCGAGCGGATCGAGGCCCTTCGTGCGGAAGCCGAAGCGCCGCCGATCAGCGCAACCGAGTTGTCGGCGCTGGACAACCTGCTGTCGGTACGTGAGACGGCGCCTTACGCGCTGGGCCATCTGCGCGACATCGCAGTGGATCTGCCGTCTATCACGCCGTCGCTCTATCTGCTGGAGGCCCGGCTGGGCGCGTTGGACGCTTGCGGAATCGATGTCGAGAATCTCGATTTCGAGGCCAGCTATGGCCGGACGTCGATGGAATATTACGACGGTTTCGTCTTCGGATTCTATGCCGAGCGTCGTCCGGATTTGCCACCGATAGCCACCGGGGGGCGGTATGATGCCCTGACCCGGCAGTTGGGCGGAGGCAGCGAGATCCCGGCCGTTGGCGGCGTGCTGCGTCCTGGTCTGATGCTGGAACTCCGGGAGGGTTTGGCATGAGTATCAAGCTGGGCGTGCCGTCCAAGGGACGGTTGATGGAAAAGACATTCGGCTGGTTCGCCAAACGGGGGATTACCCTGACGCGCACCGGTTCGGAGCGGGAATATGCCGGTGTGGTGACGGGGATCGACGGCGTTGATCTGGTCCTGCTGTCCGCCGGTGAAATCCCGCGCGAACTGGCTGCGGGGCGTATTCACCTGGGTGTCACCGGGACCGATCTGGTCCATGAGAAGTTGCCGCTCTGGGAGCAGCAGACCGAAGAGGTCAGCCCGCTGGGCTTTGGCCATGCGGACCTGGTGCTGGCGGTGCCGAAATGCTGGCTTGATGTGGATACGCTGGATGATCTGGATGCTGTCGCGGCGGCATTTCGGGCGCGGCACGGACATCGGCTGCGTATCGCGACCAAATATCACCGGCTGGTGCATGGCTTCCTGCGCGAGACCGGCGTGGCGGATTACCAACTGGTCGACAGCCAGGGGGCGACCGAGGGCACGGTGATGAACGAAACCGCCGAGATGGTGGCCGACATCACCTCTACCGGGGACACGCTGCGGGCCAATCACCTGAAGATCCTGTCTGACGGTCTGGTCCTGCGCAGCCAGGCGACGCTGTGGCGCAGCCGGTCCGCACCGGTGAGTGACGCGGACCGTGAAACGTTGAAGACCCTGATCAGGCAGGTGGGTTAACGGGCCGTCACCCCGCCGGACCAGCGCAACCAGCTTTCGGGCGACGATCTGAACACGTTCAGATCGACCGGGCCGTCGACGCCCGGTACGATTCCGGTACCGGTATATTGCCAGAAGGTCCAGAACGCGCCGGGATAGACGGTGCGGGGATGACCCGCGACCGAGCGCAGCCAGAATTCCGTATCGCGCAGCCGGCCGATGCCGGTTTCGGCAAAGAAATCGACCGTGGTGTAAACCACCGGGCGGCGACCGTAATATGCTTCGAGCGTGTCGAGGAATATTTCGGCCTCGGCGCGGATGGTTTCGCCGTCCGGGCGCAGGCGGCAGGTGCGCGACTGGTGGTTCCATTCCAAGTCGAGCACATGCGGCAGGTCGGAACTGTTGCGCGGGACATTCTGGATGAACCAGGCGGCCTGCTCGCGCGCCGTTCGGCAGAAATAGTAGAAATGATATGCGCCCTGACGAACCCCGGCGCGGCGTGCGCCCTGCCAGTGCTCGCGGAACATCGGATCGATGTAATCGCCGCCTTCGGTGGCCTTGATGAAGGCAAAATTGATCCCGGCGGATTTCACACGCGACCAGTTGATATCCCCCTGATACCGCGCGACGTCGATGCCGTGGATCGGATAGGAATAGGGATCGCGGCCTTTCCAAGGGTGCGGTTTGGAGTCGCCATATCGCGGATAGACGAGAAGGTTCGTCTCGGGATCCAGCTTGGCAGGTACCACCGGCGCCGTCCGGTCGGCGCGTCCACCACAACTGGCGAGGATGGCCGCCGCCAGCAGCGCCACCAGGATTCTGTACATTGTCGTTCTCCTGCTCGATGCCGTCTCTGTGTGCGGCCTTGTTGTTGGAGTCGATGCTTTTCTAGACGATATCGCGCCCCTGCAACAGCGATATGTTGGTACGCGGGATCAGATCACGCCAATCTCTGCCAGCGCGCGATTGAGCTCCATGGGCAGGACGTCATCCGCGTCGCGGCCTTCGGGCAGGTCCGGCGGTGCATCGCCGGACGGCAGATAGCGCCACCCCTGGAACGGGCGGCGCAGCACCGAATGCGTGCGCTGCAATCTCTTGTCCAGCACGATGGCGCAGCGGCGAATGCCGTCGCTGCCTACCACCTCATCCAGCCGCAGCACCCGCTGACGGCACTGGATCAGACCTTTGATCACCCAGTAGATCGAGCCGCCGTTCAGGAGTTCGGCCTCGCGTTTCGGCCACATCCGCGTGACATGGCGAGGCAGCCCGTCCTCCGATTGCGCGCGGCGGGTCTTTTGCCATTGCAACAGATCCTCGACGCTTTCGGTGCCGACGGAGAGTTTGATCAGATTGACGGTCTTGTCCACAGAGTCGCCTCCACTAGAGGGTTTATATGGTAGTGGATATTGACCCCGCTTCAAGCTATTGTGGTTGCCTGCCAGGAAAGGATTCGGATCATGAGCCGATTTGCCGCCCCGATCGCCGAACAGATATGGGACATGAAATACCGGTTCAAAGAGGCCGACGGGAGCCCGATCGACCAAAGCGTCGAGGATACATGGCGCCGGATCGCACGGGACCTGGCCAGCCATGAAAAGACCCCCGAAGCCTGGGAAGACCGGTTCTTTTCGGCACTGGAAGATTTCAAATACCTGCCCGCAGGGCGCATCACCGCCGGAGCGGGAACGGCACGGCAGGTGACGCTGTTCAACTGTTTCGTGATGGGCACGGTACCGGACAGCATGGGCGGTATCTTCGAGATGCTGAAAGAGGCCGCGCTGACCATGCAGCAGGGCGGCGGGATCGGCTATGATTTCAGCACGATCCGCCCCAAGGGCGCGGATGTGAAAGGTGTTGCCGCCGATGCCAGCGGGCCGCTGTCTTTCATGGATGTCTGGGACGCCATGTGCCGCACCATCATGTCGGCAGGCAGCCGGCGCGGTGCGATGATGGCCACGATGCGTTGCGATCATCCGGACGTGGAACAGTTCATCACGGCCAAGTCCGACTCGGCCCGGCTGCGCATGTTCAACCTGTCGGTGCTGGTGACCGATGACTTCATGCGCGCGGTCAAGGATGACGGGCCGTGGGACCTGCAATTCGATGGCAAGGTCTATCACACGTTGCAGGCGCGAGACCTGTGGAACAAGATGATGCGCGCGACCTATGATTATGCCGAGCCGGGCGTGATCTTCATCGACCGCATCAATGCCGCCAACAACCTGGCCTATTGCGAGACCATCGCGGCGACCAATCCCTGTGGCGAACAGCCCCTGCCACCCTATGGCGCCTGCCTTCTGGGGTCGATCAACCTCGCGCGTCTGGTGACCGATCCGTTCGGGGATGCGGCGCAGCTGGACGAGACGGCGCTGTCCGACCTGGTCACGACGGCGGTGCGCATGATGGACAACGTGGTGGACGTTTCCAAATTCCCGCTGCCGGCACAGGCCGAGGAAGCCCGCAACAAGCGCCGCATCGGATTGGGCGTGACCGGGTTGGCGGATGCGCTCCTGATGCTGGGGCTGCGCTATGGGTCGGAGGAGGCGGCGCGGCAGACCGAGCGCTGGCTGCACGCGATCGCCCGCGCCGCGTATCTGGCGTCGGTGGATTTGGCGAAGGAGAAGGGTGCCTTTCCGCTCTTCGATGCCGAGAAATACCTCGCCAGTGGCACCATGCAGCATATGGATGAAGACGTGCGCGAGGCCATTCGCGCACACGGCATCCGCAATGCCCTGCTGACCAGCATCGCACCCACCGGCACCATCAGCCTCTATGCCGGAAATGTCTCGTCCGGGATCGAACCGGTCTTCGCCTATGCCTACAAGCGCAAGGTGTTGCAGAAGGACGGCAGCCGTACCGAGGAAGAGGTCGTCGATTACGCGGTGCAGATGTGGCGCGACACTTTCGGTGACGTCGCACTGCCGGACTACTTCGTGAACGCCCAGACCCTGTCGCCCGCCGACCATGTCCGCATGCAGGCCGCCGCGCAGAAATGGGTGGATTCCTCGATCTCTAAGACCATCAACTGTCCCGAGGACATCAGTTTCGACGCGTTCAAGGATGTCTACATGCAGGCGTGGGATTCCGGCTGCAAGGGTTGCACCACCTATCGTCCGAACGAGGTGACGGGAAGTGTTCTGAGTGTCGCCGAAAATGACGCCGCGACGCCGGGTGCCGACACACTCTATGACACGATTCGCGGTGCGGCAGACCGTGCCGGTCTTTCTGACAAGGCGCTTTCGCTGAAAGCCGGTCTGGCCGCCGGATATGTCCAGTCGATAAAGCAGGAAGGTAAATCACCGCCTTTCGACGCGCTGCAGAAAATAGCGGATGCACTGGAACTGCCCGTTGACGCGCTGACCGGCGCCTTGGAGCAGCCGGTGGTGGTTGCGACCTCGAATTCCGAACCCCGGACGCCGCATGGCGACGTGATCTACATGTCCGAACCGCTGGACCGCCCCAGCGAGCTTGAAGGCAACACTTACAAGGTGAAATGGCCCGACAGCGAACACGCGCTCTACATCACCATCAACGACATCGTCATCAACGGTCATCGCCGCCCGTTCGAAGTCTTCATCAATTCCAAGAACATGGAGCATTTCGCCTGGACCGTGGCCCTGACGCGGATGATCAGCGCGGTGTTCCGCCGGGGCGGCGACGTCAGTTTTGTGGTGGAGGAGTTGAAAGCCGTGTTCGATCCCCGCGGCGGCGCCTGGGTTCAGGGCAAGTACATCCCGTCGATCCTGGCAGCGATCGGAGGCGTGATAGAGCGCCACATGATCGCAATCGGTTTCCTGGAAGGCGAGGGAATGGCGCTGAAATCCGACCCTCAGGCACAGGTGGTGAACACCGACGCCTCTCGCGGCAAGGCGTGTTCCAGTTGCGGCCAATACGACATGCGCATGATCGAAGGCTGCATGACCTGCGCCAGCTGCGGATATTCGAGATGTGGATAGGCTTTGAGCTGGCCTCGGCTGAGTGTGGAACGACACATAAGGTGACATTTGTTGACGCCGAGTTGCTATTTCTTGGCGTCAAACCTGCAACTTTCATAGCAGACTTTTGCGTGTTCCATTATTTAGGCGCTTATTTTGTTGAAAAACTCGCCCTTGATCGAAGGGGCGTCGGCTGATTCAATTCCTGCGTTGGATGGGAGGATCGGCGATGATGGGACCGCGGCAGGAGGCGCAACCGGCGCTGTTTTATGAGTTCTCGCTAGAGGATCACG